>CAYQCO010000009.1:0-24668 GCA_964416085.1 uncultured Lachnospiraceae bacterium | reverse complement strand
TCTACGGAACCAAAGGTCGGGGGTTCGAATCCCTCTGGACGCACCAAACAAAACAAATCCGAACCCGCGTTGTGAGGATTTTTTTGTTTGCAATATTAAATTAGTAGCATTGCAAGGCTAATGGCCATAACTGGAATGGATGTGAGTGCGCCATAACCAATAAATTGTTTGACACTAAATTTGATGTCATTTTCTTTTATGATGTTCATAAACATAATTCCTGCAAGCGAGCCAACGGGTGTCAAAAATGCACAGATATTTGATGCAATAACAACACTGAATACAATATTTGAACTAACCGTCATATAACTCAAAATTCCAGTAAACAGCATTGACATTGGTATATTGTTGACGATATTGCCAACCAAGAAAGCCAAAAATCCAACAACAAACATATTTTTGCCGTCAAGGGAATTGCCACACATTTCGATAAATCCCACATCTTTTAGTGCTGCGACAATAATTGCCATTGAGAGCAAAAATGGCACGAGTGAATATGGCAAATCTTTTATGGCTGACCACAAAACACTAGGCTTTTGCTTGACGACAGCATAATAAATTAGTGCTCCCAAATATGCACCCAGTGCACAAATCAAAGGAATATACCAAATATCCAATCCTATGTATGGCCCTATCATCATAAATGCAATCATAAGGATTAAAAACGTCAAGCCTATTGTCATAAGGGCTTTGTTTGGTTTTTCTATTGTTTGGGTTTCAATTTCTATTGGTTTTTTAAGTTTTTTTCTAAAAATGAGATATGTTATGAGCAAAGAGAAAATACCCGCAACGGTTGCAGGGATAAACATTTTGATTGTATAATCCAAAAAAGTTATTCCGTGATTGGAACACAAAAAAATGTTGGTTGGATTGTCGATATAAAAAAACATACTCCACGCATTTGCGCTGACAAATTCTGACACGAGATAAGGAGTTGCATCTATTTTTGCATTTTTTGTAAAGAAGCAAATAAATGGTGTAAATGTCAAAATAATGATGTCGTTGGAAGTGAAAATTGTCAAAATTGCAATAATCAAATTAAACACAAGGAAAAGTTTTGTTTGACTTGATTTTGAGTTGTTTAAGGTCAGTTTTGCGATATAACTAAAAAATCCAATTTTGTCCAACAAAACAGAAATTGATGATGCTGAAATAAAAATCACCAATATTTGCAATGGATTCATTCCGTCTTGCGCAACAAAAACATTTTTTAAACTTCCCCAAGAGATAAAATGGCAAGCGATACAAACTAGCGAACCAATCAGGCACACAATCCAATAGCAGTCAAAAGTAAAGTGCTTTGTTTTGATTTTTAAGTCAAGCACGACACACAATTGCATAAGGACCAAAGTTGATATAATTACAATAAGCGAAGCAGTCATAACAAAATCTAGAAAATATATTATTTTCTCTTCCCCTTTATTTGATACATTAAGATTAGCATTACAAGAGTTAAAAGTCAAATGTTGGCAACAAAAAATAGGATTTGCAACCAATTTGTCAATCTGTTGGGGTAAAAAATCAAAAAACTCTTTACAAAAATATTTTTGTGTGATATAATAACAATGTTCCTAATCGTTGAGATGAACTTTACTCGGTTGTCGCAAGGGTTATGGAGAAATTTTAAAAGGAGAGTAATTATGATCATTGACAAGAAAGCAATCGTTAAGGAATACGGCAAAGATGAAAATGACACTGGTTCAATCGAAGTTCAAATCGCAATTTTGACTGCCAGAATCAGCAACTTGACCGAACACTTAAAGACAAACAAACAAGACAAGCACTCAACTCGTGGTCTTCAAAAAATGAACAGCCACAGAAGAGCATTGCTAAAATATCTTGAAAAGAACGACATCGAAAGATATCGTGCTATCAAATCAAAACTTGGTTTGCGTGGTTAATTTAAGAACTCTATCATTTGATAGAGTTTTTTTGTTTTTACATATAATTTTTGCTTGATTATGGTGTCGAAAGGTGATATAATATTAAACATTATGAAGAATATTGTAGAATTTTTGGAAATTAATTCAAAAAAGTATGCTGACAAGATAGCATACACTGACAGCGAAAACGAAATTTCATACAGCTAATTAAACGAAAATGCCAAGAAAATTGCAACTGGAATAATTGACAAAAATCTTTTTCGCAAGCCAATAGTTTTGTTTGCGGACAAAAATATAAAACTAATTTCAGCAGTATACGGCAGTCTATATTCTGGCAATTTTTATGTAATTATTGACACTCTTATGCCAGTTGATAGAATTAGAGCAATTTTTGACACTTTGAAACCAAGTTTGATTGTTTTTGAAGAAAAGTATCAAGAAAAAGTCAAAGAATTAGGGATTGAAAATATTGTCTCGGTCGAAGAGTTGTTGAATTGTGAGATTAATCAAGAGAAAATCGATTATGCAATGAGCGAAATGATTGATACAGACCTAGCCTATGGATTGTATACATCAGGCTCTACTGGTGTTCCAAAGGGTGCAGTTATCAACCACAATACATTGCTTCAATATATTGATTGGTACAAGACAGAATTTGATATCAATGACCAAACAGTTTTTGGTGGCCAAACTCCATTGTATTTTAGTGCATCTGTGTCAGACTTCTTTGCAACAATGGTGGCAGGGGCAACCTATCACATTATTGACAAAAAGTTGTTTACTTTCCCTATCAAAGTTATTGAATTTTTAAACGAAAAGAAGGTCAACACAATTTATTGGGTGCCGTCAGCACTTTGCATATTTGCCAACTTAAAAGTTTTGGACTATATGGTGCCAAAATATCTAGAAAAAGTTATGTTTATTGGTGAAGTTATGCCAACCAAACAACTCAACTATTGGAGAAAGTTTTTGCCAAATGTTGAATATACCAATTTGTATGGCCCAACAGAAACAGTTGATGTGTGCACATTCTACAAAATCAACAGAGAGTTTAAGGATGACGAACCATTGCCTATTGGCAAACATTGCAACAATTGTGATGTGTTTATCTTAAAAGACGACAACACAGTTGCAAAAGTTGGTGAAGAGGGTGAGTTGTGTGTTAGGGGAAGTTTTCTTGCAAGCGGTTATTACAACAATCCAGAAAAAACTGCCAGCGCTTTCCCACAAAATCCACTCAATACAGCCTATCCAGAAAGGATGTATCGCACAGGTGACTTGGTGAAAGAACTTGACAATGGTGATATTATGTATATCACAAGAAAAGACTTTCAAATCAAACATATGGGTTATCGAATTGAACTTGGCGAGATAGAAATGGCGTTTTCTTCAATGGAAGGGATGCGAAATGTTGTGTCAATTTATGACAAAGATGAAGACAAAATTGTTTTGATTTATGAAGGCAAACTTCAAGACGAAGATATTTACAATCGCGCACAAGCAAAGTTGCCCAAATATATGTGGCCAAGTGTTGTAAAACGTGTAAGACAAATGACACTCAACGCCAATGGGAAAATTGATAGAGTGTATTACAAAAATAACTATAAAAATTTGTAGGAGAAAAATATGGAAAAAATAATTGAAATATTAAGCGGAATTCTTCCAAATGTGGATGTAAAAAACACAAAAGACTTGTTGGAAAAAGGATATCTTGATTCATTCAGCATTATGCAACTTGTCATTGCATTGAATGATGAATTTGACATTGAGATTTCACCTGTTGAGATTGTTCCAGAAAACTTTAAGTCAGTAGAAACAATCTACAATCTTGTAAAGAAGTTGGAAGATTAATGGGCAAACTTGACGTCACGCAACTAAGTCTTGTTGCACTTGCAATTTTTGGTCTTTTGGTTTTTGCAATATATTGGATAGTGCCAAAAAAGTTTAGGTGGATACCACTTCTTGTATCCAGTTATGCTTTGGCATTCTTTTTGAGTTCTTATTGGGTGTTTTTGTTGGTGGTGACGACCACTAGCGTATATTTTTGTGCTCTTCTTATTGACAAGCAAAACAAAAAATTTGCAGCCAAAAAAGAAGGGCTAGAAAAAGAAGAAAAGAAAAAGTTGAAGAAAAAATATGCAAGGATAAAACTCTTGTATCTTTGGATTGGCGTAATGTTGAATATTGTCATTTGGGCGTTGCTCAAATATTGCAATCTTCCAATTTACAAAATCAACAATGCGTTTGAAAAGAACTTCTTTATTTACATTGCTTTTCCTATTTTGGGAATTTCTTATTACACATTGCAAGCATTGGGATATCTTATTGATGTGTTTAGGGGCAAATATGGTGCTGACAAAAACTATTTTAGATTGGCACTTTTCCTTGCATACTTTCCACAACTTATTGAAGGGCCAATAGGGAGATACAATGACCTTGCCAATCAACTTTTTGACGGCAAAGATTTTGAATACAAAAGAACAGCCCACGGAATACAAAGATTTTTGTGGGGACTATTTAAAAAGATAGTAATAGCAGATAGAATTGATATTGTGGTAAGGACTGTTTTTGCCAACTACTCACAATATTCTGGCGGAATTATTGCACTTGTGGCTGTCCTATACGCATTTCAACTTTACACAGACTTTTCTGGCTATATTGATATGGCGACAGGTATTTCTGAAATGTATGGATTTGAACTTGCCAAAAACTTTGACCGACCATTCTTCTCTCAATCAGTTAGCGAATTTTGGAGAAGGTGGCACATTTCTCTTGGCGGTTGGTTGAGAGATTATATCTTTTATCCAGTGTCATTTTCAAAACCTATGATGTCAATCAACAAAAAGATACATAGCAAAAACAAACCTTTCTTAGAAAAATTTGTTGCAAGTGCATTGCCTATGTTGTTTGTTTGGCTGGCGTGTGGAGTTTGGCATGGCAGTGGTTGGCTTTATGTTGTGTATGGACTTTATTGGTATACCATTATGATGTTGGGAATGCTTATGGAGCCAGTATACAAAAAACTTATGGAAAAAATGCACATAAACAAAGATGCTGTTTGGATGAAAGCATTGCGAATTGCAAGGACATTTGTTTTTGTTGCTATTGGTTTTATGATGTTTAGGTCAGCAAGCCTATATGACTTTGGACATATGTTTGCGCAATTGTTCAAGTCTGGTGAATGGAAGATTGTGTCAAGCGGAATTATTCACAAAGGTGACTTTATTTTGATATTTGTGTTTATTGCTATACTTTTGGGTGTTGAAATTTGGCAATCAAAAGTGGGCAGTGTGCGTGACCAAATAGAAAAAACTCACATTGTTGTGAGATATATAGTTTGGATAAGTTTGATACTTGTGATTATGATATTTGGGGCATACGGCACGACCTATCAAGCGGTTGCACCAATGTATGCGTTGTATTAAAGGAGGCAAATATGGAAGAGAAAGAAAAGAAATTTCAACTTCAATATGTGTTTAGGCCAATAATATTTGTTGCTATTATCCTTGCAATAATATTTAGCCTAAACAACTTGTTTGCCGTAACTTTGGATGTCAAGATTACAAGAATTACTGGCTATCGTGAAGAAAAAGAAAACTCTTTGGATATAGTTGCGATTGGCAACAGTGAAATTTATTGTGCTTATGCTCCGGCTGTAATGTTTAAAGAGTATGGCTATACTTCATACAATATGGGTCAAACACAACAGACATTAAAGCAAACTTATGACTGGCTAAATGATATGTTTAAGTATCAAAGCCCGTCTCTTGTCATTTGGGAAGTTGAAAATTTGTATTCATACAAAGATGCAACTGCGCAAAAGTTGTCAGATAATTTTGGATTTTTTGTTCGTCACGACAACTGGAAGAATATTGGCGACTTGACAACCAAAAAGGGCAGAGAAAAAGCAAGAATATCAAAAGGATTTGTTTCAATGTCGGAAGTTGAAGGATATTTTGGCGGTGAGTCGTATATGAACAGAACAGACCTAAACTTGACTACTCGTGAAAGTTATCGCCCATATATTGACAAGATAGTGAAACTTTGCAAAGAACACAATTCTGAACTCTTGATGATGAAAACAGCGCAATCAGTTTGGTCCAATGCAAGATATGAAGCCACCAAAAAACTTGCGGATAGTTATGGTCTAAAATATCTAGACTTCAACAAAAATTATGATATAAACGGCATTGATTTGAAAATACACACTCGTGACGGCGGTGGACATCTCAATACTGCTGGCGCAAAAATAACCACACAATTTTTGGGTGAATATATAAATGATAATTATTCTATTGAAAAGAAAAATAATTATGACAAACAAAGTTGGGATTTGTGTGTAAAAGATTTTTATGGCTAAAAAAAACACTTACTTCGAGTAAGTGTTTTTTGCTATTCTTCACCAAATTAAGTTTTACTGCTTTTTATCAAATTTAAGATTTGCTATTCTTCACCAAATCCAAGTTTTGATATTGTTGAGATTGTTCTTCATTATATTCACATTGTTGGTTTAATACTTTGTGTAATATTCGCAGAATTGGAACACTCCGTCTGCTTCAAATCTCAAATAATAGCAGTTTTGGTCTGTGCTAGGAAGATAGTTTATTTCAATATAGTTTTGGTTATTGCCAGAAACTTCAACTGATGAAAATAATTGAGCAATTTTTGTTGAATTGATTTGTAGGTCGCTTTCAATCAATGAATAAATACTCGCACCATTCAAAAGTTGTTGATTTGCCAAATCTATACTGGCAAATTGTGACAGTGTAATATTGGTAACGACTTTTGTTTCTTTTGCTGACTGGTCCACGTCCCACCAACTAGAATCTGCAATGTCGCTTGCAAGGATTGTTTCATTGTTTGAATTGTTGCTCACAAATTCTATTTTTACTTGTGTCGCTGCATTTTCGTCAACGGATTTTTCTTTGACATAAAGCATAAAGTTGATTTCTTCAATTGTGACTTCTTCTTTTGGCATAAAAATCATTGCAACATAATTTTTTTCTGGCATAGTTTCAAGCATTGATTTGTCACTTTCAAGAATGACATCTTGAACAAAATACAAAGGTGCAACAACGTTTAGTGAACTATAATTTGTGTCAAATATTGTGTTGTAAATGTCATCAAAGTTTGATGTAAACACTTCTTCATCAATAGCAAATATGTTGTTTACTTTGATGTATTCAAGAAGAGCGGATTGAATGTTGTCGAGTTCTGTGCCTGTATATCCAAAGTGGTCAACAATTTCTAGGTGGTCATAGAGATTGTCAAAGACTTC
Organism: uncultured Lachnospiraceae bacterium; assembly: GCA_964416085.1. Classification (GTDB taxonomy): domain Bacteria; phylum Bacillota; class Clostridia; order Christensenellales; family UBA1242; genus Onthoplasma. The sequence continues at coordinate 17,507 of CAYQCO010000009.1, read as the reverse complement.
ATCGCTGTTGTCTGTTTGGTCGGCAACAACTTTTATCATTTGAGTGAGTTCGGCTGGTCTATCGCCAGTCCAAGTTAGTTGAATTGTCGCGTCAATTCCGTTGATTTCGTCAATGCGAGTGACAAGGTCAACAACCAAATTTTGATAGTTGCTTTCCAACTCTTGCACTGCTTTTTCGTCATCATAATATATGTATCTAGCACCATAAAATTTGTCGCCTGATATTCCTGCCGCTGTTGCAAATTGTCCGTTTTCAACATCCACATTTTGATTTACTGCAATGGCAATAACCAAAATCGCCATACAAACTATTGCAATGGTGAAAACCATTTGAATAATTGTTAGAATTACACCCAACACAATCACATTGGCTGGGAATGGAATTTTGGTCGCAATATCTTTTGCAACTTCGGCCGCAAGTTGAGCAGTTGCAACCGCAATTTCCGCTTTGATTAGTGTTTTTACTTTCTTTATTTCTTTTGAAGCAGCAGCAAGAATTTCTTCTTCTTGAATTCCATAAGACTTCAATTTTGCCTGCATTTGCTTAGGGCTTTTTTTCTGCTCCACTTTTAGTTGTGGCAATCTTTTTTTGGCTTCTGGATATTGTGCTTTTAGTTGACGGATTCTTGACATTTCTTTTAAAATATCTATCTTAAATCTTATGAGAGAAACTTTGTCCTGTTTTATTTGGGCGTCTCTTTCCATAAGCATTTGATAGCCGTCTTCTTGGTCTTCGTTGAGTTCGCTTGGGTCAATTTCTTGGGCATAATCTTCAACTTCCCCCATAGAGAGATTGGCTATTTCGTCTGGGTCTTCCAAAAAACTATATTCGTTTTCTTCTTCATCATCATTGTCAGGGTCAAAATCAGGGTCTTGATATGTGCCAAACTCTTCGTCATCATCGGGAGAGTCATTTTCTTCGTCATCTTCTTCATCAAGCAAAAGTTGTGATAGTGCTTCGTTGTTTGACACAAGTTGCATAACTTGTTCATCGTCCAAGTCGGTCAAGTCTGGCAAATCGTTGTCAAAATCATTAACTCCCATATTTCCCCCTTTTAAAATATTCTGTTTATTTAAGTATAACCCAAAAGCACATTTTTTTTCAACTAAAATTCGTGTTTTCTTAAAAAATATTTATTAATAATTTTTTAATTATTTTATCAAAATTATATACAACAAAAAAAATTTGTGCTATAATAAAATCGTTTTAAGGAGAAAAGTATGAACGAAAGAATTTACAAGACCACCATCGGTGGCAGAGAAGTTAGCGTGCAACTTGGCAAATATTGTGGCCAGGCTAACGGCTCATGTTTTGTTAGGTGCGGTGACACTGTCGTTATGGTCAATGCCACAATGTCAAAAGTCGCTCGTCCTGGACAAGATTTCTTCCCACTTAGTGTGGACTTTGAAGAAAAACTTTACACAATAGGCAAAATCCCTGGCGGATTTAAAAAACGTGAAGGTAGGGCAAGTGATGTCGCTATCTTAAAAAGCAGATTGATTGACCGACCTATTAGACCATTGTTTCCAAAAGGATTTTACAATGACGTGTCAATCGTTGCAACTCCATTGTCTGTCGACCAAGACATTCAACCAGAACCACTTGCAATGTTGGGCAGTTCAATCGCTTTGAGCGTGTCAGACATTCCATTTGAAGGGCCAACAGGAAGTGTAAATATTGGTTGTGTTGACGGCAAGTTTATTGTCAATCCAAATCTTGCAGAACAAGAAAAAAGTGTTATGGACTTGACCGTTGCAGGGACCAAAGAAGCAGTTTTGATGGTAGAAGCCGGTGCAAAAGAAGTTAGCGAAGACTTGATGCTTGATGCTATTATGTTTGCACACGAAGAAATCAAAAAACAAGTTGCTTTCCAAGAAGAAATTGTCGCTGACCTTCAAAAAGACGGCTTGGCTATAAAAACTGACAAAATTGTATTTGATTCAATTCCAGAACAACTTGAAAAAGATGTTAGAGAATATGCAGACAAACTTCTCGACACTGTTTTGGAAGAATTTGATAGACACGTGCGTGATGCCAAAGAAGAAGCAATGAATGAAGATGTTTTTGCGCATTTTGCAGAAACTTATCCAGACAATATGAAAGAAATTGCACAAGTTCTTTACAATATGAAGAAAGAAAAAGTGCGTAAAAAAATCCTTGACAACGGAGTTAGACCAGACGGAAGAAAGTTGACAGAAATTCGTCCAATTTGGTGCGAAGTTGGAATTCTTCCAAGAGTGCACGGAAGCGGAGTGTTTACTCGTGGAGAAACACAAGCGCTTACCACTTGCACATTGGGTATGCTCAGCGAAGCGCAAGAACTTGACGGTCTTGATGACGAAGACGAAAAGAGATATATGCACCACTACAATATGCCAGGATATTCAACTGGTGAAGCCAAAGGAATTCGTGGTCCGGGCAGACGTGAAATTGGTCACGGCGCTTTGGCAGAAAGGGCATTGTTGCCAGTGCTTCCAAGCGAAGAAGAATTCCCTTATGCTATAAGAACAGTTAGTGAAGTGTTGTCATCCAACGGCTCAACATCACAAGCAAGTGTGTGCGGAAGCACATTGGCTCTTATGGATGCTGGTGTTCCAATTTCTAGCCCAGTTGCAGGAATTGCTATGGGACTTATCAAAGACAAAGAATCTGACAGAGTTGCAATTTTGACAGATATTCAAGGACTTGAAGATTTCCTTGGAGATATGGACTTTAAGGTTGCAGGAACAGAAAAAGGTATCACGGCAATTCAAATGGATATAAAAATCCACGGAATTGACAGAACTATTTTAAAAACTGCTCTTGAACAAGCAAGGGTAGGTAGACTTGAAATTATGAGCAAAATGCTTGCAGTTATTCCAGAACCTAGAAAAGAATTGTCAAAATATGCACCAAAAATTATTACTTTCAAAATTGACCCAGACAAAATCAGAGAAGTCATTGGAAGCGGTGGCAAGGTTATCAATGAAATCATTGCTCAAACTGGTGTAAAAATTGACATCAAGGATGAAGGTGATGTGTTTATTGCAACTGCTGACAGCGAAATGGCTCAAAAAGCAAAAGACATCATCTTGACTATTGCAGAAGATTTTGAATTGAACAAAGAATACACTGGCAAAGTTGTCCGCATTATGCAATTTGGTGCTTTTGTAGAAGTTGCTCCGGGCAAAGATGGAATGATTCATATTTCAAAACTTTCAAAAGAAAGAGTAGAAAAAGTTGAAGATGTAGTCAACATTGGTGACGAAGTGGTAGTAAAAACTATCAATATTGACAACAAAGGCCGTGTGGACTTCAAACTTGTAAAGAAGTTGTAATAATTGACTAAAAAATAAAAACAGTTATGAGTGACATAACTGTTTTTTGTTTGCAATTAATTTAAAATTCAATTTTTACAAATTGTTTTGACGGTTTATCATTCGATAAATTAGTCTTTTTCTTTTGTTGTGCTTGATGATTACAATTATGAGTGCAACAACTCCCAAAATCAAAGCGCAAGAAAGTCCAATAATGATAGCCAAAATATACCAATTTTGTCTATGGGCAATATTTAGGTGAAATTCAATTTCTTTGTTTTCGCTCGTTGCATTCCAAGTGTGGACATATCCGTCAGTTGTTCGGGTGATACTGTCCGCATTGCTATGATATCTCCCTGACTGAGTGAGGTAAGAGTAAGAAAGTTGAGAGTTGGCTATCTCAGGGAAAATGCTTGTCAGCGACTCAGAAGTGGACAATAGGTTGAACAATCCCACATTTTTCATATAGTCAATATTACCAGTATAGTGAATTGTGTAATAAAGCCATTTTTCAGTTGTGGTTGTTTGCTTGAAGTTCTTTTCCAAAACGTTGTAAAACCAAAGATATGCTGTCTCGTTTAAAAATGTTACATTGACAAAAAATTCACCAGTTTCTTCATCCCAGTCAGGTGAAGAAAACTCCACACCGTCAAGCATTTGTTGAAGTAGGGCTCTGTGCTCATTGCTTCTTGCACTGAGTATCATAGAATTTACATTGGCTTTATATGCAATTAATTTTTGATTGATTATATTGCGCGCTGTCCATTTTATGTCTTGCTTTTGTTGTGGTGAATAGGTGTTGTTGTCAATAGAAACTACCACTTGCTCAACAATTTGTCCGTCAAAGTCTTTGCCGTATAAATAATCCGTCTTGTCGTCTATCGCCAAAATTGCTTGATATCCACAAGAAAATATGCTAGCAATTGCCAACACACATATTAATATTGAAATAAATATTTTTCTTTTCATACTTACAATCATATCACAATTTTTTTAAATTAACTAGCAAATTTTAAAATTATAAAAAATTAAATTAAAAATATTAAAAAATAAATTAAAATAAAAATTCAAAAAATAATAAATAAAAATGCAAAATAATGCAATTTTATGCTATTTTGGTGTATTTTTTGCAAAAATATTTAATTTTTTAATTATCTTTCATATTATTTATTTTAAATTAAATTTTAATTAATTTTCAAATTTATTTTTACAATTTTTTCTTTGGTTTTTTAAAAATTATTAAATTCATTTTGTTTTTTTTATATTTTAGTATATTATATTAATATAAAAATTATAACCAAATTATAGCGAGGGGCATATGGTTAAGAGTTTAAAAAAAGGAATGATTTTGTTGGGGGTTTTGATAGCGTCAGTTTTTTGTGCGCTAGGTTTTTCGGTCAACAAAAACTTCGAGTTGAATATCACGCCTATTGAAGAGCAGGTTGTGGGTGAAGATGGTTCTTCAACTGTTACTGTGCTTGGTGATTTTGAAAAAGGCGAAGTGACAGGTGCTGGAAGATATGCGGTTGGTGACTCAGTTACATTAAGTGCAACACCCAAAGAAGGTTGTCATTTTGTCGCTTGGCAAATAAAAGTTGATGAAGATTATCAAACAGTTGTTGAGACGGCCGAATATAGTTTTGTTATGGACAACGGTGACGTGACTTATCGTGCGGTTTTTGATTACACTCCATACACAATCACCAGTTCTATTACAAAATATTTTGATTTGCAAGAATTTGCTTACACTTATGACGAAGAGAGATTTGATGATAGCACTATTCTCAACTATCCAAGAGCGGACAAAGACAATGCTTTTGACGGTGGATATGTGTATTACAACGATGTTGTAACAATGAATTTTAAGATTAAGGACAATGTTTATTTAAAAAAGATTTTGTCAAATTATTTGAGTTTCAACACAAAACCTATTGCGCTAATAAATCTTGATGAAAATAAAAAAATTATGTCTTGCCAAATTGGTGGGGTAGAAACATCTTTTGATGCAACAAAAACGATTGACGAAGCGGTTGCAAGCGAACAAATAACATTTGACTATGATTCTTATACATATGTTGTCTTGACACACAAAAATGTTGGGGCAAATTATATCACAACCGACCTTGAATTGAGATATAAAGCAAAAAACAACGCAACATTCAATTTGAGTGCAACAGAATTGTATCTTTTTACTATTCTTGCGATTGATGAAGAAAACAATACTATTGAAAAAGCAAAGGTTGAAAATTTGATATCTTTTGAATACGGATATTATGGCAGGTCGGATGATGAAGAAAAAATGCAATACTTAATGGAAAGTGGCGCCAATTACTCGTTTAGTTTTTATAGTGACAAGTTTTACACTTTTACGTCATCAATTTTGTCTGGTGACGGACTTGCGGGACTAGAAAAAAATGACATAAATTTGCGTGGATATTTCAATAAAGAATACAACTTGTTGACAGTGAAATTTTTAAGAAAAACTTACAACATCCAATTTGTTGAAATGACAAGAGACAACAATCAAAATGTTGAGAGCAATGTGTCTTGGTATATTGTGAATAGTATGAATTTGTTGCCAAATCAAAAAGTTGTTTGGGATTTGGATACTGGCAGTTTGAAAGTTGATGATATAGACAATCAAACCATTGTTCCAAATAATGTTTATGGGTATCAGTTGTTTGCAATAACTACCAACCGCGATTGCGACAGTGAGAGTTTTGACGGACTGGAAGTCTCGATTGACGATACTGACCCAAGCGATGTCAAAGTCTATATTATTTATACCAAAATCAACTACAATGTGCATATTGATGTTTTGGATAATACAGCAAATCCAAACGAATACTTGAAGAGCAAAATCAACTCTTTGGCAAGCATTGAAACAATAAAGGTTGGGCAACAAATCAACCTTACTGGTATTGCTTATTCTGGATTTGAAATATTGGGGTGGAAAGCATTTGATGAATTGACGAACGACAACCGCAACGACCTTTTAAATAAGGGATATCTTGAAGATACACATTTTGCTTTTGTTCCAGTGTCAAATGTAAATCTTGATTTGTATTATTATTTGTTTGTGGATTATGACTACAAGACTGTCAACTATCAACTTTATAACACAAGTTGGTGGACAGATGACAACGGCACCAGCCCAATGGCAAGTTTGAGTCTTGGCATAATTGATTGGTGGACATTGGATGGCTCTACATTAAAAGTTTTTGGTTCAACAATTTCGGGCGAGGATATTACACAAAACTTGATTTTGTCAACCATAACTTTGCAAGACGGCAAAGAGACAGATTTGGGCAATGGTAAAATCAAATATCAATATGCAACACCAATAGGTGATGTAGAAATCTTAAAAACAGGTGAAGATTATACAAGTTTGACATATGCTTCACACACTTATTTGTTTGACGGTGAAAAGTTTTCAAAAAATATGACAGTTGCAAGAAACTTTGGCAACAATTATACATACACAGCAGGCGAAACGTATAAACATACAATTTCCAACATAACTTGTGATGACGTTGTTTTGTGTTTGGCACAAAATAAGGATGTGGATGCTTACAAATTCAACTGCTTTACCATAACAGGCAGTTCGACTTTGCCATATTTTGAAAGCCAAGACAATTACATTTATGTTCATTCAAATTTTTCTGACTTAAATTTGAAAGTTGTTTTCTCACCAAAGACTCAACAAATTACAGTCCAAATTGCTGGCAAAGGTTACAGTTTGAGCGATGTTATTGTGTCTGTTCCAAATGCCAACAATGTAAGTGTTGGTGACTATCAAATAAGTATTGGTGCAGAACTTGGCGACCAAGTTGGAATTTCTATTGACACAACAAAAATTGTCAAGGGATACAAATTTGCTGGGATTTCAATGAATTATGAAGGCAGTCAGCAACCAACTATCAATGGAACAGAAATGTCCTTTTATATGATTTCTGAATATGTGGGCAAGACAATTACTATCACAATGCAAGCGATTGATTACAAAATCCAAATTATTGACGAAGTGGGCGGACTCAAAGTTGAATATGACTCACAGTCAACTGACGGAGCAACGGATATTAGTGACACCAAAATGATTGTTTTGAGTTGGTCAACAATATTGAATGAAGACGGAACAGAACTAGAACCAACTTTGACATTGAGAAGCAAAGAAGGATTTTATATTTCAAATGCATATATAAACGAAAACATCGCAGACAACGTTGTTGAAGACCTTGTTGGCACAAAAGACAGTCAAACAGTTGCAAGAATTTCGATTGACTTTGAAGAATTTGTTTTGAATTATGCCAATGAAGAAAATATTGTGTATTTGTATATAATCCAAACAGAACGAACATACAAAGTGACTTTTGTGTATTACTTGAAGGACGGAACAAGTGCAGAAAACACGCAAAAGGCAAAAATCAAGTCAAGTTTTGACAAAGAGATAAAAAAGGCCAATCCAAGTGACACAGATTATGTTGTTGTGTTTGATGATATTCCGTTTGAAAGCGAAGTAGAGTTTTCTATGGACGACTCAGATGTTGGCGGAATTGTGTTTGGTTTTTGGGCATCATTGGAAGGGAGTGTGCTGACACAACTCTCAACTGAGACAACAATATCCATAAAGTTTAGTGAACCAAAAAATTTGACATATTATGCTGTGTTTGAAAGTTTAAAATATACTTTGGAGTTCAACACGATGTTCCAAGATGAAGACGGCAAGCCAGTCAATACGGACAAAGATGTGGGGACAATCACAGCCAACAAAACCACATTCAAGGTGGGTGACATTCTTGACTTTACAATTTCGGCCAATCCGGGCTACAAGTTTGAACCTGTTGACAGTATTGAAAAATATTTATATTATGGATATTTGCTCAACAAAGACAAAAGCAACTTTACAACTCACGAATTGGTGTATATTCATTCTTCATCCAACGGAATAACAAAAGTTGATGGCAGCATATATCACTATCAAATAGACGTGTCATCAAATTTGACGGACGGCAAATTCAATGAGTTGTTGACGTTTAGCAGCCCTAACTGGTCATCCAAAGACGAACAAAAAAATTATGCGGATTATAGACGACTGATTATCAATGTTGTGTTTGTAGAAAGGACATATTCCGTCACAACCAACACAGTCAACTTGACAGAAATAAACCCAACAGGAGTAAAAGAAGAAGATTGGGTGGACAAGGATAGTTTTTCGATTACATATTGCGACACTTTAAACGGCGACTATATCAAAAAAGCAAATGAAGAATATGCAATAGGTCATTATATCAAAATCAAATTCAAAACAAGTTTTGGGGGAATTAATCTTGACAAAGACATTTATTTTGTGACAAATAACAATGACGGATTTATTCTCACATTCAATCTTAATGAAAAAGACACAACTCATAATATTGCCGATCAATATATGGACTTTAAATTCCAAGACGGATTGTATATTTTGACTTTCCAACTCAATTCAACTTTGTTGGACAAATTGGACCAAGAAACCAATCTTAATATTTATCTGAGATTTAAAATAAAAGAGTATACAATCAACTTTTCAGCAACCAATTACAAAGGATTGATAAAAAATTATGGAATAGGACTTGTTTATCAAGAAGAAATGGGCGGAATCACGTCTGACAACACCTCAGGATTTAATATTCAAGCATATTATGGAACAAGTTTGCAATGTATTGTAAGTTTGGAAAATGTTGTCAACAATTTTGGACAAAAATATTATTTCTCTTACTTTGCTTTGGGAGATCACAAGTTGTGCGAAAAGACAAGTTCTGACTCACCACAAAAGAATTATACTTTGGAGATGAGAAGTGTGTCTGGACCAAATCTTTGGCAAACAATTTTGCAAAATTGGGACGAAAAAGACACTGTTGTTATTCAAGCGTATTTCCAACCAAGAATAACTTTGAACAATTTTGAGTTTAGGACAGAAGGTGACAACTCATATTATATTAGGTCATCAGCAGTGTATAATGGTGAAGCACAATATTTGACTTATGGCAGCACAGAAGACAAAGATGTTGTCTATGATGCAGAAGAATTTTCTTTGACAGTTGTGTATTATCTCAATGGGGATATTGCTGACCCAACAAATGCGGGTAGTTACAATGTCGTTTTGAGCATTGAAAATATTTATGAATTTCCATATCCAATTATTTTGGTTATAAATAGAAAAACAGTTACGTTAAAATATTCTGGTGGCGTGGTGTCAAAAGAATATGACGGCAATGGGTCAATTACATCAAACAATGCTGATTATTTGTCAACACAAGTTGGGCTTGACGGAGTTGTGGACAATGACAAAGATTACACTCCATTAAATTTCAATAATATGACAGGTGTTTATGCCAAAAATGACACAGAAGACAAGTCGGTTGGAGACACAAAAGACATAATGCTTTTCAACATCAGTTTGTCAGACAGTTTAAAAAACAACTATCAATTTGCAACACCTATTGATACGGCTTATTATATTGCCAATTTCACTTTGGACAGTATGGGAAAAATTACTGCCAAAAAAGTCTCTATCAGCAACAAGTTGTTTACTTTCTACAACATAATGTATAAAGATGAACAAAATTACACACTAAAATATGACACCAACACTGATTTGGAAATCAATGGACAAAAAATAGTGCAACTTGGAAAAGACGGCAAGATAGAAAAAATTATGGTGTCTGGTGCAATAGAAGGCGATGAAGTTTATATCGCTTTTGACGGTGCAATAAGTTCACTCACTATGACATTAGAAGATTATTCTATTGGTGAAAACAAAAAAGTTGTAGTCGGCGGAGCAACTGCTTTGATGGGGGCTGACAGCGCCAACTATGAATTGGGTGAACTTGCATATTTTATTACTATTTATCCATACAAATTGAGTTATACCATTGAGAATGTCGGCGAGTTTGAAATTGTCGATTTGGACGAAAAAGGACTTATTTCATTTGATGTGTATAACAATGCGGAATTTGTGGTTAGATATATAGACTCAACATCGTCAGATTATCCAAGACTATATTCAATATTAGAAGACAGAGTGTCAAGAGATGAAAAAATCCATTCGTTCTACATATTCTCTTTGACAGCCAAAAATGGTGCAACCATAAACATTGCACAAAAATTGAAGGGTTGTTATATAAGAATTCCTTATGTCGAAGATATGCAAGCAGTATATGCAATTTCTGGACAGGATGTAGAAACGGCAAGTTATTCAATAGTCAACTCAAAAATCCAAATGAAAATAACAGACAACACAAAATCAACATACGGAATAGTTATTGACAAAACCTATTTTGCAATTTGGAAAATTATTTTGATTGTCAGCCTAATATTGTTGATATTGTTGATAATTATTATTACAATATTAGTTATTAGACGTATAAGACAACGTGAAACTGACGAAAAACACAAAATATAGCAAAAAAATTCCACATAAGTGGAATTTTTTGTTGAAAAGTTTTTCTGTTTTTGTTAAACTATATAAAAATTTGTAGAGGTGGACAGTGATTTTACAATCCAAATATAAGTGCAATAGCGAAATTGCTATCAAGTCAAGCAAAATTGCTTACAAATTAAAGCGTGCAAAAAAGGACAAATTTGCTTTTTGGGCAACACCTGTTGCATTGCTTATTATGATAGGGATAATGATTTATGATATAGTCAAGAGCAACAGTTTGGTGCTTGACATCATTTTGGTTGCGGCCTTGTTGCTTGTTCAAATACTCAACTTGGTTATGCCAATAATTGCATCCAAAATGCAAGCAAAATATTTCAAAAAACTTGACGAACTAAACTATGATTATTTTATCAGCGAATTTAATGACGGCGTTTTTAAAGAAAAAGTCTACAAAGACAGTCAATTAATAATGTGCAATCAAGTATCTATTGAAAAAATGCAAAATTATGCTATGTTTGACAATTTTTTGGTGGTTGTTTTTGTCAACTATGCAATGCTTCTTTTTGACCTTGAAAATATGCAAATGGGAACAAAAGAAGGCCTAATAAAACTTATGGAAACAACTATGGGATTAAAGAAAAAGAAGAAATCCAAAAAATAATGTAAGTTATCTAAAAATCAATATCTTTTCACCACCTTGAAATACAGGTGGTATTTCTTTGTTTAGTTCTTTTATTTGACTTTCAGTTGTGTGTGTTCGCTTGCAAAAATCCCAAAGATTTTCGCCAGTTTTTGCCACGCAGATTTGAAATGCAATGTCACCATATTCAATTTTTTCGCCATATTTTATGCTGTCCAACATTTTGGCCTGCTTGCAAATTTTGGTGTAGCCCACTATTTCAATTTCATAGTCAAGCGCCAAAATATTTCCACGTTTAATTTTGGTTTTGCAGCTGGTGACAGTCGCATCAAAGTTTAATGTTTTGCAGTCTAAATCCACATTTTTTGATACACTAAACGGCAACTCACAATTTAGAGACAAAACTTGATGCTCTTCATTCATATATATTAAGTTGCTGGTTATCACCCCTTCCAAGACGATTGAGTTTTGCTCGTTGTAGCATTGGGTGATTAAGCAAGAATGGTTTATGCAAGCCACAATTTCATCAATTTGTGTGCTGTCTGCAATTTGCAGTTCGCCGTCAACATTGGCACCAAAAGATAGCAACGGTTGAATGTTGTCAAACTCTCGTTCAGTAAATGCTGTGTCAATTTGTGATGAAATAGAATAGGCGTCATCACAATATTCTAGACTTAGGGGGTTAAAAACAAAACCACTGGTCACAATATCATAGTCAAGCGCGATGTCTGTTTCGCTTTCGTTCAACTCGCAAGAAAAATTTATGCTAGAATTGTCAAGATGCAGGCAAACATTAGCAATGCTGTCCGAGTTTGAATTGGCTTGCACCTCATATTTGAATGGGAAACTATTGCAAAAATATTTCAACTCACAACTGGTGTCGCTGTCAACGTCATAAAGGACTTGTATTGTGCTGTTGCCAGAGATTGTGATATAATTTGAATTGCTTTCAACCTTGGTCACAACAGGATAGATTGCAATATTCAAAATTTTGTTGGCACGATATGGCAATTTTAAATTTGTTTCTAGGTTGTTTCTTGCATCAATTTTGTCAACAGAGCAACAGGTAGTGATAGTTTGCTTTTTGCTTATCAAATCAGGGTTTTCTGTGTTGCAGAGATTTAAGTTTAGGTTGATGTTGCCAATGAGTTTTGCATTTACGGACAAGTCAATTTTTAGGTGCAGGTCGTCAAAACTCACGCTAGAAGAAATTTGCTCGTTTGACATCAAAACTTGCACGTCACCAGTCAAGTTGTTGTCAAGCACATTTTCAGCAAAACTTATTTCACCTGTAAGGGTGTTGTAAACATTGTCAATGTCAAGATAAATAATTTTGGCACCAATTTTGCCTTTGGCTTCACATTTTGAGTTGACACATTCCAGTTTGGTGTCAAATAGATATGGCTGAATGTTGATAATTGTCTTTATGTGTGCATTGGCATCAATAGGGATATTCATTTGAGTTTTAAAGTTTAAGTTTGGCAATTCAATTATATGAGATAATTTGTTTTCATTGTTCATAAAAATTCCTCCGTCTCATTAATTTATAGTCAAAAATACAAAAATATGATAAAAAAATCATTATTTAAGCAAAATAATAACAAAGCGGAATATTTTCGACAAGATAATTCTTAATAGTTTTAAAAAAGATATAATCCACAATTTTTCACCACATTATTTTGGGGCTTAAAAAATCGCAATTTGTTACAATCAATTCATAGCCTATTATGGCAGGAGGGATTATGAAAGAAAACTGGACGCTAATTTTAGCAGACGAAGACAGCGTTACACTCGAAAAAATGACAAAAGTTTTTGCCAATGACAAATTTGAAATAGTGGGAACCGCAAAAGATGGAGAAGAATTGATGGAATTGGTAAAAAACAACACAGTTGATGCTGTTGTTATGGATACTGTCCTGTCAAAAATAGATGGATATTCTATACTTGAATATATTAAAGACAACAATATAAATACAAATGTAATTGTTCACTCAGCCTTGTCTTTGGCAGGATTTGTAACCAAAGCAATGAATTTGGGAGCAAAATATTATGCAATAAAACCATTTGACCCAGAACTATTAAAAAGAAGAGTGATAGAAGTAGTAAATGCAAGTGAAGACCACAAACTTAATCTTGTGTCCAATCAAATGGAAGAAAAAATCACCAATATTTTTATAACCGTTGGAATTCCTGCACATATCAAGGGGTATCAATTTTTGAGAGAAGCGATAAAACTTGCAATCATTCAACCTGAGATAATCAATGCAATAACCAAAAAACTTTATCCAACCATTGCCGACAAATATTCTACCAGTGCATCCAAAGTTGAGCGAGCAATTAGGCACGCTATTGAAGTTGCTTGGAACAGGGGCAAGATAGAAAACATCAACAATCTTTTTGGAATAAAAGTTTATTCAAGCAATGAAAAACCAACCAATGGAGAATTTATTGCACTGGTTGCTGACAAAATGCTTATTGAAGGTGCATAAAAAAATTTTTTAAAATTTGCAAAATTCAGTAGACAAAATAATTGTGAATTTATATAATATACTAGACAAAAAGGAAGTATATTATGCCAAAAACAAAAAATGTATATATTAGATGTCCTAGATGTGAACTCAATTATATCAAAAAAGCAGACAAATATTGTGATGTCTGCAAAAGAGAAATGAAATTAATCAAGTCAGACGACCTTGACGATTTGGAACTTTGCCCAATTTGCAAAGTCAACTTTATTCAAGAAGGTCAAGAGATTTGTGACACTTGCCGTCAAGAATATGGAATTACTAGTGACGGAGAGAGTGATGACGAAATCAACGACTGGCACAAGTATATTGCTGATGACGACAGTGATGATGACGATGATGACGACGACAATTATAATGACGACGACACTGACGACAGCACAATTACTGCTGGGCTTGACGATGATTTGGAATTTGCTGACGAACTCGAAAAGGATATGGACCTAGACGGAATGGACCTTGATGACGAAGATGAAGACGAAGAAGATGAAGACGAGGATGAAGACGATCTAGACGATGACTTTGACGATGATTTTGATGACGATGACGATGATTATTAAAAATTTTGTCTAGTTTTGTCAAAATTGAATAATTGCCTTAATTTTATGGACAATATTATTAAGGTGAAGTTATGATAAAAAACAATTTGTCAATAGATGAAGTCAAGAAAAAAGTTTTGGCACTTAAAGGCCAAGAAATAAAACTCTTTGTAAATCGTGGCAGGCGAAAAGTCTACAAATTTGATGCTGTGGTCGAGAATGTTTATTCTTCTGTTTTTACAGTAAAAAATTTGAAGCAAGCAATGTCACTTACTCACACATATTCATATAGTGATGTCTTGTGTGGAGAAGTAAAAATTATGAAATAATATGCGGCTGGCATATTATTTTTTTATTGACTAATGAAAAATAAAAATATATAATTATATTATGAAAGGATTAAAAAATAGATATATTTGTTTAACCGCAATTTTTTTGATATGTTTGCTTGCGGGTGTTGTGTTTTGCGGTTGTCAAAGCAAATCACCAGAGCAAAAGACGTTGATTGTGGCGCACGCTTCTGGCGGAATTGACGGCAAAATATATCTAAATTGTCAAGAAGGATTTAATCTTTTTTTAAATGGTGGATGCAAATATTTTGAAGTAGACTTTGCTTACACAAGCGACAATGTTTTGGTTTGTTCGCGCAGATTTGACCATATGGGAGATTACAACTTAGACAACCTACCAACTCTTGAACAATTTTGTTCCACTTTGATTGACGGACAATATCATTCAATCACTATTGGCTGGCTGGCGGTAAAAATGAAAGAAAACAAAGATATAAAAATTGTTTTTGACGCCAAAGGGAAAGGCAAAATGTCTGTTTTGCAAGACGTGTGTAGCAAATTGACTGAATGGGGAGTAAAAACCCAAAATCAACTCATTGCACAAATGTATTATAGAAGTGATTACAATACATTAATAAATCTAGATTTGTATGAAATTTGGTTCACAAACTACAAATCAAATTGGACCCAGAAACAACTCAATTCCAATTTGAAGGATATGAATATATCCGCAATAATTATTACAGACGAAGACTTTACAAAATTTTGCAATGAAGGTTGGATATTAAATTACAAAGTTGGTGTCCATTATGGCGAAAAAGAATTTGACCAAAATCTTTTGAAACTTCACCATATTGACTATTTGTATCTAAATTATTTGACCGAATGGCAAGGTGAAATTTGACAAACATTATTGACAATATAAAAAATTTATTATAGTATAATTGAGAGGTAATTATGAAAGTAAACACAAATCCAATTAGGGGCACTTATGACTATGCCCCAAAACAAGCAGAACTTAGAGAAACTGTTAGACAAAAAATATTGAAATGCTATCAACAAAATGGTTTTAGCCTTATCACTACACCTATTTTGGAAAACTTGCAACTATTAAATTCAAGTGACGGTGGCGACAATCTTAGACTGATGTTCAAAACCATAAAACGTGGCGAAAAATTGGACCTAACCAAGCCAAATTTGACCGAAAATGACATCACAGAAGAAGGGCTTAGATATGACTTGACCGTTCCACTTGCAAGGTTTTATGCCAACAACAAAGAGCAACTTCCATCTCCATTCAAGGCTATTCAAATTGACTATTCTTTTAGAGCAGAAAGACCACAAAAGGGCAGAGACAGGCAATTTGTTCAATGCGATATTGACGAGTTTGGTGATGCAAGTGTTGAAGCCGAAATTGATGTGTTGTCAACTGGACTTTCGGCCTACACATCTTTGGGATTTAAGGACTTGACAATCAAAATAAATTCAAAAGAAATCTTAAATCAAATCACTGAATATTTTGGATATTCTGTTGAGGAAATTTCTTCTGTTTGCATTAGTCTTGACAAGTTTGACAAAATTGGCTTTGACGGAGTGCTTGAAGAGTTGAAGAGCAAATTCCCAGACGATAGAGCAGAAAAACTTGTCGCAGCAATACAAGATGTAAAACAAAACGGAATAAAAACTCTTACAAATTTTGGTGTTGAATTGGCTTGTATTGAAAGAATAGAAACAATTTTGACAACAATGAACAATCTATACAACCAAACAGAGTTTGACTACAAATTTGTATACGACATAACCATTGTTCGTGGACAAGGATATTATACCGGTGTTGTGTATGAAGTGTATTGCCCAGAATTTCGTGGGGCTATTGGTGCTGGCGGAAGATATGACAAAATGATAGAAAAATTGATTGGCGTAAACGTTCCAGCAGTAGGATTTTCGATTGGTTTTGCACCAGTATGTATGCTTTTGGAAGAGAGAAATGCACAATTTGGACAAGACAACAAATTGGCCTTGATATACAATGACGGCGAATTTGACAAAGCATTTGAAAAGAAACAAGAATTGATGCAAGGATATAGAGTGTCATTATACAAAAGACCAAAAAACTTGAAAGCATTGCTTGACAAGTTGAAGTTTGTGGGTTTTTCAAAATTTGCATTTTTGGATGAAAATATTAATATAAAGGAAATTTAGTTATGGATATTGAAGAAGCACAAGAAAAATTTGTGGAGACATTCTCCACTTACATAAAACGTGACGGAGCCGAAAATTTGCTTGATTGGCTCATTACCACTGACTTTTTTACCGCACCTGCATCAAGCAAGTTCCATTCCGCTTATGAGGGTGGACTTTGTGTTCATTCGTTAAATGTTTTTGAAAGATACAAAAAACTTTTGGCAATGGAATATGGTGAAAATTGGACCAAAAAAATCTCTATGGAAAGCGTGGCAATAATTGCCCTTTTGCACGATTTGTGCAAGGTGAATTTTTATAGGGTGGATTATCGCAATGTCAAAGTTGACGGACAATGGACTCAACAGCCATATTATACCATAGATGATGCTCTCCCTTATGGTCACGGTGAAAAATCTGTGTATATTATTAGTGGTTTTATGCGTCTAACTCGTGAAGAAGCAATGGCAATCAACTGGCATAGTGGCGGATTTGATGATAGAGTTAGGGGTGGCTCATATTCTATGTCTGATGCGTATTACAAATTTCCTACTGCTTTGATTTTTCATACTGCCGACCTTATGGCAACCTACCTTGATGAGACAAAATAGATTG
>CAYQCO010000008.1:0-24812 GCA_964416085.1 uncultured Lachnospiraceae bacterium | reverse complement strand
GTTAAAATCGCTTGACTTGTGGCCCCCCCCCCCCTGCTATACTATATATAGTGGTTATAGCGAAAATATTGATAAAATTTGGTCAGTATTTTCTATGAAAAACTGCACAAAATAAACAGGGGGAAATATGAAAACAAAAAACAAATTTATTATTATTGCGTTGGTGTGTTTAATCACCATATCAAGTGTATGGGCAGGGCGGACTTATGCCTATTTCACCGCAAGTAGCAATGCAAGTGGAACAATCACAATGGGAACACTCAAAGTCAATGATTTTGGTGAATTAAATGCAGAAACTAACTTAAAGGTCGTTCCAAATCAAACAGTGACCAAAAATTTCAAGGCCACAATAGAGAGTGATATTAAGTATTACAAAAGGCTTAGTTTGTCAGCAGAAGTCAAAGCAGAAACTGGCAAGACTCACGAGACCACTTGCGGTGACTATGTTGACGATGACACAAAGATTTTAAATGCAACAGTAGCCAACTTTGAAAAATACACAACAGATGACGGCGCAATTTATTATTATGACCTAACACCGGTGACACCAACTAGTGCAACAACCGAAGAAGAATTTACAATCAGCATTTCTGTTCACGATTGGGTAGGTGACGGCGGTTGTGACTATTATATGGGTGCAACTATTAATATGGGTGTCAAAATCGAAGTCATCCAAGCGGATTATTTAGAAAGCAACACCACAGGCGCAACATATACTAGCACAACTGCTCTTCACAATGTTTGGGCAAATATTTTATCCCCTGTTCAAGATGTAAGCGAATATCCTAATTGGTCTTTTAGAATCCTAAGTGAAGACGACAAAACAATGGCTGTTTCTGCGGCCGACACAAGTATAACCGAAGCCAATATTCCTGCTTATGTTTCAAAAGATAACAAAAAATATACTGTGACTTGTATAGATAATTGTGCATTCCAATATTGCTCTTTAACGTCAATTGTAATTCCAGATAGTGTACAAGTTATTAACGCCTGGGCATTTACCTATGCAGATGTAACGGTCTATTTATCTCGTAGTATAAAGTATATTTCCCCTAATGCTTTTCAAGACGTTTGTGGGAAAGTTTATTATGAAGGAACGGTGGCTGAGATGGCAACTATTTGTCCAGGTGAGTCTGGGGGAAGAAGTAGCGAGACGATTATATGTTTAGATGGGAACTATGTTTACAAATATTACTGGCTAATAACACCAGTTTAAACATAGCGGCGGTCGCGGGGTAGGTGTAAGGACCCCGCGGTCGCGCGTTATTATTCCAACCACTTTTGATATAACAAACAAAATATAACGAACAAATTCAACCAATTTTGATATAACAAACGAATTCAACCAATTTTGATATAACAAACGAATTCAACCAATTTTGAAAAGGCAAACAAATTTAAGCAATTCTTGAAATATCAAACAAATTTAAGCAATTTTTTAAAACTTAGCAAAATAATTTGTCAACCCCAAAATAATATGGTATACTAAAAATAGGAGAGAAAAATTATGAATTTACCAAACAAGTTGACAATAATGAGAGTTATTTTGATACCTTTTGTTATGTTTTTTTATCTTGCGACATTTATTCCGGGCGGAAAGATTGTGGCAATAGTTTTGTTTGTTTTGGCGGCAATAACCGACTTTTTGGACGGCAAAATTGCACGTAGCAGAAATTTGGTGACAGATTTTGGCAAATTCCTAGACCCGATTGCAGACAAGTTGTTGGTGTCTTGTGTTTTGTTTATGATTTGTGTTGACGGCACAATTCCACATCCTTGGGGAGTGATTTGTTTGAGCCTAATCATTGGTCGTGAACTTATTATTGATGCATTTAGACTTATTGCTTCTACCAAAGGCAAAGTGCTTGCGGCAGATATTTTGGGCAAAGCAAAAACAATGGTGCAATGCTGGACAATGCCACTTTGCATACTGCTTTCATATCTAATGTTTGATTTGGCAGTTACAGGAACGGCACTTTTGGTATTCAAAATTGTTTGTTATGTTTTGATAGGTGTTAGCACATTCTTGACAGTTTTGTCTGGAATAAATTATTTTGTAAAAAACAAGGGAGTAATCTCAACAAAGTAAGGTTTTGCCTTACTTTTTTTAAAAAAGTTTTGAAAAATGCTAGACTTTTTTGAAAATTTTGATATAATAGAAATAGAACAGATGTTTGAAGAGAGGATATTATGGACAAAGAAGAAAAAAGAAAAGTTTTGGAGCAAGCAATTCTCCAAATAGAAAAACAGTTTGGCAAGGGTTCAATCATTAAAATGGATGAGACACAACATCAAGACATTGAAGTTATTCCTACTGGATGTTTGACACTTGATATGGCTTTGGGGGTTGGTGGACTTCCTAGGGGTAGAATTGTGGAAATTTATGGCCCAGAGTCGAGCGGAAAGACGACAGTTGCGTTGCACGTAATTGCCGAAGCACAAAAGTTGGGCGGATGTGCGGCCTTTATTGATGCTGAGCACGCATTGGACCCAGTTTATGCAAGCAAGTTGGGGGTGGACATTTCCAACCTGTATGTTTCACAACCTGACACTGGCGAGCAAGCGCTCGAAATTACTGAGCAGTTGGTAAGGAGTGGCGGCATTGATATAGTTGTTATTGACTCGGTTGCTGCGCTTACTCCAAAGGCGGAAATTGACGGCGAAATGGGTGACAGTTTTATTGGACTTCAAGCAAGACTTATGAGCCAAGCATTGAGAAAATTGACCGCAATTACTTCCAAAAGCAAAACTCTTGTTATATTCATCAACCAACTTAGAGAAAAAGTTGGCGTAATGTTTGGCAGTCCAGAAACCACTCCGGGCGGAAAAGCATTGAAGTTTTATTCAAGTGTAAGACTTGATGTTAGAAAAGTGGAAACTTTGAAAAACGGACAAGATATGATTGGCAGCAGAACGCGTGTCAAAGTGGTAAAAAACAAAGTCGCTCCACCATTCAAACAAGCGGAATTTGATATTATGTATGGCGAAGGAATTTCGCTTATTGGTTGCTTGATTGATATTGCAACTGAGCAAAATATTATTGAAAAAAGTGGGTCTTGGTTTAGTTATCAGGGCAACAAAATTGGGCAAGGCAAGGAGAATGTAAAACTTTATCTTCAAGCCAATCCAGAAATTGCCGATGAAATTGAAAAAACGGTTAGAGAGAATATTAAATAGGAAAAAATATGTTAGCATCACTTCATATTAAAAATGTAGCATTGATTGAAAGCGCCGAAATTGATTTTGGCGAAAAACTTAATGTTATCACTGGCGAGACCGGTGCGGGAAAGAGTATCACTTTGGACGCGCTTGGTTTTGTTTTGGGCGACAGACTGGACAAGTCTATGGTCCGAACAGGCGCGGATTTTATGAAAGTTGATGCTATTTTTTCTAATATTTCCGCATCTTGCCAGCAAGAAATTTTAAAAAATACAGGTGTGAAAGTTGACAGCGAAGTTTTGATTAGTCGCGAATACAATGTGTCGGGCCGAACGAGTTGCAAAATTGACAGCGAAATTGTGACAACTTCTGTGTTGAAAAAAGTCACTTCACACTTGATAGATATTCACGGCCAGCACGAGCATCAGGCACTTTTGGACAATGTGTATCAGTTGAAAATTTTGGACAACTTTTCGGCCAATGCTTTGGGCGATAGGCTTGAAAAACTCAATGTTTTGATTGACCAAATTGTTGAAATTGACAACAAAATTAAGGCCCTTGGCGGCAACAAACAAGAAAAACAAAACCTTATTGATTTATACAGTTTTCAGTTGAATGAGATTGAAAGTGCTGGGGTGTTTGAAGGCGAGTTTGAAGAGTTGGAAAACAGATTTCAAGAGATGAAATCTGGTGAAAAAATTTCCAACGGACTCAACGAAATATTGATGAAAATGGACAAAAATCCTTATGGCGAATCGGCGAGCGAGCAGTTGGCTGAGTCAGAAAAGTTGCTTGCAAATCTTTCGGTTTTTGGCGACAAATATTATGAATTGCAAAAGAGAGTCAAGAGTTTATCAATCGAACTTCAAGACATTGTGAACACTATTGACGAGATAAACGGCGGACTAAATTTTGACGAGCAAGAGTTTGGAAGTGTGGACAAGCGACTGGATTTTGTTAAGTCACTTTTCAAAAAATACGGCGGAGATTATGACGCTATGCAAAACTATTTTGTGGATATTAGCGAAAAGTTGAGCAATCTCACAAATAGCGAAGAAAAATATAACGAACTAACACAAGAAAGAGAAAAATTGCTTGCAAAAATTTTGGGATTGCAGACAGAAATATCCAAAATCCGTCAGCAAAATGCGGTCGATATGCAGGCAAAAATTAATGTTGAACTTAAAAAATTGGGTATGCCAAATGCTCAATTTGTTATCCAGTTTTCAAAAATTGCCGAGCCATATTCAAGACGTGGCAATGACTTTGTTGAGTTTATGTTTTCGGCCAACCTTGGCTTTGATGTTCAACCGCTCAACAAGGTCGCGTCAGGCGGTGAGATTTCTCGTTTTATGCTGGCTTACAAAATTGTTATCAACAATTTGGACAATATCGGCACACTTATTTTTGACGAGATTGACACAGGTATCAGCGGAAATATTGCAATGGTTGTTTCCAAATGTATGGGCAAACTTTCAAGGATAAAACAACTCATAGTCGTCACACATCTTCCGCAAATTTGTGCAATGGGCGATGTCAACTTTTTGGTGGAAAAATCCGGCGACAAAATCACCAAGAGTTGCATAAAAGTGATAGAAAAAGACTCGCTTGACAATGAAATAGCAAGACTTATGGGGCTTGTGGATTTGAAGGGCATAAACTTTGCCAAAGAACTCAAACTTGAATGTGAGAGTTTCAAAAATTCGCTCAATTAATTGCACGCAAAGGTTGTTTTATTGCATCAAAATCTACCAAATGATGCAATAAAATATGAAAATGATGCAAAAAATAGTAAAATTGGGCAACAGAAAAACGGCCTGTTATATTAGAAAGGATTAAAAAAAAGACTTTGCCAAGGCAAAGTCTTTTTGATTATCTTTCATTGCTGGTGAAGAAAACGGCAAGTGTTCCCGGGCCAGAGTGACAGCCAATAACTTGTCCAAGTGGAAGAATTTCGGCATCAAGTCCAAGTTTGTCTTTCAACATTGATTGCACTTGTTGTGCTTCTTCTAGGCAGTTGGCGTGACCGACAAACACTTTGTCAGTCAAGTCGTTTTTCATTGCAACCACTTTGTCAACCATTGTGGTTAGGGATTTTTTTCTAGAAATAACTTTTTGCTTGGTGGTTAGGCTTCCGTTGTTGTCACAATAAAGGACTGGCTTGATTTGTAGGACTGTTCCAATAGTGGCAGTCATTTTGCTAATCCTGCCAGTGCGCGCAAGATATTTTAGACTATCCACAACAAATATGTGAGAGATATTGAGTTTTATGCTTTCGGCATAGTCAGCAACTTCTTGTGCGGTGGCGCCTGTTTCGGCTTTTTCTCTTGCAAGTATTGCCAAAAAACCTTGACCAACTGATGCAGATTTTGAGTCAACGACAAAAATTTTGTTGTCATTTTCAAGGTTGAGTTTGTCAGCAACTCGCTTTATGTTGTTGTAGTTTCCGCTCAAAGCAGACGAAAAAGCAATGTGCACAATGTCTTGTTTTTTTGCAAGAAGAGTGTTGAAATATTCTTCAATTTCAAACTCATTCAACTGGCTGGTAGAAGTTTTTGCACCCTCTTTCATAGCATCATAAAATTGCTCGTTGGTGAATTTTAAGTCAGCAGTAGAATATTCCTGCTCGTTGAGATAATAGTTCATAGACACGCAATCAATAGAATATTTTTTCAAAAGTTCAGGGCTAAGGTCGGCAGTTGCTTCGACCGAAATGGTTAAGTTTTTCATAATACCTCGTTTCTAATATAAAATATAATACAACAATTGCAAAAAAAATACAAATGATTTGCGCCTAATTTCAAAAATTTGCCCACAATCGACAATCAAGTATAAAATTTGGAAAAATTTGACAAACTTTATTATATGATTTGACTTTTTGTTTTCGACTAAGATATAATAATATATAATAATTTGTCGTGATGGGGGAACAATGACAAAAAAACACAAACATTTTAATTATATAATCGCAATTTGTTTGGCGTGTATGATTTGTATGAGTTCAATTTTGGTTGGTAGAACTTATGCTTATTTTTCAGGCCTGCAATCCGCTCAGGGCAGTATTATGATTGGCACTCTTACTCTTGACGACTTGAAAAACGCCGACAACACTGCTATGACCCTAAGTATCAGCGACATTATGCCAAGCGAAACAGTTACCAAAAGTTATTCCGCCAGCATCACATCAAATATTGATTATTATATTAGAATTTTGATTTCTTCCACCACCACTCCGCAAACTGGCAGACAACATTCAGATAGTTGCAAAGAAAATAAAGAACATTCGGGCGAGTCAATCTGCGACATAGTGGTCAGTGATTCAGGTTACACCAAATGCTCAACTCTCTCTACTGACGGCTCAACCGCTTTTTACAAAACCAGCCCACAAACAGCATCCAAGCAAGATTTTGCAATCAGCGTAACTATCAAAAATTGGGTGGGTGACGACTATTGCGATTATTATATGAGCGCAAACATAAAGGTGACAATCAAAGTCCAAGTTGTGCAAGCCGATTATTTGGAAAGTGAAACCGAAGGCAAAACTTGGTCAAATGTCAACGACTTGCATACTCTATGCGAACAAGTGTTCGGGGGGGGGGGTAGATGATTATCCCGACCTTATATTTTCTGTCCTTAATGCAACAGAAAAAACAATGTCAGTCGAGGCGGCAAATACAAGTATAAGTGGAGAAGTAAATATCCCCGCAAGTGTAGTTTATAACGGCGAGATTTATTCGGTGACTCAGATGAGTTCCGCGGCTTTTATGGATTGTTCAAGTTTGGAATCAATAAATATTCCTAGTAGCGTAACAGGTATATATAGTCAGACTTTCAGAAATTGTTCAAGTTTGAAATCAATCACAATTCCAGATAGTGTGACAAAAATTGGCATTTTTGCTTTTTATAATTGTTCAAGCTTGGAGTCAATTACAATTCCTAGCGGTGTTATAAGTATAGGATATCATGCTTTTAGAAATTGTTCAAGTTTGACATCTGTCACAGTTCCTGATACTGTGACAAGTATAGGGGAGTGCACTTTCTATAATTGTTCAAATTTGAAATCAATCACAATTCCTAGCGGTGTTACAAGTATAGAAAGCAGCGTTTTTAGTGGTTGTTCAAGTTTGGAATCAATAACAATTCCAGATAGTGTGACAAGTATAGGAGATACTGCTTTTCAACTGTGTTCAAGTTTGGAGTCTATTAACATTCCAAATGGTGTCACAAGTATAGGTGATGGTGCTTTCAATATTTGTTCAAATTTGAAATCAATCACAATTCCTAGCGGTGTTACAAGTATAGGCTATCTTGCGTTTCAATCGTGTTCACGTTTAAAGTCTATAAACATTCCTAGCAGTGTAACAAGTATAGGATATAGCGCTTTTTTACATTGTGAGAATTTGACATCAATCACATTTGAAAACACAACAGGCTGGTATGTGACAGACTCGTCAGATTATACAGGTGGCACAAGTATTGATGTGACTAACCCAAAAACGAATGCGACAAATATGGTGAGCGGCAGTTGGTGTAGTAATTATTTATATCGTGTGGATGAATAAAAAATCACAATGTCATACCGAGCGAAGCGAGTGTATCTGGCTTAAAGTTTAATATAGCAGGTAAAATGTGTAACAATCAATCGCAAACCAGACATACTCAATTTTGTTGCACAAAATTTCGATGTGACAAAACGGAAAAACAGCCGGCGGTCGTAAGGCAGGTGTAAGGGCCTAACGGCGCCGGCGAATAAACCCAACAAATTGAAAAAAGACTTTCATTTGAAAGTCTTTTTTGTTAATGCCAACTATCCGCAAGGAGCAAATTGTCTTCACTTAAAGTAGTTTTGCACATTTCAAGTCTATTTTCTTTAAACCAATCGCTATCTTTAAGAAGAGTGGTGTTGTTGCTGCAATAGACTGAAATATTGTTGGCGGAGATTATTGCAATGTTGCCATTGAATGATTGGAATTTTGAGTTTTTGTAGTCAAGGCACATAGTTGTGATATAAACAGCAGTTGTGTATTGAGAAATGCGGTTGATAAAGTCAAGTGTTGGGAATTGGTTTTTGATAGTAGTAGTATATTCGCTTGAACCTGCGCAACAGCAAACACAACAAATTGTTGAGCCGTCAGTTTTCATAATTTGTTCAAGAAGGTCAACCGAAGAACTTGTTTTGCTTCCGTGGTGGCCTGCCTTATACAAATCCACTTGTGGAAGAGTATTTAATTCTATGAGCGATTTTTCGCCCTCTTTTTCTAGGTCACCAGTAAACAAGAAATTTTTGTCGCCGTGCTTAAACAATGTGCAAACTGAGTTTTCATTTTCCTTAGATTTTGGTGCCGGACTGCTATAATATTTTGTGTTTAAAATTTCCATTGAGAAGTTGTTGGTTTCATCAATCATCCAACTAGTTTTGTTTTGATTGATACATTCAAGAGATGTGAGTTTAAGTGGAGTTGTTTCCACTCCGTTAACTTTTGCTCTTGACTCATTAAGTTCTCTTTGAAAGTTTTTGTATTGACTTGCTGCTTGTCTATCTGTGGTTGTGTTGGTATAAATAATTGTGTTGCAATAGAACAAGTCAAAAATGCTATCCACTTTTGCGCTTGTCGCAAATCCTGCATAATGGTCTTCGTGCGCGTGGGTTATAATTACGTATTCCAAAATTCCGTCAGTCACATATTTGTCAAGATAATCTTTTACATAACTTATACTTGTGGCTTTTGAACCACAATCAATAAGGATATCAATGTCTTTGCCGACTTTTATGTATGTGCAGTCGCCAGTGTAACGGTTGCCAAGTTCAAGAAAATGCACAGACACAGAGTCGTCAGTTGGAGTGACGCTTGTTGCAAGTTGGACTTCTCTGTCGTTCAAAGAAAAGTATACATCCGCTTCATCCGTCTCCAAAACTTCTGTGTAAGGTAGAGTCGCATAAATCCAACCCAAGCATCCACCCACTAGGGCGATAGCACTGATTAAGATATAAATGAAAAACTTTGTTATTCCTTTGTTCATATTTTCCCCCTTAGCCCATTGCTCCATTATTTTGAACGTTTTCAGCCGTGTCTTCAACTGATTCGCCTTCGCTATCTTCGACAAAAGATATCAGTCTAATTCGCTCAATCTTTGCGAGTTTGCTCAACTTAATTGTATCAACTTTGTATATTATGTAATATGTCTTTAAAATTGGATTGCCGTCATTGTCAGTTTGTGGAGAGAAACTGCCATCACTATTAATTTTTAAATCTGTTTCAATTTCCACTTTGTCTGACTTGTCTTTGCCAAACTCAACAACCTTTACGCCTTCATCAAAATATTTTTCTTTTGCTTCAAGTTCTATTTCGTCTTGTCCAACAATTTCAAAGCAATCATTTCGTGTCAAAAAGAACCCACCGCCAACACCAATGCCTGCAAACAAAACAATCAAAAGCACAATGGTTGCAATGCCTTTTACGCCAAAAAACTTTATGCGTTTTTTCATTTCTTTTTGTTGTTTTTGCTGTTGCTTTTTTGTGGTCTTTTTGGTTGTTGTTTTTTTGCTAGTTTGCTCTTCTTCAACTGGCCAGCCCCAATTTTTCTTTGCTTTTTGCTGAGTCTTTTTTACTGCCATAATTTTCCCCCCCCCTATTTTTTAAATTAAATAATTAATAATAAAAATTAATTAAAAAATGCAACAAATTGCTATTTTTTAGTATTTTATTTATATTTTTTAATTTAAATAATTTATTTTTATTTATTTTATTTTTTTAATTAATATTTTTTAATTTTAAATTATTTTTCATTAAATATTTTTATTTATTTTTTATTTCAATATTTCAACTAATTTTTATTTTAAAATTTTTTCTACAATTTTTGAGATATAATCAAATCCCAAAATTGTGCCCAAATTTTTGTTTTCTTCAACTTTGTTGCCAAACATCAAAAGTGGAGTATATTCTCTTGAATGGTCGGTGGACTTTGTGGACGGGTCACAACCGTGGTCGGCTGTGATGATTAATGTGTCCTGCTTTTTTAAATTTTCCAATATTGTTTTCAAATATTTGTCAAATTCGTTTAAAGCATTGGCGTATCCTATTGGGTCATTTCTGTGACCATATTTGCTGTCAAAGTCAACCAAGTTTACAAAGCACAATCCGTCAAAATCTTTGTTTTTTATTATATCAATAGTTGTTTTTATTCCGTCAAGATTTGATTTTATGTCAAATTGTTCATCAATTCCGCGGTCATTAAAAATGCAAGAAATTTTGCCAACAGAAATCACTTTTTTGCCCTTTTCGTTTAATCTATCCAGCATTGTTTCTCCCACTGGGTCAACCGAAAAGTCGTGACGATTTGGAGTCCTTGTAAGACTATTTTTGTCGCTTCCTACAAATGGGCGCGCAATAATCCTGCCCACAGTCAAGTCGCCAGTCATAATTTCTCTTGTTTTTTGGCAAATGTCATAAAGTTCTTTTACACTTACAACATCTTCGTGAGCGGCAATTTGCAAAACGCTGTCAGCAGAAGTGTATACAATCAGTTTGCCTTTTTTTGCATCCTTAAAATAATCTTTGATAACTTCTGTGCCAGAATATGGCTTGTTGCAAACGACTTTTCGTCCGCTCAATTTTTCTATTTGCTTTATTACGTTTTTTGGAAAACCTTTTGGGAAAGTAGGGAATGGAATAGAAGTAGGAAGCCCAGCAATTTCCCAATGTCCAGCGGTTGTGTCTTTGCTTGCGGATTTTTCTTGCAGGCGAGCGTAACTTCCCAAAACCTTTTTGGATTTGCTGCCAAAATCTACTCCGTCAATATTGTATAATCCCAATTTTTTCATATTGTTTAGTTTCAATAGCCCAGTATCATAGCAGGCCTTAAAAGTGTTGGAGCCTATGTCACCAAACTTGTCCGCGTCAGGTGCATAGCCTATCCCAAAACTATCCAAAACAATCAAAAAAACTCTTCTTTTCATTTTTACTCCTTATTTTATATTTATTGCCACATCAAGAGCAAGTTTTATCATATTGTCAAGTGAATTTTGTCGCATTTCGCTTGATACAATTTCATTCAAAAGTGAGTTGTCGCTGACAGTCAAAAATGACAAAGCATTGCGACCATATTTTTCGGCCAAAAGATAAAGCATATATACTTCCATTTCAACAACTTTGCAGCCCTTTTTGACATATTTTTTCATATTTTCATTGCCATAACAATCAAACACGTCAAAAGTAAGCGTTCCACAACTGTCCACTTTTTGTTTGCTTTCTTCAATAACTTTGTTGGCAATTTCTAGCATTTTTGGTGTGGCAGAAATTTTGTTGCGCTTTTCGCCCAGCCTTTTGTTTATGTTGGATGGAGTATACGCCCATTCGCTCATAACAACGTCTAGTGCGTGCTTGTCAGTTGTAAGTCCACCGCAAGTGCCAACTCTGATTATTGATTGCACGTCATAAAACTGGAACAACTCATAAGCATAAATCATCATACTTGGCATACCCATTCCGTGCCCCATAACAGAAATTCGTTTGCCCTTGTATTTGCCAGTGTAACCCAACATATTTCTTGTTGTGTTGACAAGTTTTGCATCTGTTAGATAGTTGTCGGCAATGTATTTTACTCTCAAAGGGTCGCCAGCCATAATAATTGTTTTTGCAAAGTCGTTCTTTTTTGCATTAATGTGTGGTGTTGGAATATTTTTGTCCATAAATCCTCCTTAGTTTGCTACAAATTCCCAAATTAGAGAATTGGTAGGAATACTTTCTTTGGTAAGTGGTGAAAGTTTTGACAGCACACTCAAAAGTTGCTTTACTTTTTCGTTGTTTCTATAAGGCAAAAGTAGGTCAACTAAGTATTGTGCATAGATTAAAATTTCATATGGGTGAGTGGTGTCAATTATTGAATTGGCATTGGCACGATATGGAGAAATATACAACTTTTCACCTTCGCAAACACTATCCCAATTTTTTATTGTATAAAGCGGTTCTCTTCCGCGACAATACGCGTCTCTAAACACTCTTCGCATAAGTCTAAGGTCTTGGCTTGACACTACAATTTTGTCATTTGACACAAAAATACTGTTGACAAAAGCATAGACTCTATACGTTGACGAGTCAAATTGATGCGTGTTGACGAGAAGTGGGTTTAATGCGTGTATGCCTTCAACAATCAAAACATCGTTTTTGTTGATTGACACATCTTCATATCTATCCCTTTTGTGTGTTTTGAAATTAAACCTTGGCATTTTGGCCTTTTGTTTGGTGAGTAGGTCGGTTATGAACTTGTTGAATGCTTCTGTATCAACTGCTGTGATATTTTCAAAATCTGGTTGACCGTTTGGAAGTAGTGGGGTGTCTTTTAGGTCGACAAAAAAATCGTCAATAGACACAACAAGACTGCCTATATCTTTTTTTAACAATTCTTGACTTATTATATTTGAAGTAGTGGTTTTCCCAGAACTTGACGGCCCGGATACCAGCACCAACTTCATATTGCTTGAAGCGATTACACTCGCAACTTTTTTGATTTGGTCACGATATAATTTTTCACTTATTTTTATGAGTTTTTTGGAAGAATGAATTCCTGCATTGTCAATGGCTTTTAGGTTGTAGGCCAAACTTGTCATATCTTCCAATTCTTTACAAATATTTAATATTTTCACGATTATCTCCTAATTATATATTAGCATTTTTTTTTGTGAGTGCAAAACATTTTTTGATATTTTCTTAATATCAAACAAATTTTGTTTGGGGCGGGGGCAGAAGTAACGGTTGCAAAGCAACCGTTTGTCGCCCTAGCGGGCGACCGACGTGCATTCGCACGTGCTTCTGCCCCCATAGTTTATATGATACAGCCCAAAAAATGTTACGCTGGCAAATCGCTTAACAAATTGGTGATAATATCAGTATAAATATCGCAAAGTTGGTCGAGATTGACATTGATTTTGTTTTCCAAATAGTCAAGATAAGTCATTGACAACCCATTGGCCAAAAACATCACAGTCACAATTCCCTTTGATGTAGAATTGTAGCGAGAAAAAGTGTTGCCCAAAAAATTTTTCAAAAATTTGTCTTTGATATCATCCAAAAGATATTTTGGAATGGCAGGAATAATTGCTCTAAAATGTTGCTCGTTTTCTTTAAGATGGGCAAAAATGGTTGTTATAATCCCCCTAATATCACTTTTGCCTTTTTGATTGTCCAAAAGTTGTTTGAGCCTGTCCATAATATCCGCTTCAACTTCATAGGCAACTTCCATCACGTTTTTGTAATGATTGTAAAAACTGCCCCTAGAAATATTAGCCTTTTTGACCAAATCTGTTACGCTAATGTCTTGCAAGTTTTGGCCTTCTTTGAGAAGAACAAACATTGCATTTCTGATTTTCTTTCTTGTGTTTATTGCATTTTGATACATAAAATTCTCCTTTGTTGCTTGCAATTATTATACAAAAAACTTGAAATATCCCCAAAAATATTTTACAAATGTTTAAGATTTTAATCAACTTTTTGACATTTGTTCAAAATCGTTTTAAAATTTTGAAAAAAAGTAGTAAAATATATTTAGACATTATAAAATTGACGCATAGCGAGGAGATATGAAAGTTGTAGAAGTAAAAAATTTAACAAAAGACTATGGCTACGGACGTGGAGTCTTTGATGTTTCTTTTTCTATTGACAAGGGCGAAGTGTTTGGCTTTTTGGGGCCAAATGGTGCTGGCAAATCAACAACAATAAGACATCTTATGGGATTTTCGCGACCGCAGTCGGGTGAAACAAAAATTTTTGATAAGCCAACTTTTGACAAATATTATGAGATATTAAATAAGGTTGGTTATATTCCAGGAGAAATTGCATTGCCGACAGGTCTTACAGGTTGGGAGTTTATCCGTATGATGCAAGATTTGCAAAAAATCCACAATGAAGAACAACTAAACAGAATGCTGGATATGTTCAAACTTGACGACAAGGTTTTGAAAGGTGAAACCAAAAGGATGAGCCTTGGAGTAAAAAGAAAACTTGCAATAGTGACAGCATTTATGAGTGACCCAGATGTGCTTATTTTAGACGAACCAACCAGCGGACTTGACCCAGTTATGCAACAAGTTTTTATTGACTTTGTAAAAGAAGAAAAAGAAAGGGGCAAAACAATTCTTTTGTCGAGCCATATATTTAGCGAAGTTGATGCGACTTGTGACCGCATTGCAATCATCAAAGACGGCAAAGTGGTGTCCGAGTTTGTGGCGGACGAATTAAGGCATAGCCAAAACAAAAATTATTTGATAAAATTTGCAAACAAAGAAGATTTTGACAAATTCTTAAAGACTGAAAACAAAAACAAGGCATTGACAATCTTAAATTATGAAGAAGACAAGTTGCGAGTTTTGGTTGCGACACAAGACGAAAAAATCAATCAAGTGATTGACCTACTTGCAAATTATGACATCAAAGAATTTAGTCATATCAAAGAAACTTTGGAAGATTACTTTATGAAATTCTACAAAGAAGACAAAGATTTTGGGGGTAATTTTTAATGAGTGTAATAGAGATAAAAAATTTGACAAAAGATTATGGCGAAAATAGGGGCGTGTTTGACTTAAATCTCAATATCGAAAAAGGCGAAATGGTGGGATTTGTTGGCACCAATGGTTCGGGCAAAACAACTACTATTAGACAAATAATGGGATTTTTAAAGCCTACTAGCGGAGAAGTGAAAGTCAATGGACTAGAAAGTTGGAGCAATGCGAGTGAAATTGCAAAACACGTGGGCTACGTTCCTGGTGAAATTGCTTTTCCAGACCTACCTACTGGCACAGAGTTTTTAAAAAGTCAGGCCGAGTTTATGGGGCTAACAGATATGAGTTATGCAGACGAGTTGGTCAAAAAACTTCAACTTGACCCAAATGCAAACTTAAAGCGAATGAGCAAAGGTATGAAGCAAAAGACCGCTCTTGTGGCGGCACTTATGGGCAATGCTGACATCATTATTCTTGACGAACCGACAACAGGACTTGACCCACTTATGCGACTTGCTTTTATGCAAATAATCAAAGAAGAGCACAAAAAAGGCAAAACAATTTTTATGTCCAGCCATATGTTTAACGAAATGGAAGATAGTTGCGACCGAGTAGTGCTTATCAGCGATGGACGAATTATTGATGTCGTTGATATGGACACAATAAGAAATGCCCCAACCAAAGATTTTAAGATAGAGTTTAATAATGAAAAAGATTACAAAAAGTTTAAAACTTTGGGCTATGAAATAATTCGTGACCAAAAACAATACAACCAAGTTACAATTCATATAAAAAATGAAGAAATCAACAAAGTGTTTAAGGACTTGCACGATTATGATGTAAAATTTATGTCGCAAGTGCCATATACACTTGAAAAACACTTCCAAGAAGTTATCAAAAATCAAACAAAAAAGGAGAAAGAAAATGTTTAACAAAGCGTTATTTAAACAATCTTGCAAAGCAAACTGGGTTATGTGGTTGATAGTGACTGTCGCCGTTTGCTTTATGCTGGCGTGTGTTATGCTTGTGTCTGGACGTGGCAACATAGCAGAAATGAGAGACGGAATTAGCGACTCAATCATCACCAGCGAAATTGATACATCAATGAAAAAGCGTGCAATAAATTATTATAATATTGACGTGAAAGCACTTGAAATTTTTGATGCAGCATATAGCGGTGCTGATTCAGAAAAACTAATTGCTGGTCAA
The DNA here is from genome assembly GCA_964416085.1 of uncultured Lachnospiraceae bacterium. Taxonomy (GTDB): domain Bacteria; phylum Bacillota; class Clostridia; order Christensenellales; family UBA1242; genus Onthoplasma. Next base: position 8,950 of record CAYQCO010000008.1, on the reverse strand, counting down.
AATGCAGTAGGTCAATACTATCAAGGGATTTTGTCAGCGCAAAATTTGGATGCAGAATCTCAAACCGCACAAGAAATTCAAGGCGTAATCTATTATGTTTTGAATTTGGGTGGAAGTTTTGATGAATTCTATGAAAATCTAGGCGAAACAGCGCCAAGTTATGATTTGGATAATATAAGTTCACCTACAAGAAGTGAATATAGACAAAAATATGTTAGAGACAATGTGATTATTTTCTTGGCAGGAAATTCTGTTGCAGAAGACAATATTGATGCACTCATTTCAGCACTTTCAAATTTTGGTGTAACAAGAGAGAGTTTTGCAGGCTATACATACACAACCAAAGATGCAGAAGGCAATGAGATAAGCGCTTCAAAATATGTTGGCAGTTATGGATACAAATATTTGAAAGGCTTGGCTGTTGATGTGGTGAATTCTTATATGGCAAGATTAGAATATGGTGTTGCAAATGGGGAAGATGCACAAGAATTGTCATCACTTATTGAACAAGATTTGACAACAAGTTTTTTGGCAAGTGTTCCACAAGATGTGTCAGACGCTCTCAACGAACTTGGACAAATGGACTTGTATAGTATGATTGTAGGCTCAATTTTCTTCAAAATGGCTGGACTACTTCTTCCTATTATTTATATGATTATGGCATCCAACAATTTGGTTGCTGGTCAAGTTGACTCGGGCTCAATGGCTTATGTGTTGTCAACATCAACCAAACGTAAACAAGTTATGTTTACACAAGCAGTCTTCTTGGTGGGCTCATTATTTGCAATGTTTACTTGCACATTCTTGACAAGTTTTGTGTGCTTCCATTTTGTAAGTCTGTCAAATAGTGTATTGACTTATCCAAAATTGTTGTTGTTAAACGTTGGTGCATTCTTTACGATGTTTGCGATGAGTGGAATTTGTTTCTTTGCGTCTTGCTATTTCAACAGAAGCAAATACTCAATGAGTGTTGGCGGGGGACTAAACATCTTCTTCCTTGTTGCAACAATGCTTGGGTTGTTTGGCTCAAAAGTTCTTCCATCAGTAATTAGACTCAATGCTTTGAATGCTTTTAACTATGTAAGTTTGATTTCATTGTTTGATGTTATGTCAATACTTGATTTGTCTGGGGCATTTGTTTGGAAATTCGCTATCCTTATTGGTGTTGGACTTGTGGGCTATGTCTTTGGCGCAAGAAAATTCTGCAAAAAGGATTTGCCATTATAAAAATTTGAATATTGAAAATAAATGTTTAAAATTTAAATAAAAAATATTAAAAAATTAAAATAATATTTATGATTAAGCAAAAGTGGTGTAAAAAACACCACTTTTTTGTGGTGTCTTGCATTTTGTTGCGATATTGTATTTTTGTTTAATTGTTTATGCAATATTTTAATTAATTATTTAATAATTTTTTTAATTAATTTTTTATTATTTTCAACAATATTTTTTCAAATTTATTTGTCGTCAATACGGATAGGAACATAGACCCTATTTTGTTCATCAACAAGTTTTATTTCTTCTTTGTAAGTTGAATATTGCTCGTCTTTCATAATCAGCATAAGAAATCCAGCAAGTGGGTTGTTGCCCACAAGTGTAAATATTGCGATTGTCTTCAACTCTTGTTTGGTTTGGGCTGTTTTGAGTTTTCTTAGAGCAATGGCTCCAACTGTCCAAGTTATGACAGTCCCATAAATACAAGAGAATATCAAAAAAATAATTGGTGTGTGAAAATAAAAAGTGGTAAACACACTCAACAGAATTGACAATGGATTGGTCACCATACTAAAAATTATGGACCCGCGAATAAATTTTATCATAACAATATTTTGTCCTTATTTGGTTATTTTATTTGTTGCAAAACTGCAATTACTTATAGATACTATCACAAATTCCAAAAAATATCAATATAAAAAGAAAATTTTAATATTTGTTTGCCAAATTTTTAGTGAGATACACACCTTGTCACATCGAAATTTTGTGCAACAAAATTGAGTATGTCTGGCAGACGATTGAATATCGTTCATTTTATTGACTATATCAAACTATTGGCCAGATACACTCGCTTCGCTCGGTATGACAAGCGGTGTGGTTTGATATGGCAATCAATTTAACAATACTATGATTGTTGTTGATTTTCATAAAGTTTTTTTAAGTAAATATACTCATAAAGTATATCGTCGAATTGATAGTAGTGGAAGACTTTGTGGACTTCGCTCACTTTCCATTGTTTTATGTTGGCTGTGTGAGGATATGGCAACCAAAAGAGTCGTTTGCTAAAATGTCTTACAATAGTGTGCTTGTGACAATATTTTTGGTCATTAAATCTTTGTGGCAAAATGAGGTTTTTTGTGGTTGCGTGCCAAACAGCGTCTTGGTCAGCAAACATCCATTTCTTTTTCCTAATTAGTTCTCTTGCTTTGACAAACAGACCAGTCTTTTTGATTTCTTTCATATTAAGGAGCAGAACCCCAGCATTTATGTATCTTGGATGAATAAGATATTTGCCATAATGGTCGGTTGATGCGGCGTATTCATAACCTTCTATATCTTGATTGTAAAGCAAAGTAATATCTCTATTAAACATAATGTCAATGTCAAGATAGAGCAACTTGTCTGGCACATCTGGGATAAGGTCAGCAAAAAGCCTAAGCAAAGTGTAAGGTGAGCAATAACAACTCTCATTTGGGCTTGCTTCAAACTCTTGTTTGTAAAGGTCGCCGCAATCAATTTTTAACACACAGTTTTCTGGATTGTAGGATTTGGCAACAGAGTCCAAAAAGTCCACCATTTTGTCTTCAATAGGTGTGTATTCTGGCTTTATTCTAGTTATATCCATAGTGTAGATATAAAATCTAAAAGGCTCTTTGGTGGTTGTTCTCTTAAAAATCGAGAGCATAGTCGTCAACACTCCGTCAAAGACTTTTGAATTTCCGCTAAAAAGTATATTAATCATAATTTTCTCCTTTGTCTAATTTTTTGTATTGAATATATTCATAGTCACTATTTTTGCTTCTTTCAACCATAGCATTGTAAATACGGTCTCGCAAATCTTGTATACGCTCTTTGGTTGGAAGATTGTCGTTTGGATAAAATGGTCCGTCAATATAAGTTGTGATTTGGACTTTGCCATTTTTTCGTTTGTGATAAGTGTTTACAAAACAAAATGCAGGGACATTGTATTTGACTGGATAACGAAAAGAAGTAGCAACAAATGGTCTAATTTGGGTGTAATATGGCCAAATGTGTGCTTCTGGATAAACCATAATTGGCTTTTTGTCCGCGACAATTTCATCCACCGCTTTTACAAACTTTTTGGTTTGCTCAATATTTTCTGGCACTGGCAAGGCACCAAGTCTACGCACAAGCCAACCAATCCCTTTGACGTGCAAGTTTTTGGCATTGACCAAGACATAAGACTCTCTTCCAAGTCGTTTTGGCATACTAGCATCAAAAAATTGTTGTGTGTGGTTGCCATAGATAAAATAACTTGTTTTTTTGGCTTGTTTCAATACTTTTTTATTGACAACTTTCCAACGAAATTTGCATTTTGCAAAGCACAGTGCAATAGGCGGAGCGACAATTTTGTTCCAAAAAAAGTGCTTGATTTTGTAAAACACATTGCGACTGTAATACACATATTTGGGGCTTACTGAATTGTCAACGATTTTGTCGTCTGAAAACTCGTCATTAAGTTCGTCTTGAAAATATATTACTCTGTCTTCGTCCATTTTTTCTCCCTAACATTATACTAACACAATTTTTGCAAATTGTCTAATTAATTCGTGTGTATATTGACAAAGTTTTTTAAAAAGAGTATAATCGAGTCAAAGGAGAATTTTTATGAAAGTTGTAGTACACGCATCAACAAAAGAGTGGTATCAGGCATCAAAGGACGAGTTTGACACTCTTAGCGGACACGGAGCAGGAATGTGCTATTTGCCAAACACAATAGACAGCCTTATGAATGAGCCAAAAGAAAAAACAGATAGGAGAATCGCCAACACAAAAAATAGTTTTCATCACAGTGTTTGCTCTCATCCTTATGTAACTTTGACGATTGAAGGGCTTCCAAAAGGGCTTGCAATGGTTTTGAACAATGAAAAGTGGTATAACACTAGCGAAAAATCCGCTCGTTATACAAAAATGGTGTTAAAGGACCAAGAACAATATTTGTATGACAAATGGTTGAATATTTACAAAGACCTTATCAAAAAAGAGTATGGCGACAAATATCCACAAATTTTTACTGACAAAAAGATAGAAAAACTTGCACAAGAAAATGCAAGATACTTAATTTCGGTTTTTACCCCAACAAGTATGGAATATACAGTGAGTTATGGCCAACTAAACTATATTTATCAAATGCTTGTCAATGAATATAATCAAGAAAGCAATGCTTTTATGACTGCATTGAAACCTGCTATCAAAGAATTTTTGACCGAAGTTGAAAAGACTGGATACATAGATGACTCGCTTAGAAAGGGTGTTGACTTTAAAAACAGAAAATTGTCACTAATTGGCTCTATGATTAAGCCAGAAAAATATTTTGGCGATGTGTATTGCACAAGTTACAAGGGCTCGCTTGCACAACTGGCACAAGCCCAAAGGCACCGCTCAATTGACTACAACATAACCTTTGACGAAGAACCAAGTTTTTATGTTCCGCCAATTATTAGGTCAAGTCAAGAACTTTCTCGTGAGTGGAAAAACGACTGCGAAAAACAACTTTCAGTATTTCCACAAGGACTTATGGTCAACATTAATGAATACGGAACACTAAAATGGTTTGTTGAAAAATTGAAAGAAAGAAAATGCACTTTTGCTCAACTAGAAATAGACAACCAATGCGACCTGCTTGTAAAAGAATATGCCGAAGAGTTGAAAAGAAAAAATCATCCAATGGCGGAAGAACTTGCTCGATATACCAAAGGTTCAAGGTGCACCTTCCCAGATTTTAAGTGCAACCAACCTTGTGGATTTAAGGAAGGAATAAACGGAACAAGAAAAATATAGGAGAAAATATGATTATTGACGGAAAAGAAGTATCAAGTTTAATAAAACGAATAATTGCAGAAAATGTTGCAAAGGATGTTGGCCTTGGCAAAAAAGCACCAACACTTGCTTGCATTTTGGTTGGTGATGACCCAGCAAGCAAAATTTATGTAGCAAACAAAGAAAAGGCCTGCGCCCTTTGCGGAATACGCTCTATTGTCAAGACTTTGCCACAAGATGCGACACAAGAAGAAGTGGAAAAGACAATCCACGCACTAAATGACGACCCAAATGTGTCAGCAATTTTGTTGCAACTGCCAGTTCCAAAACACCTTGACGAGAGTTATCTTATCAATCAAATTTCGCCAAAGAAAGATGCAGATTGTTTGACAGAACTCAATCTTGGCAAACTTTTTTCCAACAAACATCAAATTGCACCTTGCACTTCAACGGGAATTATAGATTTGCTTGACCACTACAATATAGACATTCAAGGCAAAAAAGCGGTTGTTGTGGGCAGAAGTTTGCTGGTGGGCAAAAGTGTCGCAAATTTGCTTGAACAAAGAAATGCGACTGTCACAATTTGTCACTCAAAGACACAAGACTTAAAAGCAGAAACTAGCAAGGCAGATATTTTGGTTGTTGCAATTGGCAGACCTAAATTTGTAACTGCCGATATGGTGAAAAAAGGGGCAGTCGTTATTGATGTCGGTATAAACAGAGTTGACGGCAAAGTGGTGGGAGATGTGGATTTTGATGCAGTAAAAAATAAAGTGTCTTACATAACCCCAGTGCCAGGCGGAGTAGGACCAATGACTGTTGCTGAACTTATGAAAAACACCGCAATATTGCATAATGGACTATAATTGTTATAGTCCATTTTTACTAAATAAGATTTAAATTTTTGACTGATATTTTCAAGCAAATTGTATATTTGGTTTGACTGTTGTAAATGCAAAAGTTATACTATGATTAAATAGGGGAGAAGTTTTATGAAAAAAGGTATTTGCTCATTTTTTGGAGTGAATGTTGAGAAGAGTGAAAGAGTTAAGTTGATTGCAGAAAGTGGTTTTGACCATTTTATCAGTAGCACAGACAAAAGGTTTTTTAGGCAAAATGGCACACTTGCTTGGCAAGTTAAAGAATTTGCTAAATATGGAATTTTGCCATCAAGTCTACATTTCAGTTATAGTAGTGATGAGCTTCATTATTTTTGGGAGAAAGGGATAAAAGGCTTTTTTCAAAAGAAGAGTTTAATTCATGATTTAAGACTTGCAAAAAAATTTGGTTTTTCTTGCGTGGTTGTTCATCTTAAAGGCAATTATTCAAAGATTGGAGAAAAGAGATTAAAAGATGTTTTGAAATATTGCGAAAAAATAGATGTTCCTATTGCAATAGAAAATATCGAGGATGTGAGGACTTTTGTCAGTGTGTTTGAAAATATTGAGCATCCGTATTTAAAATTTTGTTGTGATATCGGGCATCAAAATATTTTTGACAACAAATATAACTACTTGGAAAAATATCAAGATAAATTAATTGCAGTTCATCTCCATGATAATAATGGGGAGGTTGATATGCATACATTAAATAAATACGGCACAATCAATTGGCCAATGATAGCATCTTATTTAAAACACATGCCAAATATTGTGTTGGATTATGAATTGTTGATGATATATAATCCAGAAAACTTGGATGCAAAGACGATATTGGCAGAAACCAAAAAACAGGCAGATGAGTTGGAGGCTTTAATTGAAAAAGACACCAAATAATTTTTAATGCACAAATGAATATAATCGGGCATTATAATTGTCGCTATTCCTTTCTTTTTAATTTTATCACCACAACTATAAGTGAAGCAACAATGCAAACAAGAGTTATTATTGATACAACAATGGTTTGCTTTTGGTCTTTGTTGTTTGATGTTTTGGTGTTGGATGTGTCAGGCTCAACAGGTGGAGTTGGTGGATTGTCTGGGTCTGTTGGCTCAGTTGGGTCGGTCGGTGGGGTGGTGCTTTCGAGTTTTGGGATTGTTTCAGTGTCAAGAGTTTCGTGACAAACTGTGCACTCTTTGTGACGTGAGCCTTCTTTTTGTTCGGTTGCAGGAGTGTCCACAATCCAGTCGCTAGGTGTGTGAGATTTTTTGGCTACAACGGATTGTTCCAGCAATATTTCGTCACAGCGGTTACATTTTTTGCCTTGTGTCAATCCTGTGCTTGTGCAACTAGCTTCAACGCTAGGGATAATTGTCTCATCGTGGCCCTTTGCAACGATAACTGTTTCGCTCAAAGTGATTTCTTCATCATCCAAAGTGAAATATTTGTGACAAGAAGTGCACTCTTTGTAAGCAATGTTTCCGTCAAGTGTGCAAGTTGAGTCCTTAAATTCGTGTGTCAAAAATGTGTGCGAGTGCTCTTCGCTCGCTGCAATATCTGTGCCACTAATATTGAATGTTAGTGAATTGTCTCTGAGTTCTGTTACTGTTATTGAAAGGTTGGAAGTAACATCCAAACTATCGCCTTGTGCAAGCGGAGAATCTGTTTTGGTTGCATAACTTCCGCCAATTACTTGATAATTCCAGTTGGTTGAATTGCAATACATATTGTTTGGGAACAATGTATCTGAGTCAATCAAAAAGCATACCAAACCACTTTTTATTGAGATGTTTTTTAGCGCTTCGTCTTGTTGGTTGTAGGTGGTTTTTGAAAGTGTGTCATATTTGTTTTTGTCGCCGTCAAATTTTCTGTATTCAAGATAAAGTGTTTTGCTAGTGCTAGGGATATCGCACTTGTATGCAACCAAACCAGCATTAATTTCGCTAGAAGTCACTTCAACATTATAGTCGCCGGCTGCGGTGATTTTTTTTACATTGTTTGAGTCAAGCCAGCCCAAAACTTCTCTCTCTTTGGCAGAGATATATTGTGGAATAGGAGAGATTGCGTTTGACATTGCGGACATATAATAAATAGGTGAATTGTTTTGAGAGTTGTATAAATCTTTGAGCCCAAATACGTGGCCCATTTCGTGTATCATTGTCTTTAAGTTGGCAAATCTCATCCCGCCAATTTTATTTGTGTAAGTGTATTGATAGTCATAACTAATTTGAACATAATTGTTGCTTGTGATAGTTTTTGAGCCTGTGTCAAGACTTATTCGGTTGGTTGTAGACTGATAGTTCCACAAACAACCTTTCCATTGTCCGTCATAAGTGCTGGAATAATTAAAAATAAGTGTAATGCAATCAATTTGTCCGTCATTGTTTTTGTCAAGTTCACTTGCTGAATATTTGGTTGTGCCGTCAATATTGCTGCATTGTCCACCATTGTCAAAAATATTTTGAATAGCACTTGTCCAATCTTGTTGCAATTCATTAAGACGAGTGTAATATTCGCTTTCGTCATATCCTTCTGTGTTGTCGTCACTTTTTTCGTAATAATAGCCCCTATTTTTGTTCAAGACAATAGAGCCACCATTATCAAACAAATACAAATTTTGGATATTTACGTTGCCATTTGATACTCTCCAATAATAATCTTTGACAGAATAATTTGTGTTGGAATAACTGTTGTCAATAAGTTGCTTGACGGAAGTTGTTTCATAAGAAATGTTGTCAACAAACTCTTCTTCGTCATTAAATCTCGCAAAGACAATAAGGTTGGAGAAATTAGGTCGCTCAACTTGTGCATTGACCAAAGAAATGTCTTGTTGCGACAAGATTAAATTGCAAAAAAAAGACAAACAAACAAGCAAACAAACAACAATTTTTTTCATATACCCCCCAAAACGACTGACAACTAGTCGCCAAATATTAAATCTACAACTTGTAATACTAGTATACATCAAAAACAAATTTATATCAACAAAAAAATTCTCGCTGACGCTTGGATTTATTTTGTTTGGCGCAGAGTTAGGGGCGACTGCGTTAAGAAAAGTTGCCAGTGGCAATTTTTTA
>CAYQCO010000007.1:6768-26210 GCA_964416085.1 uncultured Lachnospiraceae bacterium | reverse complement strand
TTGGTAGCCCCTACGGGACTCGAACCCGTGATACCACCGTGAAAGGGTGGTGTCTTAACCGCTTGACCAAGGGACCATATGGTAGCGACAGAGAGATTTGAACTTTCGACCTATCGGGTATGAACCGATCGCTCTAACCACTGAGCTATGTCGCCATATTTAATTAAAGTTTGTTTCAACCTGTCACACAGTAACAAGTCAATTATACATAGAATTTTTATCTTTGTCAAGACAATTTCGCAAATTTTTTAAAAATTTTGCATTTTTTTGAATTTTTATTGCATTATTCGACTTTTTTGATAAGTTTTATTGTCAAGTTGAAGTGGGCATTGTTACCCACTTCATTGACAGGGTGTTATTTTACTACCACATTGATATCAAATTTTACTTCTTTCATAAGTTGGATGCCAATTGTGTATTTGCCCAGATTTTTTATAGGGTCAAAATCTTTTATTTGAGTTTTTGCCACCTTATATCCGTATCTTTCCAAGCAATTCATAATTTCTTGCTTTGTAATTGAGCCGAAAGCCTTGCCGTTGGCCCCTACTTTTAGGATAATTTCAAAAGTATGTTTTTGCATATCGTCTCTAATTTTTTCACACTTTTTCACTTCTTCGCCGTGGTGAAAATCTTTGGCTTGTTTTTGGCCTTTGTTGTCGTTTAGGTTGCTTGCATTGGCTGGGATTGCTTGGCCTTTTTTGAACAACACATTTTGTGCAAAAGTTGGATTGACGTCAATCACGTCACCCTTTTTGCCACGACCCTTTATGTCCATTGTTAAAATAACTTGCATACGCTCTCCTTTTTGTTATATTAACAGACTGTGCGGATTTTGTCAAATGAATTTAATAACCTTGCAGGCTGGGGGCAGTCCAGCACGCGTAAGCGTGCCGAAAGGGGCGGCAGCCCCTTTTACCCGCTCGTGCCGAGCGGGTCGGACTGCCCCGTTCTCTCCACCGCAGCGAATTTATCCACTCCACGAATAAAACACAACAAATTTACAAACAATATTCTAGGAGAACAATATGGATATAGTATGTAGAAAATATAGTTGCAAATACAACAAAGACACAAAATGCGAAAGACGACATTTGGGAGTTGACAGCCACGCAAAATGTATGGATATAGAAATTGACAAGCAAAAAGAAAAAGAAGATATTTCAAAGACAATGTTTGGACACGAACCAGAAGTCGCCCCATTCCGCCATTGCAAATGTATTGACATAAAATGCGATTGCAAAACTTGCTTGTTCAACAAGGATAAAACTTGCTATTCAAATGGAATATTTGTTGGGAGCGCGACATCTTCCGCCCCTTGCAACAGTTTTCAAAAAAAATAAGGTCAACGACCTTATTCAATTTTTAAATCAGGCGGCAACTCATAATCAACCCGCGCCGTTTGTTCATCTTTGTCATTCAATTTATCAATCATTTTGTTGAGTTCTTTGATTTTTGAATTGTTTCTTTTGCTTTCATTTGACAAAAGCGTTGTAGCAACCAGATTATAAATAACAAAACCAGTCAAAATCAAGGTCACCAAAACATACATACAAGCAAACAACTTAAACCTTGTGCGCAAGACTTCTTTGTCTTTGTCGCCCTGTTTTTTGAATTCCCTATCCTTTGCTTGTTGCAAATTGTCAAAAGGCTTGAACTCTGGGAGGTTTTGTTTTAAACTAATCTTTTCTCTTTCTTGCTGCTCTTCAATATGTCTCAAAGTCAAATTGGGATCAAGACGTGAAAGGTCAGGAGAAAAAACTTTCTCATCGACCTGAGCTCTTTTGTTTTGTTCAAAAAAATCCGCCATAATCCCCCTTATTTAGTTATTATATAACAAAATAAGGCCGTTTGGCAAACAAAAATAAAAGTTTTATTGATATTTTTTTATTTTTATGTTATTTTTTTTCAATAATTCTAAGTTTAGCCGAAGCGCTCCTTGGATTTGACAACATTTCATTGTCTGTTGGAGCAATTGGTTTTTTTGTAATTAAAATTATATCACTCTTATGACCGCAAACACATTTTGGAAAATGCGGTGGGCAAATACAATCTGTTGAATGAAGTTTGAAAACAGTTTTTACAATCCTATCTTCCAAAGGATGAAAAGTTATCACACAAACTCGCCCATTTGGATTTAACAAATCAATAAAATCATCCAAAACTTTTAAGTCGTCCAATTCGCCATTGACTTCAATACGGATCGCTTGAAAAACCTTGTTGCAAAGTGCTGGCTTGTTTTGAAGTTTTGGAGGATATGACGACACGACAATATCTCTCAACTCAAATGTGGTTTCAATAGGCTTTATCTCTCTTTGCCTTATTATTTTTTTAACAATTTGGAATGTATTTTTTTCTTCGCCATATTGAAACAATATTTTTTGCAAAGACTTTTCGTCATAATTATTCACCACTTCAAAAGCGGACAATTTTTGGTCCTGATTCATACGCATATCAAGGCGGTGATCATAGCGATAACTAAACCCTCTGTCACCATTGTCCAGTTGATAACTTGATACTCCCAAATCAGCCAAAATTCCATCAACTTTTTCTATGCCAATTTCGTTTAATCTAAATTTTATATTGGCAAAATTGTCGTTTATAAAAACAATTTTGTCAAGGAAATCTTTCAGTCTATATTTGGCAAAAGCGATTGCATCCTTGTCTTTGTCAAAACAAATTAATTTGCCAGTTTTTAATTGTTTTGCAATTTCCAAAGAATGTCCACCACCACCCAAAGTGCAGTCAACATAAATACCATCAGGTTTGACATTTAACCCTTCTATTGACTCATTTTTTAATACTGAAATGTGATTAAATTCCATATCAATTTTTCTCCTTTATTTTTTTAAGAATGTTTTTTATTTTTTAAATTTTTATTATCATTTTTAATGTTTTTATTTTTTTAATTTTTTTGTTGTTTTATGAATTGTTGTTATTTTTCAAAAGTTTTAAGATTATATATGATTTTATTTTTTAATAGACTTTTTGTAATTTTTAAAATTTAATTATTTTTTATAAATATTTTTATTTAAAATTAATAATCAAAATTTATCGAATTATTTTAATTACAAAAAAATAAAAATAAATATTTTAAAAAATAATAAATAAATTAATAAAATAAATAAAAAATACTAATTTTATGTTTTTTATGCTTATTTTAAGCGTTTTTTGTATTATTTTGATATATTTTACAAATTTTAATTTTTATTATTTTATTTATTTTTAAATTTTCTATAATAATAGAAGAAATATTGTTGAGCATAGCCAGAATAATTTTTGTATTTATTTTTTAAATTTTTTTCTATTTCTTTTCTATTATTATTTTGTGTTTTTGTTATATCGTTGTAGACCTTGTTTATCCAAGTGTCAACTGGAAAAGATGACATATCACTTTCGCTAAAAAGCATAACACAATTTGCAACTTTTTCGCCCACGCCTTTTAGTTTTAAAAGCCAATCATATTTTTCTTCATTGGATTTTGATTTGAATATTTTTATATCATTTTCTTGCAAATTTTGAATTGTAAAATATAATTGTTCAGCACGATAACCTAGCCCTGCTTTTTTAAAATCTTCAATCGTCGCTCGCTTCAATTCTTCAAGAGTTGGAAAAGCAAAATATTCAATTTTGTTATTTTTTATTTTACACAAATCGCTTTCAAAATCTTGCAGATTTGAAAAACTGGCAACACATTTTTTGCCAAAATTCTTTGACAAATAATTGACAGATTTTTTTATCCTTTCTATATTGTTGTTGGCAGAAATTATAAACGACACAAGCATTTCAAAAAAATCTTGTTTTAAAATTCTTATACCATAACAGGTCTCGCAACAAGGACGCAAAAATTCATCTTTTTTGAGTTCGTTATTTATTTTTTCATAATCCGTTTTTAAGTCAAAATAATTTTCGAAATAATCTCTGTCATTTGTAAAAATTTGGCAAGATTTTTCATTTTCTTTTATGTATGCAATTTTGTCTTTCGTAAGAACTATGGCAGTGTTTTTGTCAATCAACTGATATCTAAAAACTTGTCCGCAATCCAAAATTTGCTGGATTGAAAAATTGCTTAAATCTATAATTTCTATTATGTTATTCATCTCTCTTCCTAATAAAGCACACTTCCACTGTGCCATAAGTTTTTGTTTTTGTGTTGTCAAAATCAATTTTTGTGTCTTTGGATTTTTCATAAACAATCACACCGCCGTCAGCAAGCATATTGTTGTCCAAAATATATTGGATAGCCTTTTCCCCATAATCAGTTTTGAATGGTGGGTCAAGAAGAATGACGTCAAATTTTTTGTCATTGTTATTTTTTAAAAATTGCAGATATTCTGTCCTTTCTACCTTGTATGATTCGGTGATATTTTTTAGATTTTCTTTTATAATTTTGATTGCATCTTGATTGCTGTCAACAAAATATGTCATCTTGGCGCCACGAGAAATTGCTTCTATCCCCAGCGCGCCTGTGCCAGCAAACAAATCCAAAACAACTGCATTTGGCAAGTCAAATTGTATAGACGAAAAAATGGCCTCTTTCACCCTGTCGAGTGTAGGCCGAGTCGTGTCAATATCAAATTCTTTTAACTTTTTTGCCCTATATTTGCCAGCAACGACTCTCATTTTTTCTCCCCTATTTGTTGTAGCCTTTTGGATGCGTTTTGTGCCAAATCCAAGCGGTTTCAATAATTGTTGACAGTTGGTTCATCTTTGGTTTCCAGCCCAAAATCTTGGTTGCTTTTTCGCTCGAAGCAGTCAAAACCGCTGGATCGCCTAGACGCCTTTTGCCTATTGTGTGGTTGATTTTTTCACCAACAACATTTTCAGCAATAGCCAAAACTTCTTTGTTGGAAAAGCCCTCTCCATTGCCCAGATTAAACACATTGCTCTCTCCGCCATTCAAAAGATATTCAAGTGCAAGAACGTGCGCATCGGCAAGGTCGCATACGTGGATATAGTCACGCACACAAGTTCCGTCTTTCGTGTCGTAGTCTCCACCAAAAATTGTGACACTTTCTCGTTTGTTGTTTGGGACTTGCAATATAATTGGAATAAGGTGTGTTTCTGGGCTGTGATTTTCGCCAATAAGCCCAGACGGATGTGCACCACAAGCATTGAAATATCTCAATGCAACATATTTTATGCCATAAGCCTTGTCACACCAATTCATCATCTTTTCCATTGCAAGTTTGGTCTCGCCGTAAGGATTGGTTGGACTGGTTTGGTCTGTTTCCATAATCGGAATATTTTTAGGTTCACCATACACTGCGGCTGTTGACGAAAAGATAATTTTGTCAATTTTGTTGGCTAGCATTACACTCAAAAGTGCCTTGGTGCCTGCAATGTTGTTTTCATAATATTTTAATGGATTGTTTACACTTTCGCCCACCAAAGAATATGCGGCAAAATGTATGACCGCATCAATTTTGTTCTCTCTAAAAACACGTGACATTGCTCGGCTGTCGGCTATGTCGCATTTGTAAGTCTTGAAAGTTTTGCCCGTAATTGACTTTATTGCATCCAAACTTTTTTTGTTGGAAGTTGCAAAATTGTCGACAACAACCACATCATATCCACGATTTAAGAGTTCTGTGACTGTGTGGCTTCCAATATAACCTGCGCCACCTGTAACCAAAATTTTCATACACACCTCATTTGTTTTTATTCATCTTGTGGTTCTTTTGTTTCTATATTTGTTGAATTTTCTTTGCGTGATTTAATTTTGTTGATATCTTTTTTGAATGCACCTTTGATATTTGTTGGATTTTCTTGTCCATTGAGCAGTCTCAAAATGTTTTTTCTGTGCGCAAAAAATACAAGCGCTATATTAAATCCAAGCAGAATATAGCATATCCAGTTGCTTGGGTCTATCATAAATGCTTCTAACACTGTCATAATGAGCACAAAGCCGAGTGTCCCAACCGAGCCTATTGATGTGATTGTAACAAAAGTAAAGCACACTGCAACAACAATCAGTGTCACCCACCAATTTGCCACAAAAAACATTCCACAAGTGCAGGCAACACCTTTGCCACCTTTAAACTTGAATACTATTGGATAAATGTGGCCTATTACCGCCGAGACTCCGCACAAATACAATCCCACGTCACCATAAAATATATATCCTACAAGTGCTGGAATGGCGCCCTTCAATATCTCCAAAATCATATTGAGAATAGCCCAAAAAAAGCCAAATGTCCTAAGCATATTTAAGGTGCCGGGGTTTCCGCTGCCTGATGACCTAATGTCTTTGCGTTTTAGTTTGGATATAATAATAGCAAAATTTATGTTGGCAAACATATAACTCGCTAGCATTAACAGTATAATAAATAAATAATCTAATCCTTTCATAAGTTTCCTTCAACCCTATAATAACATTTTTTTTCTATTTTGGCAAATATATTCATTGCTGTATTCAAAATTTTTGACTCTGGGGGCGAAAATCCCCGTCCGCGTCCGGCGTCAAGGTGCCGGGCGCGGGCGGGGCGAGCCGTCACAAAGTGACGGCTATGCAAACATCGTTTGCATTTTCGCCCCCCCCACAAAAAAGAGAGCAAGTATGCACACTTGCCCCCTATTTTTTATTGTTCTATTTCTACTCCATAAACACGCTTTAATACAATTTCTATATTTACATCGTCTTTTATGTCATAGTCAATAGTGTAGATGTAAGTTTTTATTCCATCTGTTTCTTTTGTTGATACTTTTACTTGTTGGATTACCCCATTGATTTTTATGTGTAACAGTGCAAAGTCAGTGTATGCTGGTTCTTTTTCTGTTATTGTAAATATCAATGTGTTTTTTGTTCCATAACAATTTGCCCAACTGCTATCAGTCTTGGTTTCTATTTGAAGTTGAGAGTCAACTGTTTTTGTCAACTCAACTTCTTCGCCTGACAAATATTTGTTGAGTGTATCAACGTCTGCAATTTCATAGATTGTATTGGTGATTGTGTATTCTCTTGGCATATATTTTATTGCAAATTCCAAATTGCTATTCAACTCAAATATGTATCGTCCCTCATACACATCATCTGTGTCTGCAACTTTCATTACAATATAATTGTCGCCAGCCGTCAACTCTTCACCATTTGCTTTCACTATGAAGTGATAATTTTTGGTATCTTTTGACTTAACTTTAAGTTCAAACTTTTGCTTTGAATAATCGCTTTGGTCCAAATATTTGGTTACTATTGGCAATGAAGATGCACTCATTGATTGAGCAATTACATCACCATTTGAACTCAATTTTACATCAGTTTGACCGAAGTCGTTGCCGTCAAGTTTTATGGATATTCTATATTGGCAAATAAAGTTGATATAAATTGTCAATGAGTAATTGCCTTCATCTTCGTTCAAGAAGTCAGTATAATCACTCATACGGATTGTAATTTGAGATTTGCCATCCATCAATACATCTGCTGTTGTTGCATTTTGGATGCTGTAACCCACAAATTTATATCCCTCATTTTCGCCATTTTCTGGTTTGTAAATTGTCAAATAATCTGAAATGACATATTCTTCTTTGTCCGTGTAATAACCTGTGCCTGCAACATTATCTTCACAAGGCTCGCCGTTGATTGCATATTTTAAGTCTATGTCAATATTTTGCGCTTCATAGACTATTTCGTATGTTCCAGCAGCACTTGTTGTGTAACTTGTTATTATATCAAAAGTTTGCCATCCAAGATATTCTTCGTTGGTGCTTTGTCTTCTAATATATGTTGTAAGATTGCCATTGTTAAATTTCACTCCACTATAATTATATCCTGCATTATCCTTGGTGTAGATTGTCATCTTTTCGCCAGATGCCAAATCAAACGAAACAGTGTTTTTGTTGATTGTTTGCTTTTTGCCAGTGCTTGTAACAACCACAATTTCACTCGCTTCATAAATATTTGATAGCACTCTTACATTGCCTGTGTTGGAAATAATTTCAATTATTACATCAATATTTCCATCAAATGCCCAACTATAAACATTGTCGTCAGATAGTTGTTGTCTTGTTCCGTTGACATAGATTAGATACGTATAATCCATCAATTTTCCGTCTGTGAATATTTCTGGATTGAAGTTGTCTGTGCCAAATTCCAATCTTAAAATATCGTCACAAACGACATCAACAATCTCTTCGTTGTTTTGATTGAGAGTTGAATATATTGGATATTCGCTCAAAATTTGCACACCGGCAAGATTTGTTATTTCGTTCATATTGCTCTTGTAATAACTGTTGTCATTATATTTCAAAGTTACGCTATAACTCAAAGTTACAGGAACAAAGTTTGCAATTACAACAACATTGTCTGTCACTTCAATTTCTGTTGCTTGTTGAAGTGCCAAATTGTATACATCTTGGTTGTCGACAAATATTGTTCCGCCAGAATAATATTTGTCACTCGCTTCAAGCCACAATTCAATTTTTTGTCCATAATATGCGTATGCCTTGTTGCTGTTGCCTTTCAATATTTCATTTTGCTCTGCGCTTGCTATTGAAATTGTGTTGGCAACGAGTTTTCGAGAACCTTTGTTGCGGTCTTTTTGGTCTTGAATTTTTGCAAATTCTTCATCTTCGCCAGCGCTGATTTCAAATATTGTAGCAACATTGACATTCATACTGATTGTTCGGTTGTCAGATGAGATAACGACACCTGCCGAATAACTTACTAAATTGCTCAATGTGCTTGAATCAAACTTGAATACACCTTGTTCAAAGGCTGCTGTTGGGAATGAATAATCTTTGTTTACAAATATCTTGCTCTTTCCGCTCAAAGTCATATTGATGATTGCATAATCTTTGCCTTCAAATTGATAGCATAGATATCCGTTGTGTGATTTTGGAATTATTGTAAGTGCATAGTCATTGACAACTGTCAATTTTGATTGGGCGGTTTGGTTTGCCCCATCAACACTATACAATGCAACAATTCCGTTTGGTTTTTCACTCAAAAGATATGTTTCCAATTTGTTGCTGTTTTCGTCAAAGATGTTTATTCTCAAATCAAATTCTATTGTGTCGCTGTTTGCATAAAGCAATCCAATATTTTGATATTCTTTGCCTTCATCATATTCAACACTATATCCACCAGTTTGACCTGCATATAGCCAGGTTTTTAGATATGCCACATTGATAGTTCTAATGTAATTGTAGTTTTCTTCAACATTGGTTCCATTCAATGTCCAGTTGACAAGTTGATATCCAAGATTTGTCTTGTAAGTTACATTGACTATATCTCCAAGGGTCAATTCTGTGTATTGATATTTTGACATTGTGGCTGTTTCTTTACCATTTTGTTTTACCACTACACCGCCAGAAGTTGAATCGGCTTCAACACTCAAAGCATATTTGATATATTCTGTTATTGCTTGATATTTGATTGTGTAGTTGTTGTCAAGAGCAACTTCTTTGAAATCAAACAATGTTGTATATCCGTTGCTTGTTACATAATTTTTGTCGCCACCAGAAATATCTTTGCAAGTCAAATATCCTGTTGATTTTACCTTAAAGTTGGTTGCATTAGTCTTGTCTTGCTCTCTTACGTCAACCGAATTGAGTCTGTATCCAACCAGTTTGTCATTGGTGTCTTTTGATTGGTCATATACCCAAATAGTAAGTTCGGTTCCATAAGTGACGGTTATTCTTGAATTTTTGTTGTCAGTTATATCCTTAATTCCGCTTAGTCCAAGAGTATCCCAACCGCCATACCAACGATTTTTTGAATTAAATTGTGATTTGGTCATTGTATACAACACAAATTGATAACTGCTTGTTGTTGAGTTGTATTCATAATTCAAAACATAATATTTGTATTTGTCGCTCTCTTGTGTTGCGTTGGTGTCAACTGCTTGTGCCACCAAATATGCTGAATTTGAATAAATCTTTGAGCCATTGTCAAATGCTGTTGACAAGTCAATGTGATATTTTTTGACTCTCCAAACCGCATAGATTGTGCCCACATCTTCAAACTTCCAGTCGTTTGGACAACTTATTCCGCTAGTTTTGAACACTCTCTTGCCTGTTACATTGACAGAAATTGAATATTCGTTGTTTCTTTCAACAGAAGTGTCAAACACGTCATAAGCATATTTGTTGTTGTAGAGATAATATTCTAGTTCACTGCCATCGCTACGTTCAATTTGTTGCCACAATAGTGAATATGGAGATTTTTGGTCATATACATTGTCTCCATAAACAACTGCTAGATAATAATATCCGTCATTGTTTAAGATTATTTTGTATTTCCATTCTTCATAGATTGTTGAATAATCGCTAAACATTTGATTTGGTTTGGTTGTAACCTTTTTAATTGCAGTTAGTTTTGGCAATGTAGATGTGCTTGCTGCCATTGCTCCATTTGAAATTTTGAATGTCAAATAACTCTTTGACACATCATTGAACACTGTTGCATCAGCGCATCTCAATTTGTTGTCATTGTCGTTCTTTTGACCGTTGTATTCTATTGAATTAATTCGCAAGAAATAGAGGTCTCCAACATAATGTGCAGTAAGTTTGATATACAAATATTGAGATTTGTTGATATTGACAACTTCAACATCTCCAAGCACATTGTCGCCATAGAGTGGTTTTTCTTGTTTTAAGAAGTTTATGAAATCCACACCATAGAGATAATTGAGTTTTTTGTTGCTATTTGTTGTCAAATAGTCAATTGAATAGTTGTCAATTTGTTCTGCATTGAGAGTATATTCACCCAAAAGTTTTACATCTGTTGAAAGGGTCTTTGTTTTGCCTTCTAGGTCAACTTTTATCTCTGCATCTTTCCAAACTGGATAAATATTAACTGTTCGGGCGGATGTATGATTGTTGTTGACAATGTTTGAAACAAACCCTGTCATCATTGTTGAAATACTGAATGTGCGATTGTAGTTTGAATAGGTCCAATTTTGATATGATGCTTTTGATGAAAGCCACCTATTGATATTGTTGCTTGATTGATAATAATATGTTGTGCCTGTCGCATAGGTTATATCAAGTGCTGACAATACTTTGCCTTCCAAAGCATATGAATATCCATTGTCTTTTGGAGCCACTCCATAACTTGTGCGAATATCATAATAGAAGTTGATTGATTGATTTGTGAGTGACACACCATAAGGAATAGTTGCTTTGTCTGTTTGCTTTGTTTTGTCAACATACAAATATGTGCCATTTAGTGCTGTTGTTCCCAATGGGTTGGTGTTGATGTTGATTTCATAATATGGAAGCCAAACAGCATAAAGTGTAATTGTGCTTTGGTTGTCACCTGTCAAGTTTTTAAACGAAGCGGTGTCATAACTCAAAATATAAATTCCGCCTTCTAACACTTGCTCATAATTCATACAATCTCTTTTGAAACTTACATCGCTTGCCATCTTTGACAAACTCTTCAACAAGTTGATGTATGTGCTGGATGATATTCCTGCCCAATTTTCTGGATTAAACTTGATGTCTTTGGTTGTCCAACCTGCAAGATAATATGTTGTGCCATTGTATTTGGTTGACAATGGTGTTGGGTCTTCATATTTTTGTTTCAAAATGTCTGCAAGTTTAAATTCTTCATTGTATTGATATTTTTCGCTATACTCAAACACATTGTTGGAACCTGTCGTTTTGTTGTAGATTGAATCTAATGTCCCAACTCCTGCGACACTTGTTCCATAATCAAACTTGACTGTCAAGTTGGTGTAAGATGAGAAGTGTGGCATAAGAGCAAATCCACCGTATGTGCCAGCATACAAGCAGTTGTCCTTTATTATACTGCCAACTGTCAACTTGTTGCCATTGACATCCAAAATTTGAGAGTTTTCATTCATTGCAACAATTTCCCAACCGTCAATTTCGCCTATGCGTTTTCTCATTTCAGCAATATATTCTGCGCTTGTAATGAGAGTGTCCTTAAACTCATTTATTACTGTTCCTATTTTGCCACCTATTGACAAATAGATATGTTCTTGTTTGGTCTTTGAATTTTGTTGACGGTCACGATAAATTGTGATTGTGTGTTCGTCCGCTTCCCATTGCATATAGATATTGAACGGATTGCCTGCCCACGTGATAGATGTAACACTGCTGTCATATTCTAGGTCTTTTAAATATGCAATAATATCGCTTTGTTCTCTGGAATCAATTTGTGATGTTTCTTCAACATATGGATAAGTGTAAATGCTAGGATTTGTTACATTAAATGTTGTCCAAGTTGGAAGACTTTCACCCCAGCCAATATAGTGATAATGTTGCGGTTGATACATTTCGTCTGTGTTGCTAGGTCTCAAACTTCCAACATCAACTTTGAATGACAATTCATAGTTTTTGTGCCCTGCTCCGACATAAATAGTCAAATCTGGGTCCATAGACGACATATTGATAGTTGAATACAACAATCTTTGGTCTTGGCCTAGCCAAGTGATTTGCCCTGTTGTTGTGTCACTTGTCACTGACTCATTGATTGATGTTTCGTTGTATACCCCATTCAAGAAGTTTTGGTTGTTGACTTTGTAGTTTACTGGAATGTTGTTGACATCTTGTGTAGTTGTGTTGGTTATCCAGCCGTCAAATATTTGTATGCCTTTTGAATAATATGCAACTATTTCAAAGGTCTTGCCGTCCAATTCTTCAATACTTGCTTGGCTTGCAATATTGTTGACAGCCAAAGTAGTGGCGAATGTAAACTTGGCAATAAAGTTGTTTACATAACTATTCTTGTCGTTGATGTTTTGAAGACGGTCTTTGTATGTATCAAAACTAAACTCGTTCAATTTGTCTTTGTTGAACACGTTGATTGTGTTGGAGCCAGAAAGTGTCAACAAATTGCCAATTTTAAAGTTGCCAGCAATATTTTGTGTGTCAAAATTCTTAAATCCTACAAAACTGTAATCATCAATTTCGTCAACAGTCACTACATCAACTTGTTCTTCTTCTTTGAGAACACATTTCAATTCATTGATGTAATAATAGAATCTATAAGTCTTTGAACCAATTATTGATGTTGCACCATTGTAATACTCGTTTTCATAATGAACATATTTGATATCAAATTCATAATAATATTCACTTTGAGCCTTGTATTTTGCTGTAACAGAACAATCCATTTGTCCTTTTTGGCCAGTGATTTGATTGATTTTTAACTCACCATTGTCTATTGTCACATATGATGAAGTTGTGCTCCAACCTTCAAAGTTGTAGTTTTCTATTGCGGTTGGAGTAATAACATTGTTTGAAGCATTGTTGGCGTCATAAACCATTGTCTCTCCGCCATAATTTGCTCCGCTAAGTCCGTTGTAATAATATCTAACCACCCTATCGCTCACACCAGAAATTGCATTGTTGTTGCTATCCAAATGCGAGATTGTGATTTTTATAAAATCTTCATTATAGTTTGCGGTCAAGTTTATTACACTTGCTGGACTTGAAATGTTGTTGTCACTCACTTTCAAGTCGTTGCCATTAATTGAGAAATAAGATGAATTGTAACCACTCCAATGACTAAATGTGCAACCTGTGAATTCTTTTGGACTTATTGTGTTGCCCAAATAGATGTCGCTTGCTGTCATTGTGCCAGTTATTGTATAGTGGAACTCATAATCTTGACTGCCCAAAAGCACACTTCCTAGTTTGTAATCAATGTGGATTGTGCAAGTGCTCTTGCTGTATTTTGCTGTCAAATTGAGTGTGTAGTTTCCAGTTGCACTTGGGCTCTTTAATGACATTGGATTTGAAGTGTTTGCCACAAATAATTGAGTTGCAGTTTCATCTGACGTAGTCCAAGACTCAAACTTGTATTCGCTAATTGTTGGTGCTGTAATTGTTGCACCTTTGAACAATTCACTATCTTTGTTTGTGCCAGAAATTCCATAATAGAATGTGTAAGTTGCGTCATTCACTAATAACTTGTCGCTCTGATCCACACAAGACAAATTGATCGTTGTGTAATTTCTTGTGTAATGCGCCTTGATTGTAGCGGTATATCCACCCATTGCGCCAGCAGGTTGTGAAAATGTAATTTTGTTGCTATTGATAGTTGCAAATGTTTTGTCTTGGCTGATGATTTCCCACTTGCTGAATGTGTAACCATAAATCTTTGACGCAGAGAGTGTGCTGTTTTTATACAAGATATTGCCAGTTGCTGTGCCAGTTTTGTCATAATACAATGTATAACTTGTTGGATTGGTGTTGTTTTGAGTTGTGTCCCCATTTTCGTCAACATATTCTACTGTGATTGTGCATTGATTTAACACCTTTTTGAATGTTGCAGTAAGGGTCAATACATAAAGGCTATTTAAGTCATTTGTTTGTTGTGTTGTAAGTGTTGTATAACTTGACTTTTTGCCCTCATTAAACATTGTGCCCCAGTTGTCGTCACCATAAGTTTTGCTTACTTCCCATTTTACAAAGTCATATTTGTGAGTATCAGAAGTATAACTTGTTGGGAATTTATATCCGCCACCATTTTGGTAATAATAAATCAAATATGGTGTGCCGTCAACTGTATATGATTGGATATAACTTGCTGTTGTATCTATTGCCCAACCAGTTGGATTTGGATTGATGTCTTTGTCTTGATTGCCGTTTTCATCCAAAAGATTGAGTTTTACATACAAGACTGCTTCTGGTCTGTTGTATGTCCTTTCAACAGTAATTGCATATCCCCCACTTGTCACTCCGCCTTTGTTGTAGACATACAAGTCACCATTTGAATACTCCATAAATGCACTTGTAAGTCCTGACAAATCAGTTGTAGCGTTGCCGTCTTCATTGGTAACTTTTGTTTCACTCAAAACATAATTTGTATAAGCATTGAACGTTGTTGCATTGATTAGTTTCCATTTTGTGTCTGACTTTTCTGAGCAATTTGTTCCGCTTGTCCAAGCCAAAGTGTTGGTTGTGTAATCATAAGAATAAATTGATGTGTCGGTTGTGTAAGTTCCGTCAATATTTTGATAGTATCTGTTGTATGTAATACTCAAACGATTGCTTACATATTTTTTGGTGATTGTGATTTCTGTCTTTAAGTTATTTGGCTTTTTCAATGTCAAACTGCTGCCTGACAAAGTGAAGTAATCTGTGTTGTCACCCAAGTCCCAACCAACAAAAGTTAATCCTGTGACTGCATCTGCTGTAATTTTGTCCCCTACTTTGAGGTTGCCGTCACCAGTCACACTTGTTGCATTGTAGTGGAATGTATAGGTCTTTTGATTTGCTGAGATTTCTGTTCCGTCACGTGTTTCTTTGACAATAATTGTAGTATAGTCGTCTGGAAGATAGTTGGCAGTGATTATTATTTCTATAATACCAGTCAACTTAATCTTGCTTGTGTCTTTGACTTGCAAATCATTGTCAGTTGTCTCAAAGAATGTCGAAAAGTTTCCGCTTTCGCTCTGCCAGTTTTGGAAAGCATAGCCACTAATATAGGAATAAACTATCTCATTTGTAGTAAGTTCCTTAACTTTTGACTCAGTGTCAACTCTTGCGTATCCGTTGTAATAAATATCATAATTTTCAGCGGTCTTTATTTCTTCATTGTTGCTTTGATTGATATATTTGATTGTAACACTTGCCTTGTTGACATTGAGAATTGCATAGATGTTGATTTCATACACTTCTTCTGTAAGTGTTGGTTGCTTGCTTGCGGTCGTTATGTTGTCAGTGTTTTGTGCAAACCAATTTTTGTAGTCATCAGCGCCTGTCTTCATTTCTATTTGCCATTCTTTGAATTTGCCATAGTCGTTAAACTCTGAACTTGTCACTATTGTGTCATTCCAAAGCGGATTGGTCTTTGTTGCACCAAATGAATAGGTTTTGGTTTTTAATTCAATTGCAGCACTGTCAGTTGAATTTTCTCTATATTTGTAATAAATGTTGAATGTGGCACTATAAGTTGCCGTATAGGTGTAATACACTTCAATTTCGATAGCACTTGTGCCACTCAAAGTGATATCACCAGTTGTGCCGTCTCCCCACTCTTTAAATTGCAATGTTTGGGTTGTTGCGAATTCAAATTTTTCAATGAGTGATGTAGCAGTTATAGTTTGTCCGTTGTAATAATCACTTCCGCCTTTTTGGTTGTAATAATACACTCCGTTAGTCGTTTTTGTTTCAACTAGATTGATATCTTCTATATCATCACGATAAACATAACCTGTGAATGTGATAGATACACTGCTGTCGTCAAGAGTGTAATTGGCGGTGATGCTGATTGTTGAGTTGTAATTCACACCGCTTACGCTATCCTTGATTGTTCCTGATGTGGCAGTAGTGAATACATTTGTGTCTCCACCGCTCCAACTATCAAACTTGTAGCCAGCAATTTCGATTTTTGATAGTGTGCCTCCCAAATACACATCAGTAGTTGTGCTTGTGCCAGTTGTTGTATAGTGGAAATTGAGGTTTGTTGTAGGATTTGTGCTTATTGTTGTTCCATTATACTTGTTGGTAACTTCGATTTTGGCAACTGCGATATGGAATTTGGCAGTGATGTTGATTGTTGAGTCGCTGTTGATATCTGTTACGCTATTCTTAATTGTGCTTGATGTAGCAGATGTAAACACATTGGTGTCTGCATCTTGCCAGCCTAAGAACACATAATCATTCAAACTTGGTGCTTCTATTGTGTTGCCGAGATAAACTTCGCCGTTGGCTGCTGTGCCAGTCTTTTTGTAATGGAATGTTAGGGTGTTGGTGCCCTTGTCTGTGTTATTCTCGTCCACCAACTTGATGTTGATTTTGCAAGTGTATTCGTCATCTGACTTAAAGTGTGCAATCAACTTTATTACTTGTTCGTCCGAATAAAGGTTTGATGTTGACACTTTGGCAGTTGTGCCAGTGATTGTCACCAAATTTGTTGGGTCAGAGTCAGAGTTTATTTCCCAATGGTCAAATGTACATCCGTCTTTTGTTGGATTGTTGATTGTGATTGCGCTTGCTGTTCTGTAATAATGCTCATAAGGATTGTATGATTTTGTCTCGTCACCATTGATTGTAAAATCAATAGGTGTATTTGTGTCACTTGCATCATACACATAAACTTGTGCTCTTTGCGCTCTGTGAGTTGCGGTTATGGTTATTGTGTGGTCAGCCACAAAGTCATCCAATGTTGACAGTTGAAGATTTTGATTGGTTCCAAAGTTGTTTTGTTCAACAATATTTTCAATATTGCCAACAATCTTCCAATCAGTAGTAGCATAGTCACCTGCATTGTTGGTTTTGCCTGTGTGTCTGTCTTTGAAGTAAATTGTTTCTTCTTCAATGTTGAAGTCGTCACAGTCACCGACAGGATCAAGTTTGCCAGCTTCACACAATATGTTGTAATAATAATAGTAGTCATAAGTATTGGTTATGACTTTTGTGTCGTCTGTATATGTGTGATTCAACACTATTGTAACTTTGGCTTTGCGGTAATTTGCTATAACTGTAAAGTCACCCTGAATGTCGTCACCAGTCTTTAAGGTTAATTTGTTTCCGCTTATTGTTCCATAACTGCTTGGGTCTATTGTCCAGTCTTTGAAGCAATAATAATCGTCATAATCGTCATATATTGTCAACACGTTGTTCTTTTTGCCGTATATATAGCCAGAATTTTGAACATTGGTTGGGTTGCTTGCCAAACAGCCTATGCGATAATAATACGCAATTGTTTGTGTTTCTCCCAGTTCCTTACCGTCACACATAATTTTGAATGTCATTGTAACCGCAACTGGTGTGTAGTTGGCAATAACTGTAGCCGTTGATGTTGGGGTTGTGTATGCTGCTTTTGTCTTTAAATTGCCGTCTGTCAATGTAAAGAAGTTACTTGCATTGTCGCCAAGTGCCCAAGATGTGAATGTGTAGTTAGATATTGTTCCAAATATGTCACTTGCTGAGTAACTTGTGTTTGCATTAACAATATCCTTATCATTTCTACCCCACCCCGTGTAGCCGTTGTAATAAATATGTTTGGTTACATATTGTTCTAGTCCAATTCCTTGTGCCTTGAAAGTGATTGTCGCAGTGCTGGTTGTGTAAGATAAGGTGATTGTAACTGTATAGTCACCAGATAGGTTGGATATATTCAAACTGCTTGGAGTTGAGAGTTTTTTGTTGGTTGTGTCATCACTTGGTTTGAATGCTGATGCACCATTGCTGTATGTGTAAGATATTGCTACACTGCAACCTGTGACGCCGTATTCAAGAATTAGTTGATTTGTAGGGAAATTCAAATAGTTGTATGAATATTCATAGTAAATATCTGAGTCTTCTTCGTCAACTGATTCGTCAATCTCTACCCCGTCCACAATTCTAACAATGTTGTATGTCACATTGGTTGAAGCAATGGTGTAATATACATCAACTTTAACATCGCTTGTAACAGCACTAGTTATAGTAACTTGTGTGTTGTTGAACGTTGTGCCAATGTTAGAGAAAGTCATTCCACTTGGCACGTTTTCTGTGCTTTTGAGAGTTGCTCTGTCGCCGAAATTGACACTTACACAATCTTTCAAATTGATTGTTGCCTTTCCATTTAGATATTGGTGAGCATATGAGCCACTTTTCTCTTGATTGATTGCTGTGGCACCAACATTTTGGAATGGATTTGGGGTCAAACCATAAGTTGAAGTCACCTTTTGAGATGTGCTTTGAGTTGCAGTTGTGCCTTGACTGATATGAACATTGAATGTAATTGTGGCTGTGTAGTCACTGTTTGGTTTGTAAATTCTTGTGATTGTATACCTGCCAGAAGTTGCTGTCAATGTCAAAGTTCTGCCACTCAATGTAAATGCAGTTGTATCATAATCCCACCTGTCAAATTGATAGCCAGATATATTTTCTGCTGTGAATGTTTTGCCACTGGATATATTGGTGTAAGTGTTCACTTCTGTTGAAGTTGCTCCGCCGTCTTTACTAATCTTTTCAATAACAGTTGGCAAAGTTGATTGATATACTGCGGTGATAGTGCCTGAGTGATAGCCATATTTGTTTGGATTTATAATCTTGTATGCACCGTCAATAAAGTCCATAATACCGACACCATTGGTAAATTTTGAGAATGTGTAACCGGAAATATCTTTTGCCACAATATCTTTTAGTAATGTTCCAGTTTCATAATATGTGCCCACATTTTCGTCAAGATCCAAATAATTGAAATAATATTTGATAGGTTCTGCTATTTTGTTGTTTGCTGTATCAAGATAACTAACTTCAAGAACAAATATATCATATTCATAATTCAAAGTTATGATTACTGCTTCCCCATCACTCCATTCGCCCCAACTTAACAATTCAATCATTAAGTCAGTGCCACCGTCGACATCAAAGCAATCAGCATATTGAGGGTTTATGTCGCAAGAGATGTAACTATAATCGTATTCATCCCCCATATACCTATGAACAACAGATTTACCTATTTGAGCATATGTTATCGTGTCAAAGAAAATTTGTTCGGTTGACGTTTTGCCGTCATAGTTCTTTTCGCTCAATAC
>CAYQCO010000007.1:0-6668 GCA_964416085.1 uncultured Lachnospiraceae bacterium | reverse complement strand
CATGGCATAAACTACATTCATCACTCAAAACTTCATAACTTTCATAAGTGTAACCTGTAAGTTTTGGATGTTCGATATCGGCAATAGACACTTCATCGTCACAATCAGCAGCACATTTCACTTCATATGGGTTTGGACTTAGTCCCGGTATATTGCTTGATTCAGTATGGTCAGCATTTCTCCAATATTTGTATGTAACTCGTATCTTTGCTTCGCCATACTCTTTGTCACTTGCAAACATATAGATATATACATCTTCTGTTTGATTTGATGTTAGAGTCTTGGCTGTGATTTTGGTGCCGTTTATTGTGTAACTCATATCACTGGCGGTTTTGCCAGTTGGATATTTTATCTCATAAATTGAGCCATTTGCACTCCCATCACTAAAATCACTTAGCGACACATCCCAACTCTTAGCAGACTTAACAACCTTGGTTATTGGGCTATTGACACTCGTTGTGCCATAATTGATTACGTAGGCTGTAAGAGTGAGTGTGTAGACTTGTTTGTAATAGACATAAAGTGTGCCGGATGTAACTGATGTGCTATGAGAATTATATGTAAAAGAGTTACCATAAAGAGTACTAATTAAAGTATTGGTATTATTTATAGTAATTACATCCAAGTATGTTTCTAACTTATACCATTCATAGAGTTGCCCCCCAATAGTATATTCAGTTGGATAACAAGTTACATTACCCTTTATATTGCCACTAGTTGCGAATACTGCAAATGTTTTTCCGACATCATCTTTTGTCAAGGTGATTTGTTTTCTAGTTATCTCACCAGATGAAATTTCTGTTGAGGTGCCATAATAATATGGAATGAGTGTAAGAGTAAGGGTTGTGTCAGCATTATAATACACTTTTACTGTTTCATATCCAGTTTTCTTCATATCTGCCATAAGTTCGGCATATGTTGGAGTGTTGAGTTTTGCATTGAAATATGTGCCATCATTACTATATGACAAGCGTCCAAACTTCTCATCGGTAGTATATTCTTTATATGTGCCCCACTTTGAATGTGAAAAATAATATTCATTGCTCAAAGACAAATAATTACCTTTGCCTGACGGATCCCCGTGAGTAATCGTAGGGGTGCCAGATAGGGTCACTGTTGTGCCAGTATAACTATATGTCACATAGAAGTCATCGCTCCCCTGCTCCTTATTGTCAACATACACAATAAATTTATATTGATATGTAAACGAGCCAGTTTCAGGGTCTGGGTCAGTCGTTGTCGTCTCAAAGTCAACATATATTGTGATTGTGGCCTCGTTGGTGCCTGACGGCAATGAATCTACAATCCTAACAACATAATCTTTGCTATCTTCGTCAGAACCTGTTACTTCTAGTTCACAAGACTCAATGTAGTCTGCGCCGCTTGTTATTTCAGCCTTTGTTATGCTGTTGATACCTTCGCTTGCACCTAAAATTGAATAAACAAACCCAGTGCTAATTTCTTCATATTGACCACCAGTATAGGTTATTGTCTTGGTGTTGCTGCCACCAATTGCGTTGCCATTAGTGTCTACTACTTTGTAGGTTACGTTGGCTGTTGCAGGGGCAGGAGCGAAAAGTATATACACACGCAACTTGCCGCCGCTTTCAACATAATTAGCAATAGATGTCTTATTATTATTTGAATCTGTATAATACCATTGTAATTTAAATTGTCCATTGTTTGCCGTTGTTAAATAGTTGTTCATTGGATCAATATACCAACCATAATATGTTAATGTTATACGATTTTCATATCTAAATGCTGTGCTAGTGCTGTCGGTATAATATAGATAATCGCCTATATTAAAGTTTGAACCAGAATCAGCAACCTGTGAATGAGTAAATGGAAATTCTTGACTTCCCATAGTTTCGTCTTGTCGATTTGGGTCTTCTGGTTCTGTAAGCCAATAATAAAAAGTTACATTAACAGATGTTGCTTCGCCTTTGACTGCCTTTAAGGTGATGTTTGGACATGTAGCACCATATTCTTCTTCAAGATAGAAATTTTTATTGCTCACATATCCCCATTCTAATGAACCATTTTTGACAGTATATACATAATCGCTAGTATCAGTAAATATTGTCCCAGAATCATCTGTGTAATAATAATATCCATCAATATTATTGGATAGATTGGTGACGGAATTTGCAGTGTCGAGTGATGTGCCGTTGATTGCGTAGACTGTGTTGGCATTGCTAGAACCACCAACTGCCGTATCGTCAAGGGTGATTTTTATAAGTTCTGCAATGTGTAAATAGGCGGTGGTGTCTGTGTAAAAAGATGTATTAATCGTTTTGTTGGCATAATAATATTCGTCGCCCGTATCATAATTGGCAGAGACTATTGGACTTGATTTTGTATCTATATTTGTCAAGTTTTCGCTGGTAGACGTGGTTACAAACATTGTTCTGCCATTAGATTCATCCCCACCTGACCACGATTGACTGACAGTTATATTAATACTTATGTCCTCGATATCATACAATGGACTATCGCCCGACATTGTCAAATTGGCACTTATTTTTTGGACACCGCCAACAGTTAATATAACTTTTGGCACATCAGCGCTTGATGCCTGTATTTCAAATTTGATTGATTGACCAGTCCTAAATGTAAAACCATACGTGCTTTTACTTGTAGACAATAATCCTTGAGTTGATAAATAATATCTCAAAGAATCATTTCCTTCAAAATAATTATATTCATCCCAAGCTTTAATTTCTATGTAATTGATAGTTGCAGTTGCGCCATTCTTTTTGTCATTTTCAATAAAGTCACCAGTTTGTTTAAAATTGAGCGTATATGTTATGTCCCTGTTCAGAGCGGTTGGTATGCCATACAAAACATAGAATGGTTGATTTACACTCTGTCCTGAATAGCCATCAAAAATACCACCGGATGTAGCCAACTTTGTTCCCTCACTAGACTCTGAAATCTCACCTGTTGAGCTAAGGACAGCATCTTCATCATAATAGAGTTCTGCCGTTGAACTATGAAACACATTTCGATATGTACGATTGGATGTTTCTTGATATGAGAATCCTGATTGATACCAAATTAAATTTGTTCCTTCCAAAACATAATAAGAGAAATAATCATCAGCCACGCTAGATAGGTCGTCAATTGTACTCAGGTCGTTTATAGTTGTATATGAAGCCCATTTAATTGAACCAGAACTTTTTGTAATCATTAATTCAACTTTTTTGTAGACTTTGATGTTAAGATTAAATGCAGATACTATATCCATATCACTGACATTGACACCGGAATTAAAAGATACAGTCCACCGAATTGTTACTCCACCTTCCATTGCTGACAAAGTTGACAATGACATAGTATTTGTCGCATAAGACCTATTGTTCACCAATTCAACCTTTGACGACTTAATGCCTGTTGGCAAAGACTTGCCTTCGGGAGTGATTGTTGCATAAACATAATACCAATTTTTGTCCCAACTAGAATTGTAAGGAGTCAAATCAAGTTTGAAATAACGAACCAAATCGTTGGAAGTGTCCAAATCAAACTCAGCGCCACCACCTACTGAAAACGATGTACCACAGTTATTATCAACATCATAGTGGGCTATATTTATTGTTGGCTTGTTTTCATTACCGATGTTCAATGAATTGTATTTGGCGGATATGCTGATGATCCTTTTACTATACATACAATAAACATTTTTATATTCGTTTTCCTTACCACTCCACATTAACGAGCCATCTTTATAACTTAATTCAGACGATGAATAATTGAGCACAGTATTACCTTGCCGAACACCCGATGTATATCCCAGCAATCCCTGAGTAACGCTATTTTCATCAGAAAAACTATCAACATAAACTAATTGAGGGAATAAATACGCTAAATCAAGATCTGTATTTTCCACTACATATCTGGATATACTTAATGTTGAGTAATAAGATTCACCATTGTCATTTGTGTCAACATAGTCTTTACTCTCATGTTCCTGAGCAGTGCCAACATCCTTGTAATAATGGAATAATATTTTGCCTGGCAATATAAAATTTGGATAGCCTTTATGGTCTTTTGTTTGAATAGTTGTCGGATATGTCCAGGGGGGTGAAATATCCAAAATACCGGTTCCTTCGGTCCACCAATCTTTACTCTTTACTCCCCCGTCGCACGAAGAAATAAACCGGAGAGCTTTTAGTTCACTGAGAACATTTGGAGATACGGAAATAGTGTCATCAAATGATGGTAAATACTGCACATAGTTGGTACCCATGTTATACCAAGCAACAACATCTTCATCCTCATCTGTCACACTCTTAACCGCACCTCTTGCGCCATAATCCACATGAGACATAAAAGATCCAATATCAAAATCTATGCCGCCATCGCAATTTTTAGAAGAATCACTTTTAATTTCATTTCCATATACAAAGTTATTCTCAATACGTGCATAACACTTTAAAGAAGAAGAATTCCATGCTCCCGCAGGTGCTATAAGACCACTACCACCAGCCCAATATGCCACATTCTCAGGTAATGACAATCCAAACAGTCCACCACAACCCCAATTCTTTATCAAATCAACAATCAACACTTGCTGGCCCAATTGTTTTGAAAAATTGGTATAATAATCGTATAGGGCTCGAACACCGAAAGCAGTAAAATCATTATATGCACTTATACAATTTGTAATTGTTGCAGTTGTTCTAGAAAGTGTAGAAATATACCCAGATATTCCACCGACACAATTATACGCATTCTTACCATCAACCTTCCCATCAAACGATTCAATGTTATCATCCGATTTTGTTAATTTCGTTTCATCAGTCTTCAATGTGGTTTCATAAACATAGCAATATGAAATTGAACTGAAATTCATACCGGCAATACCACCAATCGCTATTCCGCACACGTGGTTTGTTTTAGTTGAAAAATCAAGTGAATATGCACTAGAGTTTAAGTTTTCCCAAAAATTAAAGACTGTGCTATATCCACCAGTAATCTCAGCAATTTGAACTACCGCAGAAGAATCCCACACACCAACATGATCAATGTAACCATGATTAATCCCAGCCACGAAGCCAACACCGACCCACGGTATAGACATTTTGCCTCGTGCAGTACCGCCATTGTAATTGTGCCAATATCTCCCATAAGAGAATGTTTCATAATTTTGTGAGCTGTTGCAATAATTATATCCCTTATATATCTCAAAATTTCGAATCATGCCAGTATTCACCTTGCAGAACATTGACAATCCCTTAATTTGGTGATATTGACCATCAAATGTTCCATAAAACTCGTTGATAACATAATCAGCGCCCGCATTTTTAGATCCACCAATATTGATGTTTGCCAGCAAATTAAACTTTTGTTTCTTCAAATCATCCGTAGACGTGTCCTTGCAAGTCACATTAAGATAATATACAAACTCTTTATACCCATCTTCATTATATATATAAAACCAGTTGTCGCCATCATACTTAAAACCGCCACTTTCACTTCCAATCACATCAGAAAGATTAGACTCAGAAGCATAAACATTGTCATCATTAATCACCAATTTGTTTGAATTTGCAAAAGGCAAAACAGCAACAATACCTGTCAAGACACCTAACAATATTATCAAAAATTTCTTCATATAATTTCCCCTTATACTTATATATAAGTATATTATACAATATTAGGCGATTATTATACAAACAAAATCGACAAAAAAAATAAAAAAAATTGCTAAAAATTTAGCAACTTTTAATTTCTTATCGAATTCCATAATTATTGGCTTTTCCACATACCTTCACCTTTTCCATGCTCACTATATACGTAATCATATTCTCCATCCCCAACCTTCTCATAATCTATACCGATAAATCCTTTCAAGAAGAATGGAGCGTCTGAAACCCGGCTCCTAAATTTATTGTTTGTCATATGTTTAATCTCGCAAATTTTATTACTAGACGATAAATATTGTGAAGAATATCCATTCTCTGACATTGGCACCGTGACAAGAATGCCATCCTTATCAAAAAATCTGTTTACTTGATAAAAATTATAAACTTTATTAAAACGACCAACTTCATTTACTGTAGAAAAATACAAACCACCACGATACAGCGCGTATATATAGTACATCCCGCTAACATAACCAGGATATACTACCTCCAACTCTCTGCTCGAAATATGATCCGTTCCGTAAGTATTACTTTCAAATGCATACGCCCAATCGAAATTATTATCCGCTAACCCATGTGACTCGGCAATAACTTTATATTGACAATTATTCACTATCCAATCTAGCAACCATGCCACATCAAAATTGTATTCATCCCAACCCAAATTCGCCGTACGCCAATTATCGTCAGACAATATGTTTTGATTGTCATTACCAGAATTACTATCGCACTTAATCAATGAATCAACAATTGCGGAATTAAGATTCTCAAACTTAAACAATGTGGTTATACCGCCATAATGTAAACCAGATAGACTACGCATGAGCTGCGTGTCCACACCTTCTTCGTCGCTATATGGTTTAACAAAACTATAATCGCGTTCCGCCATTCGTTTCTCATATTCTTTACCCTCATTATACATATCCGCATTAAGATATAGGCCTGCAATATACAAATTGTTGTCTTCATCAACAAACCAAGTTTGAGCCATTGTGTGGTCGTGGATATATTCTTTGGTCT
>CAYQCO010000006.1:5736-28669 GCA_964416085.1 uncultured Lachnospiraceae bacterium | reverse complement strand
GATTTGTAAATACCCCAAAACTATTTTTACCCATACATATCCAAGTTGCATTAAACGGTAAGTTAGTTTTATGCTATGCACCTAACTTGTGTAAGCCTTCCTTAGTAGGAAGGTGTCAGTCGTAAGACTGACGGATGATATGGCCAAATTAAAACTCCACCGCCTGTCATACCGAGCGAAGCGAGTGTATCTGACTAAATAACGTGCAGGCATATTGTTGGTTGTGCACCTAATAAGTGATAGCCTTCCTTAGTAGGAAGGTGCACACTTGTGCAACAAGTGGGCGGATGATATGGCCAAATCAAAATCCCACCACATCTATAATGTAATATAATAAACAACAATAATCTTATTATATTTATACTATATACAAAATTTTAAAAAAACTTTTGAAAAAGGGTTGACAATTAGTATTTTGTATTGTATAATAAACTTGCTATTTGGTGTGGGGAGATTTGCAAGGTTGCAACTCTTACGAGCAAGAGGTGGGAATTTGCAATGACCATAGCGCTTAGACGTGCCAGCCAAAAATGCTTTTATTTTTTGGCAAATAGCACTTTACACACGGGTTAGTGTAAGGTTCTGGTGAAAGTTGGACTAGGAGGATAAAAAATGTCAACTAAGAAATTAAGAATCAAGTTAAAATCATTTGATCACAGTTTACTCGATTCGGTTGTGTCAAATATTGTAGACACAGCAACAAAGGCCGGATGCAAAATATCTGGACCAATTCCACTTCCTACTGAAAAAGAAGTGGTTACAATTATTCGTGCTCCGCACAAATACAAGGATTCAAGAGAACAATTTGAATCAAGAACACACAAAAGAGTTATCGACGTGTTCGCACCTACAACCAAGGCAACAGAAAGTTTGCTTCGTATGAGTATGCCTGCTGGTGTTGATGTCGATATCGAATTATAGGAGGAGTTATGAAGAAAGCAATTATCGGTAGAAAACTTGGTATGTCGCAAATCTTCGGAGCAGACGGCTCTGTTATACCTGTAACTTTCGTAGAAGCAGGTCCTTGCTACGTTACACAAGTTAAGAACAAAGAAAACGATGGTTATGAAGCAGTTCAACTCGCTTTCGGTGCTATCAAAGCAAAGAACGTAAACAAATGTCAAGCCGGAACTTTCAAAAAAGCTAATGTTGAGCCAAAGAGAGTTATGAAAGAATTTAAGTTTGACAACTGCGCAGATTTCACACTTGGACAAGAAATCAAATGCGATATGTTTGCAGAAGGCGACAAAGTTGATGTGTCTGGTGTTTCAAAAGGACACGGATTTAGTGGTGTTATCAAACGTTGGAACGCTCACAGACTAAAAATGACACACGGTGTTGGACCTGTTCATAGAGAAGTTGGATCAATGGGTGCAAACTCAAATCCAAGTAGAGTATTTAAAAATAAGAAAATGCCTGGACAATACGGTCATGAGAATGTGACAATTCAAAATTTGAGCGTTGTTCGTGTAGACCTTGACAGAAATTTGATTTTGATAAAAGGTGCAATTCCTGGACCAAATCAAAGCATAGTTACTATCAAGTCTGCAAAAAAGGCGTAAAGGAGTTAAACTATGGCAAAACTTACAGTTTATAATATGAAAAAAGAAGAAGTGAATAGTGTTGAACTCAATTCTGGCGTGTTTGACGCAGAATACAAAGAGTCACTCGTTCACCAAGTTGTAGTCGCTATGCACAACAATGCAAGACAAGGAACAAAATCTACACTTACTCGTAGCGAAGTTCGTGGACACGCAAAGAAACCTTGGAGACAAAAAGGCACAGGTCGTGCTAGACAAGGTTCTTCAAAAGGACCACAATGGGTTGGTGGTGGCGTAGTGTTCGCTCCAAAGCCAAGAGATTACAGCGAAAAAATCAACAAGAAAATGAGAGACATTGCTTTTGCAAGTGCACTTAGTCAAAAGATTAGACAAAATGAAGTTGTTGTTCTTGACAAACTTACATTTGAAAATGCAAAAACAAAAGAAATGTCAAACTTGTTAAAGACATTCGATTTGAAGAAACGCACAATTTTCGTTACTGCTGAAAATGATGAAACAGTAAACAGAGTTGCTGGCAATATTCAAAAAGTGTCTGTTGCAGAAGCAAGACTTCTAAATGTGTGTGACATTGTGGAAAACACAAATGTCGTATTCACATTGGATGCTATCAAAAAGATTGAGGAGGCTTACGTATAATGGACGCACATCAAATTATTAAGAAACCAGTTTTGACAGAAAAGTCATATGCTGGAATTGCAAACAAGGTTTATACCTTCGAAGTAGCAAAAGAAGCAAACAAAATTGAAATTGCAAAAGCAGTTGAAGAATTGTTTGACGTTCAAGTTGCTCGTGTAAATACATTAAATGTAAAAGGCAAAACAAGAACAAGAAACACAAAGAGTGGTGTTACAAAAGGTTCAACAGGCGATTGGAAAAAAGCAGTTGTATTTTTGAGAGCAGACTCAAAGGGTATTGAGTTCTTCGATAGCTTGTCATAATAAGGAGAAAAAATATGCCTAGAATAGTAAAAAGTATGAATAATGGTGAAAGAGGAAAATCTTATGCAGATTTCAGCGTTCTCACCAAAGGTGCAGAAGTTCCAAAATCTCTTCGCGATGTAAAGAAGAAAAATGCAGGAAGAAATGCACAAGGAAAAATTACAGTAAGACATAAGGGAGGCGGAAACCGTCAAACTTATAGAATTATTGACTTCAAACGTAACAAAGATGGTATTGTTGCAAAAGTTGATAGCATACAATATGACCCAAACAGAACAGCATACATTGCATTGCTTGTTTATGCTGATGGTGAAAAGAGATTTATCTTGGCTCCAAAGGGTTTGAAAGTAGGCGACACAGTTATGTCAGGTTCAAATATTGAAGTAAAAACTGGCAATGCTATGCCTCTTAGCGAAATCCCACTCGGTGCTTTAATCCACAACATCGAACTTAACCTTGGCAAAGGTGGACAACTAGTAAGAACTGCTGGTATGGCTGCTCAATTAATGGCTAAGGAAGGTGATTATGTCACAGTTAGA
Source organism: uncultured Lachnospiraceae bacterium (assembly GCA_964416085.1). GTDB lineage: Bacteria > Bacillota > Clostridia > Christensenellales > UBA1242 > Onthoplasma. The sequence goes on along the minus strand of CAYQCO010000006.1, from coordinate 25,630 downwards.
CTTCCAAGTGGAGAAATGAGAAAAGTGCTTGCACGTTGCCGCGCTACTATTGGTGAAGTTGGCAATGCAGAACACGAAATCGTATCTCTTGGAAAGGCTGGACGTAAACGTCATATGGGCGTTAGACCTACCGTTCGTGGTTCTGTTATGAACCCAGTAGATCACCCACACGGCGGTGGTGAAGGTAAGTCACCAGTTGGTCACGCTGGACCAGTTACTCCTTGGGGTAAACCAGCACTTGGTTACAAGACAAGAAAACATAAAAAGGCTTCTAACAAATTGATTGTTAAGAGAGCCAATGCAAAGTAGGAGATTATTATGAGTAGATCTTTAAAGAAGAAACCATATGTTGATGCAAAATTGATGGCAAGAGTTAAGGAAATGAACGAAAAAAATGAGAAAAAAGTTGTAAAAACTTGGTCTCGTGCAAGCGTTATTTATCCTGAATTCGTAGGTCACACAATCGCAGTTCATAATGGTAGAAAACATATCCCAGTTTACTGCACAGTAGATATGGTAGGTCACAAACTTGGCGAATTTGCTCCAACAAGAACTTTCAAAGGGTTCAAGGCAGATAGCAATGCGTCTAAGGGTGGCAGATAAGGAGAAGAATTATGGCAAAAAGAATTAGAGAAAAGACAGCAAAGTTGCATCAAAATGCTGACAATCGTCCAAAAGCAAGCGCAAAATATTGCAGAATTAGTTCTAGCAAGGTTGCAATTGTTCTTGACACAGTTCGTGGCAAGTCTTATGACGATGCAGTTGCAATTTTGAGCAATATCCCAAACAAAGCCGCTGAAATTGTTTTGAAGATTGTAAACAGTGCTGCTGCAAATGCTGAAAACAACAAGGGTCTCAACAAACACGACCTATATGTTGCCGAAGCAATCGCAACACAAGGCCCAACTCTAAAACGTAGTATGGCAGCCGGCAAGGGTAGTGCAAACAGAATTTTAAAGAGAACTAGCCACATCAATATCGTGCTAGACGTAAAGGAGTAGATTATGGGACAAAAAGTTAATCCTAACGGTATGAGATTTGGTATCAACAAAGCGTGGAATTCTTGCTGGATTGCTGGCAAAAAGGACATTGCAAAATATATCAAAGAAGATGATACAATCCGTAAATTTATCAACAAAAACTATAAGAGTGCATCTATTTCCAAAATACTTATTGAAAGAAGTGGTGACGTATGCACAATCACGATAGAAACTGGCAAGCCTGGTATTTTGATTGGACAAAAAGGTGCTGGCGTTGAAGCAATGAGAAAACAACTTGAAAAAATCGCTAGTGCAAAACGTGTTAATGTAAATATCAAAGAAATCAAAAATATTGACCTAGACGCAAAACTTGTTGCTGAAAGCATTGCATTGCAACTTGAAAAACGTGCTCAATTTAGACGTGTTATGAAAGCCGCTATGCAAAGAACAATGAGAGCAGGTGCTGTTGGTATCAAAACAATGGTTAGCGGTCGTCTTGACGGCGCAGAAATTGCAAGATCTGAACACTACATTGAAGGTTCACTTCCACTTCAAACTTTGCGTGCTGACATTGATTATGCCAACGTAGAAGCACACACAACTTTTGGTGTTATTGGTGTAAAAGTTTGGATTTACAAGGGCGATATTATGGGCAAAGTTTCTATGAATCGCACAAAAGGAGAAAACTAATATGTTAATGCCTAAAAGAGTAAAAAGAAGAAAACAATTTAGAGGCCGTATGACAGGAAGAGCACACAGAGGCAACTTCCTTGCTTATGGCGATTATGGTCTAGTTGCTACTGAACCTTGTTGGGTAACAGGAAACCAAATCGAAGCAGCCCGTGTCGCTATCAACAGATATATGAAACGTGGCGGAAAAGTTTGGATCAAAATCTTCCCAGACAAGTCAGTATCAAAGAAACCAGCCGACACTCGTATGGGTAGCGGAAAAGGTGCACCTGACCATTACGTAGCAGTAGTAAAACCAGATAGAGTTATGTTTGAAGTGTCTGGACCAAGTGAAGAAGTTTGCTTGGAAGCACTTAGACTCGCATCTCACAAACTACCTTGCAAAACAAAAGTAATAAAAAGAGAAAAAGACCTAGTCGAAGGCGGTGAAAGTAATGAAAAATAATTATAGAGAAATGACTTTGGCTGAATTGAGTGCAAAAGAAAGTGAACTTAAAAGTGAACTTTTCAACCTCAACTTCCAAAACAAAGTTGGACAACTTAAAGACACTGCAAGAATAAAACTTGTAAAGAAAGATATCGCTAGAATTAAGACTATTATTCACGAAAAGAATAATGGGGATAAGGAGTAGTATATGGACGAAAAAGTTATAAAAATTGCTGGCAAAAAGACAATGACAGGTGTTGTCGTAAGCGACAAAATGGACAAAACAGTTGTTGTTCTTGTAACAAGCAAGAAGAAACACCCAATTTATGGTAAATATATTACTTTTACCAAGAAATATAAAGCACACGATGAAAAGAACGATACTCACGTTGGAGATACTGTGGAAATTGTGGAAACAAGACCATTGTCAAAAGACAAGTATTTCAGAGTTCTTAGAGTTGTAGAACGTGCTAAGTAGGAGGAAGTTATGATACATGAAGAAAGTATATTAAACGTGGCAGACAACACAGGCGCAAAGACAATAAAATGTATTAGATGTCTTGGTGGTTCTGTTAGAAAGTTTTCTGGAATTGGTGATATCATAGTTGCCTCTGTGCAAAAATGTGACCCTAACGGAAAAGTTAAAAAAGGTGACGTTGTAACCGCCGTTATTGTTAGAACAAAGAAAGCAGTAGAACGTGAAGACGGAACAACAATCAAATTTGATGACAACGCAGCAGTTATCATCGACAAAAAATCAAAAGACCCTAAGGGAACAAGAATATTTGGACCTATTGCAAGAGAACTTCGTGGAAAAGGTTTCACAAAGATTATCTCTTTGGCACCAGAAGTATTATAAGGAGAAGTTATGAGTAAATTACACGTAAAAAAAGGCGACAAAGTCGTTGTTCTTACTGGCAAAGATGCCAAAAAGACTGGCGAAATCTTGTCAGTTGACCAAAAAAATGGCAGAGTAATCGTTTCTGGCGTAAATATTCAAGCACATCATAACAAACCAAAAAGTCAAGACGACAAAGGTGGCATTGTAAAATCAGAAGGTGCTATTGATGCTTCAAACGTTCAAGTTATTTGTTCTGCTTGCGGAAAGGCAACAAGAATTGCTAAGAAAGAAGAAGATGGCAAAACTGTTCGTGTTTGCAAAAAATGTGGAGCAGTTTTGGACACAGCAGTAAAAACTGCAAAGAAAACAACAAAAAAAGCAACTAGTAAAACTAGTAAGGCTAAATAAGGAGTATGACAATGGAAAGAGAAATTAATAGACGTCATGCATACTACAACGATGCAGTAAAACCTGCATTGATGCAAAAGTTTAATTATAAAAATGTTATGGAATGTCCAAAACTTGACAAAATTGTGTTGAGTTTGAGACTAGGAAAAGAAAAAGACAACTCAAAGAGTTTCAACATTGCTGTTGACGAATTGTCAACAATCGCTGGACAAAAACCAGTTGTAACTTATGCAAAAAAATCAGTTGCGAACTTCAAACTTCGTAAAGGACAAAAAATCGGTGCAAAAGTTACACTTCGTGGCGAAAGAATGTATGAATTCTTTGATAGACTTGTTTCTGTTGCTTTGCCAAGAGTTCGTGACTTCCAAGGTTTGGATAACACATCTTTTGATGGCAAGGGAAATTACAGTTTCGGTATCAAGGAACAAATCATCTTCCCAGAAATTGTTTATGACAAAATCGAAAAAGTTCGTGGATTTGATGTAATGTTTATTACAACAGCCAAGACAAACGAAGAGGCTTTGGCACTACTTACTGAAATGGGACTACCATTCAAAAAGGCAAGGAGATAGATTATGGCAAGAAAAGCATTAATTAACAAACAACAACGCAAACAAAAATATTCAACTCGTGAATACACAAGATGTTCAATTTGTGGACGTCCTCACGCAGTTTTGAGAAAATATGGAATTTGCAGAATTTGTTTTAGAAATTTAGCATACAAAGGCGAATTGCCTGGTATTACAAAGGCTAGTTGGTAAAAGGAGAAAAAGATATGTTGATTATAGACCCAATCGCAGATATGCTTACTCGTATTCGTAATGCGAACACAAGAAAGCACGAATCTGTAAATGTTCCTTATTCAAAGACAAAAAAAGCAATTGCTGACATTCTTTTGAATGAAGGATATATTATGTCATATACACAAGACCAAAAAGAAAATGGTGTTCCTATGCTTACCATTAGTTTGAAATATGGTCCAAACGGCGAAAGAGTTATCCAAGGTTTGAAGAGAATTTCAAAACCAGGTTTGAGACTATATGCAAATGCTGAACAAATGCCTAAGGTTTTGAATGGCCTAGGAATTGCCATTGTTTCTACAAACAAAGGTGTTATGACTGACAAAGAAGCAAGAAAAAACGGCGTTGGCGGTGAAGTGCTAGCGTATGTATGGTAGAGGTGAGTTATGTCAAGAATAGGAAAATTACCAATCCACCTTCCACAAGGAGTTAGCGTGGATGTTGACGCAAACAATCTTGTTACAGTAAAAGGCCCAAAAGGAACTCTTACTCAACAAGTATCAAACGATATCAAAGTTTTGACAGAAAACGGTGTCGTTACACTCGCTATTGGTGAAAATTCTAATGATGGCTCAAATGCAAAACACGGTTTGTATAGAGCATTGCTTCACAATATGGTTGTTGGAGTTACAGAAGAATTTAAAAAATCTTTGGTTGTAAACGGCGTTGGTTACAAAGTTGCAAAACAAGGTAACAAAATCGTTATGAACCTTGGACTTTCTCACCCAGTAGAAGTTGAAGAAGAAAACGGTGTTAGATTTGAAGTAAAAGACAACATCGTAACTTGTATCGGAATTTCAAAAGAAGCAGTTGGACAACTTGCTGCAAAAGTTAGAGCAACAAGACCAATCGAACCATATCACGGTTATGGAATTAGATACGAAAGCGAAAAAGTGAACTTGAAAGAAGGTAAGGCTTCTGGAAAGGGCAAAAAATAAGGAGAGTAGAATATGATAACAAAGAAAAATAAAAATGAAGTTAGACAAAAACGTCATACTAGACTACGCAAAAATCTTGTTGGCAGTTCTACTTGCCCAAGACTTAATGTCTACAAAAGTTTGAAGCATATATATGCTCAAATTATTGACGACAGAACAGGAGCAACACTTTGCTCTTGCAATACAACACAAAAACAATACAGTGATACACTAAAAACTATGACTAATAAAGAACAAGCAGCATTCATTGGCAAAACAATTGGTGAAATGGCAATCAGTGCCGGCATCAAAAATGTTGTCTTTGATAGAGGCGGATATCTTTATACAGGAAGAGTAAAAGAACTTGCAGACGGCGCTAGAAGTGCTGGCTTAGAGTTTTAAAAGGAGAGAATAATGGCAGAACGCAAAAATTTTAAAAGGCCAAACAGAGTTGAAGAAAAAGACGAATTTGAAAAGAAAATGCTTCAAGTTAGTCGTGTAAGCAAAACTGTAAAAGGCGGAAGAACAATCAGTTTTAGAGCAGTTGTTGTCGTTGGCGACAAAAAAGGCAGAGTAGGACTAGGAATTGGCAAGGCCAAAGAAGTTCCAGTTGCTGTTGAAAAGGCTACTAAGGCTGCAAAGAAAAATTTGATTACTGTTCCAATTGTAAACGGAACCGTTCCTTATGAAACAGTTGGAAAATTCTCAACTTCACAAGTTATTATAATCCCTGCAAAAGCAGGTAGTGGTATCATTGCTGGTGGTGCTGCTCGTCCAGTATTTGAACTTGCAGGCTACAAAGATATTACTTCTAAAATTCACGGCTCAACCACAAAGATAAACGTAATTCGTGCAACACTCAAAGCATTGAAAGAAATGCGTAGCGCTGAACAAATTGCTATGCTTCGTGGAAAGAACGTTGAAGAGTTATAGGAGGAAGTATGGGAAAGAGTATATTAAAAGTTACACTTATCAAAAGTCCTATTGGTTTTAACAAAAACCAAGCAAAAGTTTTAGAAGCACTTGGCTTAACCAAACTTGGTCAAACAAGAGAATTGCCTGACAATGCTTGCATCCAAGGAAGCATTTTTAAGGTAAAACATTTGGTTAAAGTAGAGAAGGCGTAAAAGGAGAAATTATGTATAGTTATGATTTAAAAAACGCCCAAGGCGAAAAAACTAAAAAGTTTAGAGTTGGTCGTGGTATTGGTAGCGGTTTGGGAAAAACTGCTGGCAAAGGTCACAAGGGCCAAAATGCTAGAAGTGGCGGTGGTGTTCGTCCAGGATTTGAAGGCGGTCAAATGCCTTTGTATAGAAGAATTCCATCTCGTGGCTTCAACAATGCAAACTTTGGCAAAGTTTATTCAACAGTTAATGTTGACAAACTTAATGTGTTTGAAGCAAACAGCGTAGTTGATGCGTGTGCTTTGCTTGAAAAAGGCATTTTGTCAAAGATAGAAAAAGACGGAGTAAAAATTCTTGGTAACGGCGAATTGAAAGTTGCCCTTACTGTAAAAGCAAACAAATTCACTGCAACTGCAAGTGAAAAAATCAAAGCAATGGGTGGTTCACCTGAGGAGGTATAATGTTTAAAACATTAACTGACGCATTCAAGGTTAAAGATGTGCGTAACAAGTTGTTGCTTACTTTGTTGTTGCTGTTTGTTTTCCGTCTTGGATGTTGGATTCCTGTTCCAGGACTTCAAGAAATTACATTCACAGAAGGTCAAACTTTCTTGCAATTACTGAGTAGTTTAAGCGGTGGCGCTTTGTCACAAGGAACATTCCTTGCACTAGGTGTATCACCTTACATTACTTCATCAATTATTATACAACTCTTGTCAGTTGTAATCCCTAGTTGGGAAAGATTAAGCAAAGAAGGCGCAGAAGGTAGAAAGAAAATCAACAAGTATACCAAAATCGCCGCTTTGATTATCGCAATAGCACAAGCGTGCGGTATCGTTATCGGCTTTAAGAATAGTGGATATGTAAATTTGAGTTATTTCAAAGGCGTTCCTGAATGGATAGGAATTGCATTCATCGTCACTATGCTTGTTGCTGGTGCAATGTTCACCGTTTGGCTTGGCGAAAAGATTACAGAAATCGGTATTGGCAATGGTATGTCATTATTAATTTTTGTCGGCATTTTGAGTAGTGCGGGAACAGCATTGTTCACAAACTTCCAAAACATCGGCAAAGGTGGCGAAGTTGCTCAAACTGCTATCTGGCAATTAATTTTGTTCTTGGTAACCATTATTTTGGTGTTTGGTTTGGTAGTATTTATTGACGGCGGTGAACGAAGAGTTCCTGTTCAATACGCAAAACAAATCAAAGGCAGAAAAATGTATGGTGGCCAATCAACAAATATTCCTATTAGAGTAAATGCTAATGGGGTTATGCCTATCATTTTTGCAAGTTCAATCCTTACATTCCCACAACTTATATGTAGCATATTTGATGCGGAAGGTAACTGGGCTTTTACAAAATGGTGGTCAAAATGGCTCGGTAGTGGAACTTGGATTTACACAATATTACTTGGCTTGTTGATTTTGGCATTTGCATATTTTTATAGTATGATTAACTTCAACACTGATGATATCGCAAGACAAATTCAACAAAACGGTGGATTTATCAATGGTGTCCGTCCAGGCAAACCAACTGCTGACAAACTAAAAGAAATAAGCAGAAGAATTACATTGTTTGGTGCAATATTCCTAGCGTTTATGGCAATCATCCCAACATATGTGTTCAAAGCAATCGGCACAAGTGGACTTACAAGTGCATTTAGTGCAACGGCAATCCTTATCGTAGTAAGTTGCGCCCTTGAATTTGAAAAAATGTTGAGCGCTCAACTGCTTGCGAGAAATTATAGAGGATTTTTGAAATAAAATACCAACAAATTAAAATAAACTACTAGATTTTTGATAAATATTATGCTATAATAGGATATCTTAAATTTAAAGGGGATTTTATGAAGATTATTTTATTGGGTGCTCCAAATAGCGGAAAGGGAACACTAGCAAGAAACATCGAAGACAAATACAACCTTGTAGAAATTTCTACTGGCGATTTGCTTAGAAAGGAAGTTGCCACAGGCAGCGCTCTTGGCAAGCATATCAACGAAGTCCAAATGAGTGGTGGGTTGGTAGAGTTCGAAACAGTTATTGCTGTTATGAAAAACTATATCAATTCACTTCCAAAGGATGCCAATTTGTTGTTTGATGGTTTTCCAAGGACTATTGAACAAGCAGAAGCATTAAAAGATATTGCAAAAATTGATGCAGTCTTGATGCTTGATGTTAGTCCAGAAGAAGTCTTAAAACGTGCGCTCGGACGTATCACTTGCGAAAAATGTAATCAAATTTACAACCGCTCTTGGTATAAGGCTGACAAGTGTGAAAAATGTGGCGGAAATTTGGTCGTTAGAGCAGACGACAATGAAGAGTCTGTAAGAAAAAGAATTGACACATATTTCAAACAAACATATCCACTTGTAGAGTATTACACAAAAGAGAAGTTGATTCACAAACTTGATGCAAGCAAAACTCCTGAATACACTTTGCAACAAGCAGAGAAAATTTTGGAGCAAATCAAATAGGATAAATATGCGTATTACAATAAAAAACAATGAAGAATTAGATTTGATGCGTCAGGCAGGAAAAATCTTGTCTGACACATTAAAGATGATTGAAAAAAATGTGTATGTCGGTCAAACAACCAACAACTTAAACAAATTGGCCTATGACTACATTACATCAAGAGATGCTACACCATCTTTCTTAGGTTATGACGGCTTTCCATTCTCAATATGTGCAAGTCGAAATAGCGAGGTTGTCCACGGATTTTGTGACGACCGCCCGCTTGAAGACGGTGATATAATTAGCATCGACTGCGGAGTTTGCTACAAAGGTTGGCAATCTGATGCAGCAAGAACTTTCCTTGTAGGAAATGTAAAGTGGGAAGTGCAAAAACTTGTCGAAGATACCAAACAATCTTTCTTTGAAGGAATAAAAGACATCAAAGCAGGTTGCAAACTTGGCAACATAAGTCACAAAATTCAAGCCTATCTTGAAAAAAATGGCTATGGAGTAGTTAGAGAACTTGTTGGTCACGGTATCGGCAGAGAAATGCACGAGGACCCAATGGTCCCAAACTATGGTCCTTTTAATAGCGGAATTGTGCTGCAAAATGGTATGACTCTTGCTATTGAACCAATGTCTACGTTAGGTAGAAGAAATGTGGTACTTGCTTCAAATGGTTGGACGGTTGAGACCGAAGACGGTCTTCCTTCAGCGCATTATGAAAACACGGTTATTATCACCAGCGAAGGCGTGGAGATACTGACCTTATAGGAGTGTTATGGAAACATTACAAATTGGAGATATCGTAGAAAGCCTGCAAGGTAGAGACCTAGGCAACAGGTATTTGGTCGTTGGGATTGATAAAAAAGGTTATTGCTTGCTTATTGACGGCAAACTAAAACCTATGGACAAACCAAAGACAAAAAATGCCAAGCACTTGTCATATCTTGGCGATGGCAAAGAGATTTATTTAAAATTAAATAAAATCACAAATCACGAACTACACAATCTTATAAAAATTAACACAATAAAGGAGTAACAATGTCAAAGGAAGACGTTATTGAAACCGAAGGCGAAGTTGTCGAAGCACTTGGCAATGCAACTTTCAAGGTTAAAATTATGAACAACCGAATTATTACTTGCTACATTTCAGGAAAACTAAGAACACATTTCATAAAAGTGTTGGTAGGTGATAAAGTCAAAGTTGAAATGAGTCCATACGATTTGACCAAAGGAAGAATCGTTTGGCGTGATAAAAACTAGGAGGAAAAAATGAAAGTTAGACCATCAGTAAAACCTATGTGCGAAAAATGTAGAGTTATCAAACGTAATGGTAAAGTTATGATTATTTGCTCAAAGTCAGCAAAGCACAAACAAAGACAAGGTTAATAAAATCGAAAACAAACATTATTCTACGCGGCAAATTTAGAATAATGAAACAAATATAAAATATATTTTTGGAGGAAATTATGGCACGTATTGCGGGCGTGGATATACCAAATGAAAAAAGAGTAGAAATAGGTCTTACTTATATCTACGGAATTGGTAGAGTCCGTTCTAATCAAATCTTGGCAGCAACAGGCATCAACCCTGACACAAGAGTAAAAGATTTGACAGAAAGTGATGTTGCATCTATAAGAAAATACATCGACTCAAATTTCATCGTAGAAGGTGAATTGCGTAGAGATGTCGCTATGGACATCAAAAGATTAAAAGAAATTAGATGCTATCGTGGATTGAGACACATCGCGAACTTACCTGTTCGTGGTCAATCTACAAAAACAAATGCAAGAACACGTAAAGGTCCTAGAAAGACTATTGCAAATAAGAAAAAATAATAAGGAGTAAAAAATGGCTACTAAAAGTACCGATAAAAGTAAAGGAAAGAAGAAACTCGTCAGAAAAAATCTTGGCGAAGGACAACTTCACATTCAAGCAACATTCAACAATACAATCGCAACTTTTACAGATGCGGCTGGAAACGTTGTTTCTTGGTCTAGTGCAGGAAAACTAGGCAACCGTGGTGCTAAAAAATCAACACCATTTGTTGCTCAACAAATAGTTGAAGATGCTGCAAAAAATGCAAAAGATGCTGGAATCACAAAGGTTGCAGTATATGTTAAGGGTGCAGGTGGTGGTAGAGAAGCCGCTATTAGAGCGCTAGCAACTTGTGACATTGGAATTACAATGATCAAAGATTGCTCACCAATCCCACACAATGGTTGCAGACCACCTAAGAGAAGAAGAGTATAAAAGGAGAATAAACAATGGCAAAATATACAGATGCTGATTGTCGTCAATGCCGTAGGGAAGGTTGCAAACTTTTCCTTAAAGGCGAAAGATGTTTGTCTAGCAAATGTGCTATGGAACGTAGACCGGTTGTTCCGGGACAACACGGCGCTGCTAGAAAAAAAGTTACTGAATATGGTATCCAATTAAGAGAAAAACAAAAAGTAAGAAGAGCATACAACATTTTGGAAAAACAATTCCGCTTGTATTACGAAAAGGCTTTGAAGAGCAAAGAAGGAACAGGTTGGGCAATGCTTAAAATGTTGGAACTTCGTCTTGACAACGTTGTATATCGTCTTGGTCTTGCAAGTTCAAGAGCAAAGGCTAGACAAGATGTTACTCACGGACACTTTACAGTAAATGGCAAGAAAGTAAACATTCCTTCTTACCAAGTAAAAGTTGGCGATGTTATCGCAGTTAGAGAGTCTGATACTGAACTTGAAATGTATAAAGCAATCAAGGAAAGCAAACCTGTTACAGTCAAATGGTTGGAATTCAACGCTCCAAGCCTTGCTGGAAAAGTGGTTGCTCTCCCTGAAAGAGATGATATTGACCTAAATATTCAAGAACACTTGATTGTCGAATTCTATTCTAAATAATAATGGAGGATTTTGATTTATGATGGAAATTGAAAAACCAAAAATCGTATTGGAAGAAAAAAACAATGGTGCTAGTGCTACAATCACTGTGGAACCATTAGAAAAAGGTTTTGGAATTACACTTGGCAACGCAATGAGAAGAGTTTTGTTATCAAGCCTTCCAGGTGCCGCTGTTGTGGGAATTAAATGCAGAGGAGTTATGCACGAATTCTCAACAATCAAGGGTGTAACAGAAGATGTTCCTGACATTATTTTAAACCTTAAAAATTTGGCAGTAAGGTCAAATACAACAGAAAGAGATTTTAAAGCAGTAATGACTTTAAAGAAAAAAGGTCCAGCAGAAATATACGCAAAAGATATTGACTGTGGCGACAAATGCACAATACTTAATCCAGATTTATACATCTGCACAATCGAAAAAGATGCCGAACTCGATATGCAACTCTACGTTGGTCGTGGTCGCGGTTATGTAACTGCCGAACTCAACAAAGATTTCTCAGATGAAGTTGATTTCATTGCGATTGACTCTTTGTTCACACCAGTAAAGAAAGTAAATTTTGAAGTTCAATCTAGCCGTGTTGGTCAAAATATGGACTTTGACAAACTTGTTATGGATGTAGAAACTCGCGGAACCGTAAGTGCAAAAGAAGTTGTTTCTTTGAGTGCAAAACTACTTAACGATTATATCGCTATGTTTGTTGAACTCGTTGAAGGAATGGCTGACTGCAACATTTTGGTTGCTCGTAAAGAAGACGAAAGAACAAAATTGTTAGAAAAACCTATTGAGGAAATGGAACTTAGTGTTCGTAGTTACAACTGTTTGAAACGTGCTGGCATTGAAACTATTGGCGATTTGGCCAAGAAAACAAAGGCAGATATGTTGAAAGTTCGTAATATGGGTGCTAAATCTTTGGAAGAAGTTTTGCAAAAAATGGAATCTTATGGCATTATCCTTGAAAATAACACAGAAAACTATTAAAGGAGAATCAAATGAAAGTTAAGAAGTTGAACAGACCTAGCAAAGAACGTAGAGCATTGACACGTAACCAAGCAACTGATTTGCTTATGAATGGCAAAATCGAAACAACTGTTGCAAAGGCTAAATACCTAAAAAGTTATGTAGAAAAAGTTTTGACACTTGCTATTAGAAGTTATGACGATGTTGTTACAGTAAACAAGAACTATGTTGATGATAAGGGCAACAAAACTACTCGTGAAGTTATCAATGATGGTCCAAAAAAACTTGCTGCTCGTCGTGCTATCAAGAATAAGTTGTATTCAGCAGTAGAACCTCGCAAAGAAGGCGAAAAGAAAGCAGACTACATCGCTCGTCTTGACAACATCAAAGACCCACTTTGTGAAAAAATCTTCAACGTTTATGCACCAAAATATGCAGAACGTGCAAGAGATTTGAAACAAGGCGGCGGATACACTCGTATTATTAAGACTGGCAAACGTCGTGGCGACAACGCCGATATGGCAATTATCGAATTGATTTAATGAAAAATACACTCGCAAGAGTGTATTTTTTATCTTTCAAGAAAAATATTATTGACTTTTTTTGTTTTTAGGGTTACAATAAAATCACCAAATTTGCTATTTAAGACGTGATAGCATAAATAAAAGGAAAAAGTATGATAGATAGTCATTGTCACTTAACTGACGAAAAATTTAAAAATGATGTAGGCTTGGTTGTCAAGAAATTTGAAGAACAAGGCATAGAAAAAGTTTTGAATATGTCTACAAGTTTTGACGACATAATAAAGAATAATGAAATTGCTCAAAAATACAAAAACGTATATTATGCGGTTGGTGTTCATCCAGAAGATGTCGATGGATACAATGAAGAAGAATTTGAATATTGTTTAAAGAAAATGTTGGGCAAAAATATAGACAAACCTTGTGAATTGTTTGAACATAAATTTAAAAATATTAAACCTGTATTTGATGAAAATGGGAAAAACAAATTGCTTGCGATTGGTGAAATAGGTCTAGATTATTATTGGACAAAAGACAACAAACAAAAACAAATTGAAGTATTTGAAAGCCAAATAAAACTTGCAAAAAAATACAATCTTCCATTCATTGTCCACAACAGAGATGCAAGTGGTGACGTGCTAGAAATTTTGAAGAGAAATTCACCCTACACAAGGACCAATATCATCCACTGCTTTTCAGCAAGCCTTGAATTTGCCAATGAAGTTTTCAAACTTGGTTTTGCAATTTCTTTTGCTGGCAGTGTAACATTTAAAAATGCAAAAAATTTGCAAGAGATTGCAAAGGCTGTTCCGCTTGACAAATTCTTGGTTGAAACAGATTCGCCCTATCTCACACCAGAGCCATTTAGGGGACAAAGAAACGAACCTGCTTATGTCAAGGAAACTGCAAATGTAATTGCAATCTTAAAAAATATTTCGCTAGAAAAAATTGACGAAAATACAACAAATAATTTTAATAAAATATTTAATTTAAAATAAATCAATTAAATTAAAAAATAATAAAAACATAAAAATACTTAAAAAATGCCATTTTTAAGTATTTTTTAATTTATTTTCAATAATTAATATTATTTTATTAATTAGTTTTTTTTATTTATATAATTAATTTATAAATATATTTTTTATTTTCTATTTATTTTTTTATCGTTTTGTGCTAAAATAAAATTATGAAAAACATTGAGTATTATGAAGATATAAAAATTGACGGAATAAAAATAGAAAAAGAAAAAAAAGTCAAAAAAACAAAAGAAGAATATGAAGGCAAATTCAAGGACGTTCAATTCAAAAAATCGCTTGGACAAAATTTTTTGTCAGACAAAAATCTGCTTAATAAAATTGCTGATTATGCGGAAGTGAAAGACGGTGACAATGTTCTTGAAATTGGCGCTGGTGCTGGCACTCTAACTAATGTTTTGGCGACAAGGGCAAAAAGTGTTATGAGTTTTGAAATTGACAAATCTTTGAGCAAAAGGCTAAATGAAATCAGCCAAAAACACAACAATTTAAAAATTGTTTTTGCTGACTTTATGGATGCTGATTTGGATAGCATTTTTGCTGGTCAAAGATTTAAGGTTGTTGCCAATATTCCATATTATATTACAACCCCAATTATCTTTAAATTGTTGCAAATTCGTGACCGAATTGACACAATGATTTTTATGGTGCAAAAAGAAGTTGCCGAAAGATTTGCATCAAAAGAGAATTCAAAAGATTATGGAATAACTTCTGTAATTCTTCAAAGTGTTGCAGACGTAAATTTGAAAAAAGTTGTCAAAAAAGAGTGCTTTACTCCAATGCCAAAAGTTGACTCTGCACTTGTAGAAATAAAACTAAAAGAACAAAAATATGAGATAAAAGATTTTTCAAAATTCTCTGATTTTGTGCACAAGGCATTTGCGATGAGAAGAAAAACTCTTGTAAATAATTTGACAAAAAATTGCCAAATAAATAAAGAAAAAATAATAGAAAAATTAAATAAAATAAATTTAAGCGAAAATATCCGCCCAGAACAAATTTCTGTTGAAAATTTTGTAAATTTATTTAATTTGTTATTTTAATTAAAAGTTACACAAAAATACTTAAAAATATGCAAAAATGCATATTTTTTATTTTTTAATTTATCTTAAATATTTTTTTACAATTTATTTTAAATATTTTTTTACAATTTATTTTAAATATTTTTTACAATTTATTTTAATTATTTTTTAATCTGGATTTTAAAAATAATTGCGACAATTTTTGCAATTATTCGGCAAAAGTTTGACATTGATAGGCCTTTATTATTATAATAATATTAGAATTGATTATACTAGAAATATGACAACAAAATTTTAAACAAAAGGACAGGGGATTATGTTTAAAAAGATATTGAAAATTGTAGGAATAGTTTTGGGGTGCACTGTTGTTGGTGTGGGTGTTTTGGCTGGCGTTCTTGCATTGCAAGGAAAGTTTAAAGAACCATATCAAGAACCAGACTCAATTTATTTTGATATTGATGACGGGGTTTTGAATGTTACATATTATTGTGACAATTTTGTCGCATCAAAAAAAGATGAAAAATTTGAGTTTGCGCAAATTCAAGACAACAAAAACAAACTCAACATTTATTCATTTGTCTTGAAGGCAACTCCTGATGATGTGACCGAACTTGATTGCACAATGGTGATTGAGCGTGGTCGTGAACTTATTGAGTTTTGCGACAAAGACGGCAATTTGTATTCTGGCGGTTCAAGGTCAAAAATTAAAATTGGCGAAACAGTGTATTTCAAAATCAAAAACACTTTTGACAATTCGGACGCCAATTTGACCAGCACTTATGAAGCGACAGGTGGCGAAGTAAAGATGTATTTCAACACAGCCAACGGACTTCACAATGCAGACTTGACAATAAAAATTGACAGACAAACAAGCCAAGTGTCTTTGAAGGATTGGAACAATACGGAAAACAACAGTCATACAAATGGCGTTTTTGATTTTGAACAAGCAAGTGTAAAATATGAAAAAGTCGCAAGTCCAAAAATCGAAAAAACAGCCGATTATTACATCTATGAAAATTCGAGTTACAGAAAATTCGGCGAAGATGACACGTTTAGCGAAACTGGCGAATACTATCAAAAAATCACAGACTCAACTTTGTATCTCAATGTGGAGGCTAACACAGAATTTAAGTTGCAACCAATATTCGCGCCAGACAATTCAAACAAGCCTTTTAAAAGTGAAGTAGGCAAGTTGTGTGATATTTTCTTCAAAAGTGAAGACGGCAATTATTATGACATAACAAAAACTGCGGCCGATTTTATTGTGAAAAAAGACAACGAATATTATTTCAATGCAAGTCAAGCGGGCGAATATGAGATGTATGTTGTCAGTTATCCAACTTATGCTGTTCAACAACTTTTCTTGCAAAACTTTGATGGCGACAGTTTGAGCGACCAAATTTTCAACAACGAGTATTCAGTGTATAGAAAAGTGAAGTTTGTTGTGGAAAACTCTGGTGTAACAAATGTGTATTTCAATGGTGGCAACACTTTGAATATTGATTTGAATTTGTTCCAAGAAAACGAACTCTATGTCCAAAACAACTCAAAAACAAACAACCTTGACTTGTCAATGGAAAACAATATGGGCACAAAAATCTATTCAAGATTTAATCAATTAGAATTTTTGAATGTGGACAGCGCTTTCCAACAAGGCAATGTTGAGTTTAAGAGTGGAAACAAAAAAATAACACTCAACACAAGCGCAACTCTTACTGGCTTTGATGACAACAATGGCACATATTCATACACAACATCTTTTGACGGAAAAACTATCCAAGTTAGAGTTGGTGAAATTATTACATTGAATATCCCTTGCACGATTTCAGGCAAATATGCAAGGGTTGGACAAGATGTGAGTATTACTGACAATAGCAATGCAAGGTGGAATGCGGTCAACACTATTTTGTTGATAAGAAAAACCACAATAGATGACGTGGCCACATATGAACTTGGCACAATTAAGGTCGGTGCATATCTTGTTATGACAAACAATGACGGCATTTGCAACAACAAGTTTGAGATTTCGGCTGGTGGTTATGGCACTGGCAAAATGTGGAATATTGTTCCTGTCGAAGGTATGGTCCAAACAGAAATGTATTGCTTGGTTGTCAACACGGACAAAACAGCGGTGTGGACAAACCAACCTGCTTCTGTGTCAATAAAATATCAAGACACAACTTTGACAAGAGTGCTTGACAGCGATACAACTCAAACAATAAAAATTTCATCCAACGGCACAACTCAGTCTTACAAGATAGAAGATTTGATAAAAGTCGAAAGCGGCACATATCAATATCCACTTATGTTTGTAAAGGCTGATGACATAAAAGTTCGCGCTCTTCCACAAATTTATTTTGAAAAGAGTGGAACAAGATATGTTTTGGTGGGATATTTTGGCGAAGACGGACAATTCAAAAATGAAGTCGTTCCGCTCAATTATCAAATAGGCGAACAAACAATTTATTCTTTGATAGTCAAATACAACTACAATGACGTAAAAAACACAACAGACTTGGTGAGATATTTGTTTGGATACAACAATATTTGTATGTCAGTTGTTTTAAAGTCGGCGCCAGAAGATTGGTCAAATTATTACACTTTTGACGGCAAAGAGTTTATACAATGCAAAAGTGACACTGAATTTGACAGCAGGACAATTTATTACTATTATGCCAAGTTTGAATATCAAGCAGTCGCTCTTGACAAAGCGCCAGAAAATTGGGCAAATTATTACACATATGACGGAACAACATACACAAATTGTGACGAAAACACTCAATTTGACAGCGCAACAACTTATTATCAAAAAGTTGAACAAAACAGCACGCTCAACTATATCAACATTGACGGAAAATATCAAGACTTTGACAATGTCCCAATCGTAACATTCAAGTTGGCTTATGTTGACAAGTTGGCAGACGAAAAACAAGAAGAACAAGCCTTAAAATTTGATTTGTCAATCAAACTTGCTAGCGAAGAAGAACAAACAAACAAAATAACATCTATTGCGGAAGAGCAAGAATTTGTGCTGAGCGTAAAATGCACAAGCAATGAAGAACTTATGAAACTTATTGCCAATGCTGACGAAAATGTGCTTAAAGGACTCAACCAATATTTTGCTTTGGGAATAGGTTGCTATGCTTTGGGCGGAGCGCAAATAGACTCTGCAACCGTTCAATACAAAACTATTGAAGGCAATACATCTCTTGTGCTGGTTGGCGAAATGATTGACCAATGGTTTGAAATTACAAGCCTTGTTTTTGAAGATAACACTATCAAAGCGACATTAAAAACCAAGTCTGATGCAGAAGACAGATTTTTGAGTTACAAGTTCGCAATTTGGTTTGAATACAACGGCGAAAAAACAACCACAGATTTCTTCACAATCACAAGCACAGCGGTGACTGGCTATCAATTTAAGGTTGGTGAAAAAACTTTGTCATTTGATGATTACAAAGTGGTTTATGTTGTGGATTATACCAGCGGATACACTTTGTCTGCAAAACTTGTTAGAAAAACTCCACAAGAAGACGAAGATGACGAAATTGAATTGCTCAAAATCACTGGACTTGTTGATGACAAGTTGTTGGAAGCAAGCGACACAAACGGCACATACATCACAACCCTTGACGGCAATGACAACAAAGAATTTTCATTCAATTTGCTGTCAAGCAACGAAAATGTTTTGTCATTTGACAAAGATGAAAACGGCAAGAGCAAAATAAAAATCAATGGCAAAGGTCAAGCAACAATAACTTTGCAAAATAAGGTAAAAACAAGTGTTACAGGCGAAATTCAAGTTGAAGTTTTGTCAAATTTGGAAATATCAGGACAAGGAAAACCCTCCACCAACCAAAATAGTTATACATTAAACAACGGCACAGACAATGTATTTAGTTACAAATCAACAGGCGAAAACACAGAATTGTTTAATATTGAAGATTTGATAAACTTAAAAATATCCAACGTAAAACCAAACGAATTTGCAGTAGGCGAAGACCAAATGAGCGTTGTTGATAGGTCAAGACAGGACGAAAATGGCAAAAATATTTGGGTTGCAAAAGTTGAATATAGTGACGGCAAATGGATTTTGTCAAAAAATTCAGAATACGGATTGTCAGTGTTGAGTTTTGACTTGACTGCATATTCGCCATTCGCAGATGAAAAAACTGTGACAATAGAATACACTTCTACTGTCAAGATAGAAAAAAATTCCAACAACTCAATGAGCGAATACAAAACTATTCCATATTATGTTGGTACACAACTCGTTTTGGCGTCTGTCTATACTGATGAGCAAGACATTCAAAGTTTGTATAAGTTGACCAACGGAAGTGGCAACACAGAAATCAACTTCCAACTTCAAATTTATTGGTATAAACAACTTGAAACAACAACAGGTGAAAATGGTGAACAGGTTGCTCCAACATTTGATGTCGACAAATATTACAAAAGAACAAACGGTGTTTATCAAAAAGTTACAAGCGAAGATGCTGTCAATTTTGCCCAAAATCCTGCTGGTTATTATGAATGGGGCTGGATAACTTTGGACAATGAAGCACCGCTAACTTGCAACTTCGATTATACGGATTATTACATCCCATATGGAGAAGAAATCCAAGCAAGAATTTATTACACTGACCAAGTGACAAGGTCGTTCAAGTTGACTGTTTTGGAAAACGTGTTTATAGAGACCAGCATAACTGGTGACACAGCAAGTGAAAACACAAAATCCAATCCACAATCAATGACAACCGACTCAACGGTTGCCCTTGCGGATATTATAAAAGCAAACCAATATGACACAAGCAGTGAACTTGTTGACT
>CAYQCO010000006.1:0-5636 GCA_964416085.1 uncultured Lachnospiraceae bacterium | reverse complement strand
AGATGCAACATATGCAATTAGTCAAGACGACACCAACACAGGAATGTTTGAAATTGCAGACAACAACTTAAAACTCGTTTGGGTCAACACAACAGGAACCAATGTTTATACATTGCAACTTGATGTGACAATAGGTGGTGTTACTCACACAATCGAATATTATGTCAGTGCTCAATCTAGTTACACAATTTCCAACACCAAAACTCTTCCAAGCCTCAATGCTTATGAAGAAAAAGAGTTTAATGTGACCGAATATTTCACAATCAAAAACGGCTCAGAAAATGTAACAATCAATAGTGTGACAATCAAATGCTTTGCAGACGCGGATTGCACACAACAAGACACCAACTTTAAATATGAAAATGGCAAAATTGTCTACAACTATCCATACATTGACGGCAACACAAGATATTTGATGTTCATATTCAATGTGGGCGAAAACACTTTGACCGACAATCAGGCTTATATAATTGCGATTGAAAACTTTAAACTTGCAACCAAACAATCATCATTCATTGCAGAGACAGAAACAAATGTCAGCGAGTTGTTTGACTTTGATGTATTCAGCAAGAATATCAAATCAATTCAATTATCTTCAACAGATGACAGAATTAGTTTTGTCAACAATGGAGAAATAGTTGACAACAACCCAGTCGCAAAAATCAAGGCACAATCAACAGGTCAAGACTACACTTTCAATATTAAGGTAACTATATACTATACAAATAATGATAGTTATACATATACAACTAGTTTGGAAGTAAAAAACAAATATACAGCAACAGTTGAATATACTCCATTTGGTGACTTAAAAATTGAAGTCAAAGATACAGACTCAGTGATAGGTGTAAGTGGTGAAAAACTTGACTTGGTGGGCGAGTTTAATTATCAACCAGTTTTGTCAGGTGAAAAAATCAGCAACTTGCAAGACAGATTCAAAGTATTTGAAGAAGTTAAGGACAATCAAGAACAAAACGGACAAACAGACGACCAAGAAGAGCAAGACAATCAAGAAAATCCAACAGATGAAAACATCTCTACACAAAGCCTAGAACCAACTGAACACAAACTTCACAAGATAGAACTTTATGCAACAATTGGGCTTTCTGGCGACACTGATTACAAGAGCAAGTTTATTATCGACAACACCAATTTGACAATTTTGATTGGTGGATTTGACCGAATTGGATATGCAATCTTCAAACTCATTGCAACCAACAACACATCTTGCTATTTTGTGGTGAGAATAACCCCTCAAACAATGAGCATAAATGAAAAATACTCAGGGGTTTTGGAATCTGACAATACAGCAAGAAAAGTTGCATCTTCAAGTGAAAAAATCACAGAAGACACAACACTTTCAAGCGTAATCAACTTGACAACTGTTGCCAACACAATAGGTGTGACAGAAAGTTTGCTCACATCCAACAATTTGTCATATTATTTGAAAGAAACAAATGACTATTTAAAGACAACACAAGATGAGACAACTACAAGTGCAAAACAATACTCCAATGTATCAAATTGGACACTCACTTCTGTCAACAATCCAGTCACAATCAAACTCGCAGTCTTGTTAAAAACTGCCAACGGCCAAGTTTACATCTGCGACTATAATTTGACAATTGAACCAAATATTGATGTAACATTGAAAGATGGCACAACAACTCTTGAAGGCAACTACACTTATGGCACAACTGTAAAATATAGTTATGAAAAAGATGCAACCAACACATATCCATTTGCAAGCATTTTGACAGTCACAGCAAATAGTGAAGAGCAAAAGATTACAGAAGTGTCTGTTGAGAGTGTTAGCGAAAATAATATTGAAATTACAAAAGATAATTTAGAAAATATAATCACTTTTGACGAAACTCAAATAACCTTAAACAAAAACATCTCAGAGCAAATCACAATCACCTTAAAATTGACTTATGCAAATGACTTGATTGTGACGTTGAAAGTTATTTATGAACCATATCAAAACACCAACACAACAAGAGCCTATACTCTTGGCTGGAATGGAACAAGTTTTGTCAACACACTAGACCCAAAAACTTTGATTAGCGATTATACTGGCACAATTTCAGCAGAAATAAGCAGTGGCAACTTGAACACAACAGATGGTTATTATTCATTTGATTTGACTAGTGAACAACAGACCAAAACTCTCACTTTGACACTAGATGATATTGTTGGCAAACCTAGTTATACTTTCACAATAACATTGAGTCCAAATATCAATTACGTTTACAAAATGGGCGAAAATGAGAGCGACTCAGTTTCAACCACATTATCATCAACTGGTTCAGTTTTGGGATTGGGCGTAGGTGACAAACACTTGACACTTTTGACCAATACGACAAATGGTGAAGAAATATTTGTTTTGAATTATGTAGAGTCAATTACGGATATTTCAGTTGCTTTCTATGACCTAAATGGCAATAAAATGACAGACTTTGTATCACTTGAAGATACTGATACCCAAGGCTCGAAATTAGTCCAATTTATTGACAGTGCAAGCGATATAAGTGGAATTTTAAAAATCACAACAAATGCTGGAACATATTCAATTTATGTCACAATGTCAAAGACTTATGAAGTGAAAGCACAATATAGAATATCTGGTGCAGAATATGAGACAATGTCGACCGGCAGCACACTCAAATTTGACGACTTTATGTCAACAAGTTTGGATACACTCACAATCGGCGGCACAACTATCAATTCTCAAAGATTTGACAACTTGTCAAAAATATATGGCGAAAGTGTAAATAATACCGACAAAGATGCCAACAAAGATATCAACAAAGCAGGCTGGAAATTAATGTATCAAGGCACCAATGGACTTGTTGAAGATGTAAATCAAGAATACGCCAATTTTGATAGCGTAAGCAATGCTTTCACATTCAAAAAGAGCGGAACGGTTTATGTTAGAATATACAACCAAACAGGTTTGCAAGTTGACTATCAAATCATTGTGCAAGACCAAGACACTTTTGTTGACAATGTAACTTGGAACCAAGACAATCAAAATACTGACAAAACTGATGAAACAAACGCAACTTATTATTCAACAGACATTACAACACTTAAATCTGACAACGGCTACAAACTTGCAACAATGACATTCAATCCAAGCAAAGTAAGTGAGTTGACTTTCTTCAAAATGTATGTAACCAAATATAGTGCTGACAGCGGCACAAATAGTTATGAACAAAGTGACGAAACACGTGGTGAATTTAAGATTGGTGACACAACTTTGTTAAAATATGAAGTCAAAAACTTTAATGTTTATTTAAAAATAGAAAATGCAGACAATATAACTTTTGAATATTTTGATATCATATTTGTGACCGTAAATGGTGTCAACACCAAGATTAGACTTTATGTAACTGATACAACAGTTACAACAGGCACAACAGGGCTAGAATATATCTACGCCAATCAAGAAGGTTTAAGTTTGTCAACAACATTGTCTAATGGCAACAAGAGAGTAACAATCAAAAACGGAAGCGAAATAACTTATAATAATGATGACACCAAATACAATCTCTATTATATTGGCGCAACCAATGTCACAAAAGGCATTGAATATGAACGAGACGACAAATCTCTTGTGGATGTAAGTGCAACCAACGGCTATATGACAGATGTGTTTAGTTTGAAGAGTATTGCAAGCGACAACAACATAAAACTTCACTATTATTTGACATATGACGGAATCAGAATTGCTACATTTGACTATCAATTTGTTATCCAAAATGACATCAATATTACAGTCAACAATTTTGACAATAGTGGCAACAATTCAGAAGGCACAATTTATCTCAACAACTATCCTTGTTCTTCAAATGTGTTTACAGTTGACTTAATCAACAAAACTGACAATACATATTATCGCAATGAATATATTGTCTACAAAAATTTGAGAACAGGTCAAACAATCTTTGGCGGAAGCGACAATGGAAAAACTATTTCAAGTTATATGAAATTTGAATTAGTAGATAGTTATTTGTCAACAGAGGGAGAACACAATCCTTATTCAACTCGTGATATTTTCTTAAAAAGTGAAGTATCAATAAATGAAAAAGGAGTGTTGACAATCACGGCCGACAAATCTGGCACAATTGGAATAAAAGTCACCGCTCAATATTGCCCAACATATTCAATAACAATAATTTTGAATATAGAAGCAACAATCAAGGTTGACCAAGCCTATGACGACACAACAACCAATGATGACCAAATAGGTGCTCACAATCCACTTGAAACTGTCAATTTGATAACCAAAGACACAACCAAATCTGCGGCATTAAAATTGACTGAGAGTAAGACTAATAGCAGTTATGAGACAAAATCTAACAATTCATCAATCACTAATGGCAGCATTGCTGTTTCTTATAGAATTTCAAAAACCATAGAGATAGATGGGGCATATACAGAAATGTCATCATTGTCGTTTGACAGCAATGTTATGAAAGCGACTCTTCCAGTCGTTCCATTTAGTGAGAGTGATAGTTATATTGTGTCTTACAAAGTGACAATCACTCAAAATGGCACACAAAGGACATATTATTGCAATTACAGGGTGCAAAATAGCGCGGACATAACTATTGCAACTAAATACAAAGACCAAACAATCACAGTTGGAACAGGTGCACAAACTAGCAACAGCTTAACAATCTTCAAAACAAATGTTACTGACAACTCAGCATTGTTCACTGCGGACAAAGTCCCAACTTTGTTGCAAACAGGTGGTGCAAAATACATTAGATTTGAAAACATTGTTGATGCAACTGGTTCAAAAGATAATTCGGACTTTATGGCAATATCAGATTATTCAATATCTCTTGGAAGTAGAAAAATTTTCAGCAACTCAATGACCTTTGATATTGTGTTCTATGATAGCAACCAAACTACTGCATTATACAATTCATCTGGTTGGACAATGAAATCAAGCGATATGATAACAGCCAACAAGTCAAAAGCACTTCTTGATATCTTCACAGAAGCAGAACTTGGCAACGACCTTCTTGACAAAAACTTTGTTGCAGTGACAACTGGAACAACTGCGTTAACCAGTTGGTTTGGTAGTGGTGTCAGTGTGAAAGATACAAATGCTGTCAAATCAATTTCAAGAGAAGTGGGAACTTATACAATCTATTCATTTACTGCAACAAAATCTGGTGGCGGGTCATTCTACGACTTGCAAGGCACATTCTATTTTATCAGTGGAAGCCCAACCGACTTTATTGTAACTGACAACTGGTATATTTCTTATGTTGTAGATAGCACAGATGCTCTCACTATTGATATTGCCAACAGCGCAAGTGTGTTTACTGGGGCTAACTTTGGAACAGACAAAATTACAGGAATTGAAGCCGCAAGCGCACAACCAGACAATGCAACGGTGGAAAATGGCAGTATCAAAGTTGCAATTCCAAAGAAAGATGCTGATGACAATTCTACTAGTCAAAAAATATCTGTAACTATCAGTGGCACAAAAATTACAATCACTAGTGCTGATTTGCAAACATTGAAAAATAACAACGTCACATCTTGTGAATTTAATATCACAATTTCTGGTGGCGGAACTTCTCGCACTGTCAAAGTAGTTATCACTTTTGACTTTG
>CAYQCO010000005.1:0-30378 GCA_964416085.1 uncultured Lachnospiraceae bacterium | reverse complement strand
TCCGCCACACTCGCATAATATTGATTGTTGAGATTTTGACCTGTTCTCATTCAGGTGTGAGTGTCTACACCCGTTTTGGTGTTCCACACTCGCATAATATTGATTGAGATTTGGCTCAAAATAAGGGTATGCATTTATTTTGCACATATTTATTATATATTTTTGTTTGGATTTTGTCAATAGAATTTTTAAAAATTATTGTGGTTTGTCAAACAAATTTTAGAAACTTTTAGTTTTTGCAAAATTTTTATTGTTGCAAAATTCCTATTAAGACAATGATTTAGTGTAAAAAAATTGTTGGCAACAATTAGTTTTTGCCAAAACACTTTACTTTTCAAGTGGCAAATGCTAAAATAACGATGTTGTTATTTTAGTTTTTTCGGGGAGTAGCGCAGGTGGTAGCGCGTTTGGTTCGGGACCAAAAGGTCGTAAGTTCAAGTCTTATCTCCCCGACCAAAGTATTGCACAATTTTAAGCAACAGATTTAATATTAATTTTTTTTAAGCAGGACAAGTTTGAGAAAATGTTATTTTTTAAGTAAGGTTAGGTTGTCAAAAGATAATTAAAAAAAATGACAAATTTGTGGGCAAAAAATTTCTTTTAAACTGTTGACAATTTGTTTTTTGTGGAATATAATTATATTATCCAATAAGCAAAGTGGCGACTTGCTTGGAAGTGTGAAAATGACACTCGTGTGACTACGAAATAGGTTAATTAAGAGGGTATTTACCAATTAGGGTGGAACCGCGGTATAGATATATCGTCCCTATGCAAATGCGTGGGGATTTTTTGTATCCTTTGGCATTTTGTTGGTCTAAAAAAGGAGGATATTATGGAAAAGAATTTAGACAAAATTGTAAACTTGTGCAAAACTAGGGGATTTGTTTTCCCGGGGAGCGAAATTTATGGTGGATTTGCAAACACTTGGGATTACGGTCCGCTCGGAGTGGAACTAAAAAACAACATCAAGCGCGCTTGGTGGAAGAGATTTGTGCAAGAAGACAAAAATACTTATGGAGTTGACGCGGCTATTCTTATGAACCCAACAGTTTGGGAAGCCAGCGGTCACGTGGCAAGTTTTGGTGATCCAAAAATGGATTGTAAAAATTGTAAACAAAGATTTCGTGCTGACACTTTGATTGAGCAACACAGCAAAGGTGAAGTGGCTGCCGAAGCAATGACAAATGAAGAAATGGAAAAATACATTGATGACAACAACATCAAATGCCCACATTGTGGAATGAAAAATTGGACACCAATTAGAAAGTTTAATCCAATGTTTATTACTTCTCGTGGAACTTTGGAAGAAGATGCTGACAAAGTATATCTTCGTCCAGAAACTTGTCAAGGTGAATATATCAACTTTTTGAATGTTCAAAGAACGTGCAGAGCAAAAGTGCCGTTTGCTATTGCTCAAATAGGAAAATCTTTTAGAAACGAGATTACTCCGGGCAACTTCTTGTTTAGAACTATTGAGTTTGAACAAATGGAATTGCAAAAATTCTGTAAGGCAGAAGACAGTATGAATTTTTATGCAGACTACAAGGCAAGAGCATTGCAATTTGTAAAAGATTTGGGAATTAGTGCTGAGCATTTGAGATACCACGACCACGACAAGTTGGCACACTATGCAAAAGCCGCTTGTGACGTTCAATATCTCTTCCCTATCGGTTGGCAAGAATTAAACGGAATTCACCACAGGGGAGACTGGGATTTG
The DNA here is from genome assembly GCA_964416085.1 of uncultured Lachnospiraceae bacterium. Classification (GTDB taxonomy): domain Bacteria; phylum Bacillota; class Clostridia; order Christensenellales; family UBA1242; genus Onthoplasma. Next base: position 28,661 of record CAYQCO010000005.1, on the reverse strand, counting down.
AGCAGACACCAAGAATATAGCGGAAAGTCAATGCTTTATCTTGACCCATTCACCAACGAAAAGTTTTTGCCAAATGTAATTGAATATTCTATTGGTGCAGACAGACTTACACTTGCAATTTTGTGTGAAGCATATGATGAAGAAACCTTGGATGGCGGAGATACAAGAATTGTGTTGCACCTAAATCCACAAATTGCACCTTACAAAGTTGCTGTTTTGCCACTTCAAAAGAATTTGAATGAAAAAGCAGACGAAGTGTATAATATGCTTATGAAAAAGTTTAATTGCACTTATGACGAGGCAGGAAGTATTGGCAAACGTTATCGTAGACAGGACGAAATTGGAACACCTATGTGTGTAACAATCGACTTTGACAGCCTTGAAGACAATGCTGTTACTGTTCGTGATAGAGATAGTATGGAACAAGTGCGTATTCCTATCGCAGAACTTGAAGAATATATTTTGAAACAACTTGAAAAATAAGGAAAGTTAAAATAGGGGGCGACCGCTCGGCACTTCTACGCCTTGCGACCGCCCCTTTTTAATCGGCTGCATTGGTTATTCAGTTGTATTAGGTCATATCGTCCGTCAGTCTTACGACTGCACCTTCCTGTCTCGCGGAAGGCTTTTTAAGTATTAAGTTTTTCTATATTACAAGAAAAAATAAAGAAAAAAGAACTCAATTGAGTTCTTTTTTTGTGCTAAATTTTATTGAGTTGATAGTGTGTCAAGAATGATTTGTTAAGCGGTCACTTGTGCATCAAGAATTTCTTGTGGAACAGTGATAGATATATCTGCGTATTTAAATTCAGTGCATTCCACAATTTGTATAAATTCGTTGCTATCTCCATCTCCGTCTGTATATGTGGCAATAATTGTAGATGACAATTTTACTATTTTTTTGGTTGTTGTGTTAAAATCAAAAATAATTTCTCTACGTTCAGTAAGGCCACCTTCGGTTGTTGTTTTTGTTGTCAACTTCAATCTATATACGCTATCCTTTTTTGAGCAATCTGAGACATCAAATGTCAATTCATCTGCTTCTGCAACGCTTAATACGCTTGAAGTTAAGAAGCTGTAATTGGCAATTTCAGTTTCATAACTTGTCTTATCCCATTGTCTCTTAGATATTTCACCTTCACTTTCTTCTGCCCAATAATAATTGTTGTCTTTTGTATAAAAATACTCTGTTTCTGTTCCGTCATCAAAATTTATTGAATATTCAACAACACCATTTTTATTTGAAAATATTTCATCAACAATGCCAAAAGAACTTCTATATTTTTTGCCATTTTTACTATCTTCTGCATAAACATCGTAACTAGCAGAATAACTTGCAAAATTGTGAATGTTTACAGTATAGTCTTTTTCTGTTGCAGAAGCAAGCACTGCACAAAGTCTAACAAATTCATCCACATCATCTTCTTGTGCTGCTTGACGCATAACAGAAACACCAGCATCACAAGACACTCTTGTAAAACCGCCCACTAGCATTGTATCACTTTCGTCATCAGAATCGTCAAAGCATCCAACAAAAGTGATAGAACACAATCCAAGCACCAAAACTAGCATAAAAAGACCAAGTCTTTTTGTAAATTTTTTCATATTATAAAAACCTCCCCATATATGATAATAAAATTATACTCCCATAATACTGGAAAGTCAACTATTTTTCCCAGTTTTATGGAATAATTTTTGTATGGAGAGTTTTGGCGAGATATTAAAACGACTTAGAAAAGAAAAAAATATTGGACAAATTGAGTTGGCAAAACAAATTGGTGTTGGCAAGTCTATTGTTAGTTTGTGGGAGATAGGAACCTGCGAGCCAACACTTTCAAAACTTGTTGCATTGTCCAAATTTTTTGGTGTTAGTATAGATTATTTGGCTGGATTGGAAGATTAAGTGGGGCACAAGCGCACGCCAGCGGAAAGCCCTTACACCGCTTTCCGCTGGCGTGCCCCCTTGTCCGCCTGCGGCGGACAAGACAAACGGTCGCAAAGCGACCGTTGCTTGTGCCCCCCCCAGCCTATTCCACTTTTAACTTGACTGGTTTTCCATTTGTAATGTCTGTATAAAGAAGATAATATCCGTCAGATAAAGGATCATCAGGGTCAAGCGCCAACCATTGATAGTTGCCGTCAAATTCTTTTGGCGGAGCGGTGTTGTTGCGAGCAGGCACACCATAGAGAAGATATTTTATTCCGTCCGCATCAAAAAGTGTCCCAACAATATATGAATTGTTTTCAATATCTTCAACTTTTATTATTTTTGAATTTGGAATAATGGACATAATTTGTTCGTCAAGCGGGTATTCCTTAAACATTTCTTCCAACTGCTCAACAACAGAAGAAAGATAATTGTTGTCTTGTTCACTTGCTGGAATTGTCTCAGACAAACTTGTAGTTTCTGCTATCAATGGCTCGTTGTCTTGTGTTGTATTCGTTTGTTCAAAAAATGTGTTTTTGTATTCACAATTTTTACAATTTGGGCTTTCGTCAATGTCGTCTTTGGCTATTTCTTGGTCAATTTGCTGGATTGTTTCTTCTTCAAGTTCGTCAAATGGACTTTCTTCATCGGTAAAATACATCCCAGAATAACTTCCACCGCAAAGCACGACTTCATTTTGTTTTTGAGTGTCAATCAAAGCACAATAAATGTCGTTTGATATGTTGATATCTTCCTTAACTTCAAATTCATAATGGTCGCCCACATAATTTAACCCTGACTTAAACACATTTTGGTCGCAAAAAATTCCCAAAGCAACTGAGTTGTCGAGTTTTTTTAAGTTGTATAATCTAATTTTGCCAGTTGTTTTGTTTTTTTCTTTAATAATTGTGAGAATTGCGCGTGGAGAATTTGTGACAAATTTTTCTTGACTAGACAAGATTAATGTTTTTGAAAACATTTGACCCCCTTATGACGATTATATAATATTATTGGTCGACAAAAATGACTGTTCTTGTTATATTTATTCTTTTTTTGTCAAAAATGTGCAAAAGACAAACATTTTGCAAAAAGATGGGCAAATATAATTGACAAAAGTTTGCAACTCGTGGTATTATATGGGGGTAAAATTGGCAACAAATATAGGCGGAGAGAAAATGAAAAAATTTATCAAGATTTTAGTATGTTTATGCTTGTGTGTTGTGTCTATTGGCTTTGTCGCTTGTGGCAAAGAGTCCAAAATTGACGCACCAGCAACCAATGCACCAGTTTATTCCAATGGTGGAATAGTGGTTAGAAAAGGTGACTATGTGTATTTTGCAAATGGATACAATAGTTATGAGGATGTGAAAAAGAGCGACCTTGACAAGAGTTGGGACCTTGGCGGATTGTATGTAACCAAACAAAAAAATGGTGAACTAAACTACAATGACAAAAAACAACTTGACAATATGACCAAGTTGTCTGGCAAACTTGCAAGTTTTGAAGCAACTGAGTTGTTTGTGTCTGGTGATTATATGTATTTTACATCAATCAACACAGAAGAGACCAAAAAAGGTGCACTTCAAACATCTCACTTGGAAGTGTATAGAATCAACTTGAATTCAACAGATTGCAAGAGAGTTTATCGCAGTTACACTGATTTTGAAAAAGGTGACGAAAGAATTGTTACATTCAATTATTTTGAAAATGACGGCAAGGTTTATCTTTTGATTAATGAAAACGGAACTTTGAAGAGAGTGGTTTGCGGAAGCGGAATTGGTGATGTTGAGACAATTAAATCAGAAGTAAAATCTGCAAAATTTGATGACAAGGGCAATATCTTTTATACAACTGTTGAAGACGAAATTTACACTTTGACTCATTATGATATCACAAGCAACAAAACTATCTCAAAATTGACACTTGCAAAAGGTGACACAATCAATAGCATTTTTGAAGTGAAATTTGACAATGTTTATTTGTATGTGACAAAGGACGGCGGAAGCGAATTTTTGTATAAAATTAGTTTTGATGACGTAAAAAATAGAAGAGACAACTTCGTTAAACTCACCGAAACAAGTTATACAGCAGTATATTTGTTGAATGAAGAAATTGACGGAATACTTGTTGTATCTAGCGGAAGCGGAACTAGTGGAAAGACAGAAATTTTGAAAGGTGGCGAACTTGTTCTTCAAAACAATTTCAACACATCAGCAACAGTTATGATGGTTGAAAATGGCTATGTGTATTATTATGCTGACAAGACAATCAGCCGTTGGAATTACACAAACGACACAACAGAAGTCATTGCCCAAGATGTTGAAAATATCCTAAATTATCATTTTGATATCCTTGACAATTATTTGTATTATTATGCAACAACTGGCAGCAACGCGTATTTGTATAGAGTAAATATTGCAATCCGTTCTGACGAAAACGTGCCACAAGTTGTTGGCCGTTACAATGACGGAGACGCTCCAACAGAAGAATAATTGTTGAATAAAAATAGAGAGAAAATTCTCTCTTTTTTAATTGTTTGATATTTACATTCACCAGCAATTATGCTATAATATGGTCAAGTTTTAAGGAGAAAATGTTATGAAATTTATCAATAGAAAAGACAGAAATGGCAATTATGTTTTAAAAAATGATGAAATAATTGCAATGCTAAAACAACTCAACAAAAAGTATCATATTACATCAACCGCATTTCCAAGTGATTTTGTGTGGGAAATATCAAGGGATGACAAAAAATTGGGCTACACTGAATGTATTCTTGCAAGGCATACAAGTGACGATGCGCCGATTAGAGATATTGAATATTCTTGTGATATGAATGATTTTGATATTTTTTCATTGCAAATTAATCCAGAACAAAAACGTGATATGAAAAAAGATTTTAGAAAGATGATGTTTGCAAAATTCGGCGATGAATATTTGACAGAATACAAAAAGTGGGTCGCAGCCCAAAGAAAACAAGAACTCAAAGAACAAACAGAAGTAATAAATGCTAAATACAATGACGACCTCAAAATGTTGCCGTAGATATTTGACAAAAACAGCACTTTAAAAGTGCTGTTTTTTAACTCTTCAAACTGTTGGCGAGGTCGGACATCTCTTCGCTTTGATATAGGTCGGTGTAAATAGGGCTTGTGTTGAAAAGTTCTAGGTGTGTGCCACTGTCTACAATTTTGCCGTCATCAAGCACCAAAATTTTGTCCGCATTGACAATAGTTGAGAGTCTGTGGGCCACAATTATTATCGTATGGTCTTTTTTGAGACCGTCAATCGCTTTTACGATTTTGGCTTGACTCTTGTTGTCGAGAGCACTTGTGGCTTCGTCAAGGACAATGATTGGACTGTTTTTGAGTAAGACTCTTGCAATGGCAAGTCTTTGTTTTTGCCCACCAGAAAGCATCACTCCATTTTCTCCAACTTTGCTGTCAAGTCCATTTTCTAGTTTTGCAACAAAGTCATATATTTGTGCACGTTTTAGGGCAACAATCATTTCTTCTTCTGTGATATTTGGACGGATAAAGTTCAAGTTTTCTCTAATTGTGCAGTTGAATATGTATGGACTTTGAGTTACGACACCCACAGCATTGCGCAAACTGTCTTCTGTCAAAGTGTTTATATCCACTCCGTCAAGCAAAATTTGACCTTTTTTGATTGTGTAAAGTTTGTTGATTAGCGACAAAATTGTGCTTTTTCCACTTCCACTTTTGCCGACAATGGCGGTGGTTTTGTTTGCTTCAAAATTGCAATTTAGGTTTTTTAGCACATTTTTGTTTGCTTCATAGGCAAAAGTTACATTTTTAAATTCAACATTTCCAACGACATTAGTCAATTCTGTATCCCCAAATTTTTCTTTTGGGAACTCGTTGATTATCTCAAAAATTCTTTGCGCGGCAATTTCACCCTCAATAGCATATTGTTTGATTGATGCAAAATGTGTAGACAAATTGCGGACATTTCCACGATACATATATACAATCAAAAAGTTGGCAAGAGATATGTAACTGTGTTTTATAAAGACAATTCCAAGAAGTATCAGCGCGACATCAAACGTTGCGGCCAAAATGTTACGAGTAAGATTGAATTTGTGTCGAGTAATTCTTGCTTTTAGTCTAAGGTTTAGAGATGTTTGATATTTTTCACCGCTGTCCTTAATTGTTTGGTCACGAATGTTCAAACTTTTTATGTCTTTAAGTCCACGAATTTGCTCGTTGTATGAACCAGTTGCAACTTCTCTCATATCTCTAAACGCACGAGTGTCTTTATACCAGCGATACTCTTTTTTGTTGTCGACAAACCACAAAATTACAACATAAACAACCAACAAAACAAAAAACCAAATATTGATAAATGCGATATAGATTAAAAACATCAAATTGCTTATGACTTCCAAAGAAATTGTCATAATATCAATAAGCACATCACTGCATTTTCGTGAGTCTTCGTGCAATCTTTCTATGTATAGGCCGTTGTTGACAGAGTCGTTTTTGCTCATTTCGACATTCGTTATTGCCCCAATCAAAGTATTTTTTATGTCATAAACCACTTTTGTGTCCATTTTTGCATACGAGCGGTTGTAAAGAAAGTTTAATGATGACACAATTATCCTTACAAACAAATATAGCGTCAAAAATATCATTGACAACTTAAATCGCCCTTCTGTAAGAGTGGACAAAGCATTGGCACTAAAAATTGGACTCAAAAATCCAAACAAGGCGCTAATCCCCATAAGAGTTACGGTCAAGACAAACAATGGCAAATATTTTTTGTAAAATGGGATAAGTTGTTTAAGTCCCGGATAACCTTTGATTTTTGAAGGTTCTTTTTTGTTTTCTTTCATATGGCGCCACCTAAAATTATATTTATTTTTATTATATATTAATTAAAAATCATTTTACAAATAAATAACAAAAAAATATTGTGAAAATTCACAATATTTTCCCATTTTATTTTTTTTCTTTTTTATTTTTTCTGTCTTTGATATTTTTTTCTCTGTTTGCTTGCGCTTGAAGAGATGTGACTTTTCGGGCTATTGCAACTTTGCTCTCTTTAATTGGTGTCAAAGATTTGCAATATCTGTTGATTTTGGAAATCAAATTGTCCCACTCTTCATCAGTGTGCTCTTTTGAATGTTGATAGATTGTCAGATAGTCGCCCATTTGCTTTATGCCAGTGTCGTGATTGATAAAAGTATCTTCATCAAACGAATAAGTGCATTTTAGCCCTACACCACTTGTTGCACGATAAACTTTTGCAACTGTTTTGATTGTGTAAGTTGTGTGCAACTTTTGAAGCAAGAAGTCGGCGTCAAAACTAATTGATGAGTTGAACATATCCAAAAAACTGTTTCGCAAAAAATCCTTGTGCTTAAAAATGCTGTCAAATTGTCCAATGTCAATCACATTTTTTTTGCTTCTGTATGTTTGCAATTTTCTGTTGTCTTCGCTATAAAGTCTTTCAAGGGTCATTGTAAGAGTGTGGGTTTTGCCAATGTCTGTCCTAAAAAGTGCAATTCCAGATTTATACAAATCCAGTTTGTCTGTGTCGTAATATGTAAAAGTCTTTTTGTCTTTGCCCATATACACCATTTCATAACGGCCAAAAAACGCGTTCATTTTTAGAACGTCTTTTATGCTGGACTTGTCCAGCATTTCAAATCTCCTCTTTTGTCTAACTATATCGTATTGCATATTACCCCTTATTTTTTTAGTTTAGTATTTTAAAATTACGTTGTCAATCAATTTTAATCTTTTTTTGTGATTGCCAAAATGTATACAACAAATCTAATGAGTGAAAGAATGGATGTTACAAGCCCTGCAAGATAGGTGAGTGCAGCAGAATTTAAAACCGCCTTTACACCTTCGCCTTCTTCTTCGGTCAAGATTTCTGTTTTGACAAGCAAAGTGTATGCGCGCTTTGAAGCATTGATTTCTATTGGAAGAGTGATGAGCGACAAAAGTGTGGACAATCCAAAAATGCAGATACCCACAATGATAAAAATACTTCCAACGCTTGTGTAAGACATAACTTCAATAAAAACACCAATGATAACTAACGGCCACATAAAAAAGTTCATAAAGTTGATAACAGGAACAAGCCAACTCTTTACCCTTATCCAAAAATATTTGTCCTTGTATTGCAAAACGTGCCCCAGTTCGTGCGCCATAACTCCAAGCGATGCGACAGAATTGCTGTTGTATACCGATTCGCTCAAAGCCACTGTATTTGTTTTTGGATTGAAGTGGTCGGTGAGACTTCCTTTGCAAGATGTGATTTTTGTGTCTTGTAGACCTGCACCGTCAAGCAACTTTCTCGCAAGTTGATGTGCAGGGATGTCTCTTGAAGACGGAATATTGTTGTATTTATTGAAACTTGATGTGACTTTTGCTTGTGCCCAAATGCTCAAAATTATTCCTGGCAAAAGTATTATCCCCAACAAATAATAATATATGTCATAAAATATCATAATAAACTCCTATATATATTATATTAACAAATCACGAATAAAAATGCAAATAAATTATTGTGCAAAAATTAAAAATATTTATTTGCAAAAATAAAATTAAATTAAATAATTAAAAATAAAATAAAAATTAATTTCAAAAAATTAAATAAATATATAAAAAATTCAAAAAATGCTTAAAATATGTGAAAATATAGTATTTTTTCATTATTTTTAAATAATTATTTTATTTTTTGTGCAAAATAATTTTGATAAAAATCTGTTGATTGATTTTTATTTAATTTTAATTTTTTAACTTTTTTCAAAAATTTTAAAAAATTATTAGTATTTAAAAATTTTTTGTGCTATAATCTTTTTGATAAATAAATTCATTAGGGGTATTATTATGAATTTTTATGTAGACAAAATCCAAAAATTTTTCCAAAGCATAGCCAAATATTTTTCAAACAGTGGTTATGCGTTTTCTTGGATGTTTATTATTTTTGTTGGAGCCTTTGCTTTGACAACTTTAATAATCATTATTTCGTCATCCTACACTTATGAGTGCGTGTTGACACGTGCCATTGACAAGATCAACAAATTCTTGTCAAAAAATCCAAGGATTAATGATGACAATCTTATTACTTTCAACAACAAGATGAAAGAAAGGGGCATTCCAAAAGTCCTTCGCAGACAATGGCAACAATTTATGCTTTATAGAGAGCACGAAGCAAGTTATTATATGTCTTTCAAGCATTGTGTTGAAAATCCGTTGAAAAACAGCACCTACAATCAACAAATGGGAGTATACAGAGTATTCTCTTTCATATTTGCATTTTTGAGCATTTTGTTGGGAGTGTTTACTTCTTATGAAACCTCGTTTAGAGCAATGTTGCAAGATGTTTTGATTATTCCTATTATTATATTAGTATTGTATTGGTTAATCAGTATGATCCTTAATCTTATTCACAATGCAACAACCGGTGACTTGTATCAAAACTATCAATATTTTGAAATCAATATTGACAAGGCTACAATGACTTTGCCTGAATATGTGGATTATGAGGTTTTGTTTACTCAACAAGAAATCAAAAAGGGTATTCCTGTTTTGTTTGAGTATATCCAAAAGCGTGCAATCGAAGAGCAACAAGAACTTGAAAAAGCAAGAATTAAGAATGTTGAACACGAAAAATTCAACTTTGACGAATCAGGCATTGACGCATCTCTTGTCCTTGAAAGGTCAATGGCAGAAGCAGAGAGTTATATTGCAACCAGAAAGAAATTTATGCAAGACATAGAGCAAGTCAACACAGAAATTTCTCAACTCGAAAATCAATATAGAGAAAATGTCAAAGAAAATCAAAGACTTATGCAAACATCCAAAGAGTCTTTGGACGGACTCAAAAAACAACTTGAACAAGCATCTTCTAGCATTGAAACCAACTATATCAAAAAGCAAATGAAAGATGAAGTCAATCGTCAACAAGTTGCAGAAAGAGATTTTGATGCTCTGACAGAAAAATACAATCAAGAGCAAAAGAATATGCAAGCAGAAATTACTCGTTTGCAAGGCGAAATTGACAAGGCCAAAAAGAGTCTTGAATCAAATATGATGTCTGAGTTTAGCACTTATTCCAACAAGATTTACAAAAAACTTGAAGAAGTTGTTGGCGATGACCAAAAAGAAGTTGTTGACGGATACAAAAAACAAATCAATGAGTTGGAAGAAAAACTTTCTATGAAAGACCAAGAACTTGACAATGTTTACAACCAATATCAAAGCCAAGTTCAACAAATGGAAGAAAAAAATAAGGCTTTTGACAATATATTGAAAGAAAAAGACGACTTTATTTCTTCTGTTCAAGAACAACTTGAAGAAGGCAAAACAACCAAACCAAAATCTAATAAGTATAAGAAAAATAAGAAAGTTGAAATGGTTGAAGAGCCTGAATATGAAGAAACAGAAAATTATGACGACCAATACTCTGACGACCAATATTCTGACAATCAAGATTATTCTAATGAAGAATATGCTGACAATGGTGAGTATACCAACGAAGAATATACCGACAACGAATATGCTGATGAGCAATGCGATTTTGACTATCAAGACGGATACGATGACCAAAATTATGATGGCGATTATGATTATGAAGACCAAGGCGATGGCGAATATGCTGAGCAAGAGTATGATTATGATGAGTCGGGCGATGAAGATGACGGCGAAGAAGGTGCAACTGTAACCCCTTCAAATGAAGATTTTAATTATCTTGTTGATGAAACTGCCGAAGAAAGACACGAAAATCAAGAAGAAAGTTACAATTATCAAGAAGACGAAGATGTTGCCAATGAAAATGCTGAAACTGGCTTGACATTCAATTATTTGCCAGAAAGTATGCAAAAACCAGCAAAGGCAGAAACGGCAACTGACAGCAATGAAACATTCAACTATTTGTCAACAGACGAAGAAGAACCTGTAAAGGCCGAAGAACCTGCTAAGTCAGAACAAGCAGCCGAAAAAGACGACATTGACTCTGCTTTTGATGCTTGGTTGTATGATACTGACGAAGATACTGACAACGACAAACAAGACGACAAAGCAAGCGAAGAAGTTGAAGAAAATGAAGAAGTTGAAGAGACAAATGAAGAACTAAAAGACGAAACACCAGACAATGATGTCGCATCATTCTTTGCAGAAGAAGGCAACGATATTGACCTTGACGAAGAAGACGAAGAAGATGAAGATGACGGAGATGACGATGGCGAAAAACTCGTTGACACTACTCCAAAACCAAGACGTCCAGTAGGGAGACCTAAAAAGGTTGTTGAAGAAGAGCCAAAAGAAAAACGAAGAGTAGGAAGACCTAGAAAGGTTGTTGAAGAAGAACCTGCTCGTCGTGTAGGTAGACCTAAAAAAGTGGTTGAAGAAGAAACTCCAACAAGGCGTGTTGGCAGACCTAAAAAGGAAACCACACCAGTTGAAGAAACCAAACGTTCAGTAGGCAGACCTGCAAAAGCAGAGACTGCAAAACGTTCTTCTCGTGGACCGGGCAGACCTAGAAAAGTTGGCAGACCAAAAGGCACAAGAAAGGTTACTAGACCTGTTGGCAGACCAAAGGTTGAAAAGGCAAATCCAGTGGGTAGACCAAAGAAAACCAATCCAGTAGGCAGACCAAAAAAGACCAATCCTGTTGGTAGGCCAAGAAAAAATGCAACTTCAAGCACTAGCCTAAATGATATTGACAAGAAATTGAAAGAACTTAATGAACAAATCAAAAAGGAAAATCAAAATCTTGCCAAGACCAAAAAGCAACTTGAAAAAGCAAGTATCAAGAAAAGTAAAAAATAACTAGAAAAAACATAATAAAAATTGATACGTCTCATTATCGAGCAAAAAAAATCTCACAAATCTGTGAGATTTTTTTTGACCTACAATGAAAATAAATCAATTTGTCATACCGAGCAAAGCGAGTGTATCTTGCTGATAGTTTAATATAGCCCATAAAATGTGCAATACTCAATCGTAAGCCAGATACACTCACACTGCGTGTTCGGTATGACAAGCGGGAGAGTTAATTATATTTACAAATTAAATTCTTTCGTGCATTGTTCTTTTGATAACTTCGTCTTGTTGTTCTTTGGTGAGTTTTATGAAGTTTACTGCATAACCAGACACGCGAATTGTGAGTTGTGGATATTTTTCTGGATGAAGTTGGGCATCAAGAAGAGTTTCACGATTAAACACATTGACGTTTAGGTGGTGGCCCATATTGTTGGTATAGCCGTCAAGTAGGGTAATTAAGTTTTGAATTCTGTCGTCAAGATTTTTGCCCAAAGCGGTTGGCACGATTGAGAATGTGTTGGAAATTCCGTCACGAGAGTTCATATAATCAAGTTTTGCAACTGATTCAAGTGATGCAAGCGCACCGCTTGTGTCTCTTTTGTGCATTGGGTTGGCGCCCGGAGCAAATGCTTCGCCGGCTTTTCTTCCGTCAGGAGTAGAACCAGTGTTTTTGCCATAAACAACGTTGGATGTAATAGTCAAAATTGATGTTGTTGGCACGCTTTCTCTGTATGTTGTTTGCTTGCGGATTTTGTCCATAAATATTTTGAGCAAGTTTTGCGCAATAGAGTCAACTCTGTCATCATTGTTGCCGTATTTTGGATAGTCGCCAGTGATTTCATAGTCAACAACAATTCCGTTTTCATCCCTGATTGTTTTTACTTTGGCATATTTTATTGCAGAAAGTGAGTCAACTGCGCAACTAAATCCTGCAATTCCTGTTGCAAAAAATCTTCTTATTTTATTGTCGTGAAGTGACATTTCAAGCGCTTCATAACTATATTTGTCGTGCATATAGTGAATAATGTTTAATGTGTTGACATAAAGATTTGCAAGCCATTCCATCATATTGTCATATTTTTTGATAACTTCGTCATAATCAAGATATTCGCTTGTGATAGGTTCAAATTTTGGAGAAACTTGTATCTTCATCATTTCATCCATTCCGCCATTGATTGCATAAAGCAAGCATTTGGCAAGGTTGGCACGTGCTCCAAAGAATTGCATATCTTTGCCAACTCGCATACAACTTACACAACAAGCAATAGCATAGTCGTCACCCATTTCGGCTTTTTCTCTCATTAGGTCATCATTTTCATATTGAATTGATGATGTAAGGATTGAGATTTTTGCACAATATTCCTTAAAAGGCTTAGGAAGTCGCTCTGACCAAAGCACTGTAAGGTTTGGCTCTGGTGCACTGCCAAGGTTTATGAGTGTGTGCAAAACTCTAAAACTGTTTTTGGTGACAAGAGATTTTCCATTTTCACTCATTCCACCAATACTTTCAGTAACCCAAGTAGGATCTCCTGAAAATAGTGCATTGTATTCTGGTGCACGCATAAATCTCACAAGTCTAAGTTTCATTACATAGTGGTCCATAAGTTCTTGCGCTTGTTGCTCGGTGAGTGTTCCGTTTTTTAGGTCTCTTTCGATATAAATGTCTAGGAAAGTTGAAGTCCTTCCAATGCTCATTGCTGCACCGTTTTGGTCTTTTACTGCTCCCAAATATCCAAAATACAACCATTGAATTGCTTCTTGTGCATTTTGTGCTGGACGAGAAATATCAAAACCATATTTGTTTGCCATAATTTTTAGATTGTTTAGTGCACGGATTTGCTCAGCAGTCTCTTCTCTTGCGCGGATTGTCTTGTCAGTCATTTCACCAAGCAAATTGTTGAGATATTTTTGTTTTTCTTGAATTAGTCTGTCTACTCCATAAAGGGCAATTCTTCTGTAATCTCCAATAATTCTGCCACGACCATAACCATCAGGAAGCCCAGTGATTATGTGGCTTTTTCTTGCAAGTCGCATTTCTTTGGTGTAGGCATCAAAAACGCCTTGGTTGTGAGTTTTTCTGTAATCTGTAAAGATTTTGTCAACTTCTGGGTCAATTGTGTAGCCATAAGATTCAAGTGCTTTTTCACTAATTCTAATTCCGCCAAAAGGTTGCAAACTTCTCTTTAATGGGCGGTCTGTTTGAAGCCCTACAATTTTTTCTTTGTCTTTGTCAATATATCCAGCATCGTGGCTTGTCAAAGTGCTAACAATTTTTGTGTCAGCATCCAAAACTCCGCCGTTTTCTCTCTCTTTTTTGGCAAGGACACATATTTCATCCCAAAGTGCCAAAGTGTTGTCAGTTGCACCTGCCAAAAAACTGTCATCACCAGTGTATTCTGTGTAGTTGTTTTGGATAAAGTCTCTAACATTTATCTCTTCGCACCATTTTCCTTCTTTAAAATTTTTCCATTCAATATTTTCCATTTTAATCTCCTTTTAGTATCTTTGTTGCGATATTTATTTCTTCGTCAGTGGGCTCATTTATGCCGTTTAGTCTATATTCAATTTTCAGTTGCTCATATTTGTGGACACCCATTGTGTGATAGGGGAGAATTTCTACTTTTTCCACATTTTTTAATGTGTCAAGAAATTGTCGAGTCTTTTTTAAAGTCTCTTCATCCGAGTTTATGTTTGGCACAAGCACATATCTTATCCACATTTTTTTGCCCTTTTTGTTCAAAAATTGTGCAAATCTCAAAATATTTTGATTGCTTTTTGTGGTCAGCCAAATGTGTTTATTGTTGTCAATGTGTTTGATGTCGAGCAAAACTAGGTCAGTGACACTCAAAAGCCTGTCAAACTTTTTTAAGACAACAGGGTTTTCGTCAAACATAACCCCAGATGTGTCAAGACAGGTGTGTATGTCAAGTTTTTTTAACTTTTCAAACAACTCAGTTACACTATCAATTTGGCAAAGTGGCTCTCCGCCAGAAACAGTCACACCACCGCCATTTTTGTAATAACTTTTATACTTCAAAATTTCTTTTATTACTTCATCAACTGAATATTCTTTTCCGCTGTCAAAATCCCAACTGTCAGGATTGTGACAATATGCACAACGCATAACGCAGCCTTGCAAAAAAACGACGAATCTTATTCCCGGTCCGTCAACAGCACCCATTGTTTCAAATGAATGTATTCTCATAAGCCGCATTATCTCCCATTATGACAACTGATTATATTATATCCAAAAAATAAAAAATGTTGCTTTTGCAACAAAATGTAAAATTTATTAATAATTATTGACTAAAATATATTATTATGTTAAAATTCCAATAGAAAAAATTTTTAGGGAGGTTTGTATGATAAATTTGCAAGAAGAGCAGGTAGAAAAAGCATTCCTTGTATATTTTGAGAGTGAAGAGAGTGAGCACGAACTAAACGAAATGAAAGAGTTGATACGCTCAGCGCTCTTGGATTTTTCAGGTGCAAATTGTGTAAAGTTGAGAGAAATCAATCCAGCAACATATATTGGTGAAGGCAAGGTGGAAGAAATTGCTGAGCAAGTGAGAGAATTGAATATTGATGTGGTGGTTTTTGACCTGTCGCTCACTGGCTCACAACTGAGAAATTTGTCCACAGGTCTTGGGGTAAAAGTTATTGACCGCACAATGCTAATATTGGATATTTTTGCCCGCCGTGCCAAATCCAATGAAGGCAAACTCCAAGTCAGTCTTGCGCAACTGGAATATTCAAAATCAAGACTCTCTGCAATCAGCGGAAGTATGGGTAGATTTGGGTCTGGCGGTGTTGGCTCTCGTGGTCCGGGCGAAACGAAACTAGAATTGGACAAGCGAAAAGTTGAAACAGAAATTGTAAAAAAGAAAAAAGAACTCAAAGAAGTGCAAAAAAATAGGGACATAACCAAAAATCAACGAAGAAAAAACAATGAAAATATTGTCGCTCTTGTGGGTTATTCAAATGCTGGCAAAACCACACTCCTAAACACTATCACCAAAGCCGAGTCGTATGCAGACGACAAATTGTTTGCTACCCTTGACGTCTTGACCAAGAAAGTTTGGGACAACGGTGTTCAATATATTTTGAGCGACACTGTTGGATTTATTTCCAATCTTCCACACGAACTTATGAATGCGTTTTCTTCGACCCTTGAAGAACTGCACGATGCGGATGTTGTCTTGATTGTTTTGGATGCTAGCGACAAACATAAATATGAACAACTTGCAGTCGTGGAAGAAGAAATGGTAAAGCAAGGTGTTGACAAGTCAAAATGTATTTTGGTCTACAACAAGGTGGACAAAATCAACAAGTTTGAGCAATCACTCTTAAAAACTTTTGACTATGAAACCTGCTATATAGAAGCCAAAAACAACAAAAACATCCTCGAACTCAAATCTCTTATAAGAAATAGATTGGTGTAATAGGGGAATATATTTGGATATTCAACTAGAATATTAAAGAATTTGATGAGTGTAAAATTGGGAAATAATATGACTATTAAAGAATTTGAAAAAGTGCTAAACGAGAATGGTGATTATGTAAAAACCAATAATTTTCAAGAGATTATTAAACATTGTAAAAATTATGAGCCGTTTGATTTAATCGTCTTGCAAAAAGAAAAGTATTTTGTGTTTTTATGTAAGAATAAGTTGGATAAGTATCTTTATATTACAACCAATATGTTGGGTTTTGAATATGCAAAACATTTGTCATTCATAAGGGATAATGATGTCAAAAACTTGGAAGAATATTTTATTTCAAATGGATATATGATAACCAAGTGGGAAAATCTTGATGACAAATTAAAACTTGTGTTTAGAAAAAATATTTTAAAAGAACTAGATTTTGTTGATGCGGATTTATGTTTGGACAAAAATTTTTATTGTGCATATTTATTGAAAGGGTGCAAAGGCAATATGATTTTGTTGTCAAGTTTAGACGGTGAGAGTATTTCTAATTATAAAATTATTGGAGATGTGGACAAAAAATTTAAACTAACATTTGACAAGGTAAAAAACAATAAATTGTCAACGAAACAAAAAATAAATATAGATGAGTGGGAAGAAAAATTGCACACGAAATATAATTTTGAAAAAATAACTGATGTTGAACAGGCAATATCTATGTTCTCACCCCAAAATGATTGTAAATATACAACAAGAATAATCAAAAAGGATAAAGATGTTATATTTTTGTGCACAACAACTGGTGAGATTTTAAACTTTGCCATAACCAATAGGATAAATGAGATTGTTTATGATCCAATAGCACAATATATTGAAACGTATCCACATACGCCTATTTATATTGACAAGTTGTTGCGAATAGCAAAATCGCAGGGATACAACGAGATTGCTTTTGACGAGTTGAATGGTGATGACAAAGAACTATACAAGGCAAGAACAAGGTGCTCTTTGTCTGATTGTGTGCAAAATGAGTTTGTAGATGAACAAACTTTTTATGCGGTATATATTTTGCAATCCAAAATAAAAAATAAAAAAATAGACAACAAAACAATCCTATTTGTGTTTAGTCGTGATAAACTTTTTATGGACCAATATGAGTTTTTAAATCACAATAATATGTCGGACAATGATTATAAACGACTGACAAAAGATATATTTGGATGTGATGAGTTGTTATAGAAGAATAACATTAATCGTTATTCTTTTTTGTTGTGAACACTTTTGAGATTTTTACATACTATGAAGTATACAAAAGAAAAACGTGAAACACAAATGAAATGCAAACGAAATTCAAAAGGAGGAAATTATGTTTAACAATATGTTTGGTCGTGGCGGTTGTGGAAATGATTGCGGTTGCAACAGCGGATGCTCTGATTGTGCTTGGATAATCATCCTTATTCTACTTTTGGGCAACTGTGGTTGCAAAATTGACCCTTGCTTGCTCATCATAATCTTGTTGTTACTTTGCGGATGTGGATGCGGTGACAAAAAAGATTTTAACTGCTAAAATTGATACATAAATAATTTTTTACAAAAACATTTGACTTTTTTCGAAACTTTGTGCTATGATAAAATTGTAGACGGGGGTGGAGCGGTCAAATGTTTTTTTATGACAAAATAGTATTCAAGCAAAAGACTCTTAATGAGAGTGCTTATGACTTGTTGAAGCGAGCCAAGACTAGCAATAGTTTGTCTGAGAAGAGAAGGGCCAGCGCCATACTTGACGGACAAAAACCAAGTTTTGAAAAATACAAGGAGTGTTTGCAAAAAGACTTTGGGGCGGGCGGTGTTGGTGAGCAGTTGTGTGGTATTGAAAATTTTTGGGGCAAAAACTCTCGTGGAATATTGAAAGAATTGTCTATGGTATTGCAAATAGAAATGCCGCTTAATGACCAAGTGTTGTGTTTTGGTGACCAGTCGCCTAATACAGTAATTGACTATGACAATGCAACACTAAGTTTGTCTGGTCGCGTGTCTTTTCGTGACAACGCAGATTTTTTTGTGACATTTTTGGTCAAGTTTGCAGTTGTTCATTCGCTTTGGGGCGACAAAAATCAACAACCAAATGTCACATATTCCAACACGTGTGCATATTGGATTATGGCGGATTTGGTGGCAGATTCGATTTGTTTTTATTCAAGACTGCCTTGTTTTGACTTTGACCCAGCATACAAACTGTATTATGCAATTAGCATAAATGGTGAAAACCTTATGAACAAACTCCACGGAGCATATATGTGTATGCCAATTTTCGATTTTGTAAAATATGTTATGTCTTTTGTGGAAAAAAATTGGGAGATGTTTGAACAATTTAAGAATAGATAGCAAAAAAATTGGTAAATATATTTGACATAAGCAATAAATATTGTTATATATTTTAATAAAGAAAACAATAAAAATGGCAGCCGAAAAGACTAAATCTGCCAAATTTTTTAATTTTTTCAAAAAAATTGTAAAAAATCTATTGACACTAATTGTTCATTGTGCTAAAATTGGTGAGTATGAAAAACTGCCCCTAATATAAGGTAGAGTATATTTTTATTTAAAATATGTCACAGATTATCGGCAATTTACAACTGAATACAATAAATTTTTTAAGGAGTTAATGAATGAATTCAAACACACTCAACATTAAAAAAGTTAAGTATGGCAACAAGGCAGAGAGAGCAACTTTTGGACATATCAATGTTCCATATGAAATGCCAAACTTAATGGATGTAGCAAAAGAGTCTTATCAAAAATTCTTGAATGAAGGTATTTGGGAAGTGTTGAATGAATTTAATCCGATTGTAGACTACTCGAACAAAGCCGAGTTGTCTTTTTTGGACTATTCAATCGATTTTTCACCAAAATATTCTTGGGCAGAATGCAAAAGGAGACAATCAAGTTATACTGTGCCATTAAAGGTTAAGGTTCGCTTGCTTGTCAAAGAAACTGGACAAGTTATGGACCAAGAAGTTTTCCTTGGGGATATCCCTTATATGGATCACAATGGGTCTTTCTTGTGCAATGGAGTAGAAAGAGTTGTTTTGAATCAGTTGATTAAGTCACCTGGTATCGTTTTTGATGGGGAAGTCAACAAGTTTGGCCGTATGGACTATTCTGGTTCTATTGCTCCATCTCACGGTATGTGGGTTACAACCGAACAAGTTGTTGGCGATTCTTTGAGAGTGATTGTAGAACGTAAATACAAAATGTCTTTGGGTGTTTTGTTGAAATGTTTTGGTTACACCAACGAACAGTTGTTGGAGATTTATGGCAACCATCCATTTATTGTCAACACTTTGAACAAAGAACCTCAAATTACACAAGAAGATGCTTTGATTGAATTTAGCAGAAAAACTAGACCGGGCGAAATTCCAAGTCCAGAAAACACTATGTCATACATAAATGACAGATTTTTCAATCCACAACATTATTCTATGGGCAAAGTTGGTAGATACAAAACCAACAAAAAATTGTCACTTGCCAACCGTATTGTTGACCAAGTGTCTGCCGAAGATGTAAAGATTGGCAAAACAACAGTTGTGACACAAGGTGAATATATTACAAGAGAAGTTGCTGACCAAATCCAAAATTCTGGTATCAATGCAGTAAATATTATTGTAAACGACAAGATAGTAAAAGTTGTCGGCAACAATCGTGTTGACCTAAAAGCATTTGCAGGGATTGAGCCTAGCGAAGTGGGTATTACTGAACTTGTATATCTTCCACTTCTTCAAAATATTTTAAAAGCCAACAAGACCAAGGAAGAAAGAGTAAAAGCAATTAGAGAAAACGCAAGAGAACTTGAAAACTTCCAAATTACACTAGACGATATGCTTGCAGTAGTAAGTTATCATTTGAACTTGATTGACGGAATTGGTTATTTGGACGAAAGAGACCACCTTGCCAACAGACGTGTTGCTGGTTGTGGTGAATTGTTGACCCAAGAATTTAGAAAGGGTATGACAAAACTTCAAGCACAAGTTAGAGAAACTCTTCAATCAAGAGATTTGACTGACACGACTCCTTCAAATGTTGTAAATGCTAGACATATCAACAAAGCGTTCAAAGAGTTTATGGCAACAAGCCAACTTTCAGCACTTATGGACCAAGTAAACCCAGTGTCAAGTTTGAGACACAAGAGAAGATTGTCATCATTTGGACCTGGTGGTGTAAAGAAAGAAAGAGCAACTGCCGAAGTTCGTGATATCAACCACTCACATTATGGACGTATTTGTGTTGTTGAAACGCCAGAAGGCCAACCTATCGGACTTATGACAAGTATTGCAGGTTATGCAAGAGTCAATGAATATGGATTCTTGGAAACACCTTACAGAAAGATTGACGAAAACGGCCGAGTAACTGACGAAATTAGATTTATGATGGCTGACGAAGACGAAAGAGAATATATCGCCAATGCCAAAGAACCATTGAATGAAGACGGAACTTTGAAAAATGATATGGTTGTATGTCGTCACAATGGTGAAATTGTATCTGTAACCAAAGATATGATAACATATATAGATTTGAGCCCAAGACAACTATTGTCAGTTGGTGCAAGTTTGATTCCGTTTGTAGAACACTGTGCCGGAAACCGTGCATTGATGGGAACAAATATGCAATGTCAAGCCGTTCCACTAATAAAAACTGATTCACCAGTGGTAGGAACAGGTATTGAGCACAAACTTGCTGTCGATAGCGGTGCAATGGTTATTGCAGAAGGTGACGGTGTTGTCAAATATGTAAGTGCTGATTATATCATGGTAGATTATGATGACGGAAGAGTTGTAAACTACAACTTGAAGAAATTTGAAAGAACAAATGACAAAACTTGTTGGAACCAAAAACCAATCGTAAAGCACGGCGAAAGAGTGCACAAAGGTGACACACTTGCTGACGGTGCATCTACTCAAAACGGAGAAATTGCGCTTGGCAAAAATATGACAGTTGCATTTATGAACTGGGAAGGTTACAACTTCGAAGACGCTATTCTTGTAAACGAAAGAATAGTTAGAGATGACGTTTATACATCTATCTCAATTCAACAAGTAAAAACCGAAGCGCGTTCTACCAAACTTGGTGATGAAGAAATTACTCGTGATATTGCCGGTGTTGGTGAAGAAGCATTGAAAAACTTGGACGAAAACGGAATTGTTCGTATCGGAACAGAAGTAAAACCGGGAGACATCTTGGTAGGAAAAGTTACTCCAAAAGGTGAAACTGACCTAACACCAGAAGAAAGACTTTTGAAAGCAATCTTTGGTGAAAAGACCAAGGAAGTAAAAAATACATCCCTAAAAGTTAAACACGGTGACGAAGGTGTGGTAGTTGGTATCGAAATTCTTTCTAGAAAGAACAAAGACGAACTTGACGCTGGTGTAAATATGATGGTTAAAGTCTATATTGCACAAAAACGTATCCTTCAAGTCGGTGACAAACTCGCTGGACGTTATGGAAACAAAGGTGTCGTATCTCGTGTTCTTCCAGAATGCGATATGCCATTTATGGCCAACGGTCAAACTGTTGATATCGTGCTCAACCCAATGGGTATTCCATCTCGTATGAACTTGGGACAACTTCTTGAAATGCATTTGGGACTTGCTGCAAAACATCTTGATTGGAAAGTCGCAACTCCGGGATTTGACAGTGCAAAAGAAGAAGAAATCCAAGAATTGTTTAGACAAAACAATTTGCCAGAAGACGGCAAAATGCAACTATATGACGGCCGAACAGGTCTTCCATTTGAAAACAAAACCAACGTTGGTGTGATGTATATGTTGAAACTTGACCATATGGTTGAAGACAAAATCCACGCAAGAAGCATTGGAACTTATGCACTTATCACACAACAACCACTTAGCGGAAAATCTCAACTTGGTGGACAAAGATTTGGTGAAATGGAAGTTTGGGCATTGGAAGCATATGGTGCAAGCCGACTACTTCAAGAAATGCTTACTATCAAATCTGACGATATTGATGGAAGAATTAAGACTTATGAAGCAATTGTCAAGGGAGAACCAATTCCAGAACCTGGTATGCCAGAATCATTCAAAGTTTTGGTAAAAGAAATGCAAGGTCTTGGTCTTGATGTAAAAATTCTTACTGCTGACCAACACGAACTTTCAATCAACGAAGTGTCAGACCCAGAAGTTGAATTTGACCCAGCAAAACCTGTCAACAGAGTTGGACTTGAAGATATTACTTTGGAATTCGACCAAATTCAAGAAAATTACGAACAAGAAACAGCAGAACAAGCATTTGATGAATCTGCATTGTTTGATGATTTGGATGACTAAAAATAAAAATATAATAGGAGAAAAAGAATGTTTGAATTAAACAATTTTGATTCAATTCGCATTAGCATTGCGTCACCAGAAAAAATCCGTGAATGGTCACGTGGCGAAGTGACAAAACCAGAAACAATCAACTATCGAACACAAAAACCAGAAAAAGATGGTCTATTTTGTGAGCGTATTTTTGGACCTAAAAAAGACTGGGAATGTCATTGCGGAAAGTATAAGCGTGTTAGATACAAAGGCGTAATTTGCGACAAATGTGGTGTTGAAGTAACTCGCAGCAAAGTTAGACGTGAACGTATGGGTCACATCGAACTTGCTTGCCCTGTTTCTCATATTTGGTTTTTCAAGGGTGTGCCAAGCCGTATTGGTATCACTCTTGATATGTCACCAAAACTTCTTGATGAGGTGCTTTATTATGTAAGTTATGTTGTGCTTGACCCTAAGCAAAGCGACTTTACTTACAAACAAGTTATCCGTGACAGAGAATATAGAGAAGCGCTAGAAAAATTCGGCCCTAATGGATTTAGAGTTGGTATGGGTGCAGAAGCAGTCAAAGAATTGCTCCAAAATATTGACCTAGAAAAAGAAAGAGACGAATTGACAGAAATAATGCACAAGTCAAAAGGTCAAAAGAAACTTAAAGCGACCAAAAAACTTGAAGTTATTGAAGCATTTATTAAGAGTGGCAACAAGCCTGAATGGATGATTATGGATGTTATTCCAGTTATCCCACCAGATATTAGACCACTTGTTCAAATTGACGGTGGCAAGTTTGCAGCAAGCGATTTGAATGATTTGTATCGTAGAGTTATCAATCGTAACAATCGTTTGAAGAAGTTGATGGAACTTGGCGCACCAGAAATTATTGTTAGAAATGAAAAGAGAATGTTGCAAGAAGCCGTTGATGCTTTGTTTGACAATGGAAAACGTGGCAGAGCGGTGCAAGGCAGCAGACAAAGAGATTTGAAATCTCTTACACAAAGTTTGAAAGGAAAACACGGCCGTTTCCGTCAAAACTTGCTCGGAAAACGTGTTGACTATTCAGGACGTTCAGTTATTGTCGTAGGACCAGAATTGAAAATTTATCAAATGGGACTTCCTAAGATGATGGCACTAGAACTATTTAGACCATTTATTATCAAACGTTTGCTAGAAATCAATGCAACCAACAATTTGAAGAAAGCAACTCGTATGATAGACCAAGAAAGACCTGTTGTTTGGGATATTTTGAGTGAAGTTGTGCAAGGACACCCAGTTCTTCTTAACCGTGCTCCTACACTTCACAAATTGTCTGTGCAAGCATTTGAAGCACTTCTTATTGAAGGCAAGGCAATCCGTCTTCCACCTTTGGCGTGTGGCGGATTCAACGCCGACTTTGACGGTGACCAAATGTCTATTCACATCCCACTTTCTGTTGAAGCAAGAACAGAAGCAAGAAATTTGCTTCTCGCTTCAAACAACGTTTTGAAACCAAGTGACGGTTCTCCATCAATGGTTCCATCACAAGATATGATTTTGGGTAACTATTACATCACAATGCTTAAAGACGGCGCTGACGGCGAAGGAATGGTGTTTGACAATGAAGAAGAAGCAGAAATGGCTTATGCCAACGGGATGTTGTCTCTTCAAGCCAAAATTGAAGTTAGAAGGACAGTAGAATTTGAAGGCAAAGAATATACTGGCAGAACAACCACTTCTTTGGGTAGAATTTTCTTCAACCGCTGCGTTCCACAAGACTTGGGATATGTTGACAGAACAAAGAAAGAAAACATTTTCAAATATGAAATTGACAAAGAGATTATCAAAAAGGATTACGGCAAACTTATTGATGTTGCATTTAGAAAACACGGCACAACAGTGACTGTTCAAATGATTGACGACATCAAAAATTTAGGTTTCAAATTCTCAACACTTGCATCACTTTCACTTTCTATCTTTGATATGACAGAATCACCAGAAAAGGCAAAATTCATTAAAGAAGCAGAAGAAAAGGTTGCCGAAAACAACGACCTATATATGCAAGGATTTATGTCAGAAAACGACAAGAGAGACAAAAACATCCAAATTTGGACAGAAACAACTGACAGGGTTATGAAAGCCGTTGTTGGCGGAATGGACAAATTCAACCCATTGAAGATGATGGCAGACTCAAAAGCGCGTGGTAGCAATGACCAGTTGAAACAACTTTCTGGTATGCAAGGTATCACAGCGGTCGCATCCGGAAAACGTAGCGACATCCCAGTTAAGTCATCATTTAGACGTGGACTTAGCCCATTTGAATATTTCTCAGCAGCGCGTGGTTCTCGTAAACAATTGATGGATACAGCAATGAAAACTGCGGACTCAGGATATTTGACAAGACGTCTTGTAGATATTTCACAAGATACAGTTGTTGTTGAAGATGACTGTTTTGCTGCTCTTGGCGAAAGTGTAAAGGGTATCGAAGTTCAAGAAATCGTAAAAGATGCAACTTTGGTAGAAACTCTTGCCAACAGAATTATTGGTCGTTATTCAGTGGACAAAATTGTTGACCCTAAAACAAAAGAAATTATTTGCCCAGCAAATGAATACATTACAACAGAAATGGCAGCAAAAATTGACGAAGCAGGAATTAAGAAAGTGGCAATTCGTTCACTCCTTACTTGTAAGTCAAGAAATGGCGTTTGTGCAAAATGTTATGGACGTAATATGAGCAAAAACGAAATAGTAACTGTCGGTGAACCTGTCGGTGTTATCGCGGCTCAATCTATTGGTGAACCGGGAACACAGTTGACAATGAGAACATTCCATACTGGTGGTGCTGCCGGTGCGGATATTACACAAGGTTTGCCAAGAGTTGAAGAAATCTTTGAAGCAAGAAATCCAAAAGGTGCAGCAGTGCTTAGCGAAATTGCAGGAAAAGTTACTGTTACCCCAGTTGACAAACGTTTTGAAATTACAATCAAAGGAGAAACAGAAGAGTCATATATGATTCCTTATGGTGTAACTTTGAAAGTGAAGACAGGTGACGTTGTTCAACCAGGAACTGCTTTGACCGAAGGTCCTTGCAATCCAAAAGATGTGCTTAGAACTCGTGGCGTAAAAGCCGTTCAAGAATATTTGC
Source organism: uncultured Lachnospiraceae bacterium (assembly GCA_964416085.1). GTDB lineage: Bacteria > Bacillota > Clostridia > Christensenellales > UBA1242 > Onthoplasma. The sequence goes on along the minus strand of CAYQCO010000005.1, from coordinate 3,060 downwards.
TTAACGAAGTTTTGCAAGTATACAAATCTCAATCAGTTGACATCAACGCAAAACATTTGGAAGTTATTATCCGTCAAATGCTTAGAAAAGTTAAAATTGAAAATGCGGGCGACACAAATCTTCTTCCAGGTGATGTGGTTGATATCAACAAATATGAAGACGAAAACAACAGAGTGTTGAGTGAAGGCGGAATGCCAGCAACTGCAAAACGTGAGTTGCAAGGTATCACCAAAGCATCACTTACAACCGAAAGTTTCTTGTCTGCTGCATCATTCCAAGAAACATCTAGTGTCTTGACCGAAGCCGCATTGAAAGGAAAGGTTGACCATTTGAGAGGTTTGAAAGAAAACATCATTATTGGAAAACTTATCCCAGCCGGAACAGGTTGCACAGAATATCGCACTATGATGCCAGAACAAGTTATGGATGACAACAATGTCAACAATAACGAAATGGAAATAAAATTTGCAGATATTGATGAAGATTAGCAAAAAAGAGAGCAATTAATTTTGCTCTTTTTTGTTGTTAAAAACTGTTACCAATAAATAAAATTAATTAAAAAATAATTAAGAGAAATACTACAAAATAGTATTTTGTTGGGGTTTTTAAAAAATATTTTTCAAAAATTTTAATTTTTTTGCCAAAAACTATTTACAAACTTTTCAAAGTGTGCTATATTATCAGTATGAAATTAGGAGGTTGTTATTATGGCAACTAAGAATGTAGTAGAACTCAATGGTTACAAGTTTGTGATTGGTGCTGACGGCAAGTTGAGACCTGACATCAAATCCAATTTGAAAGGTGTCAACAATCTTACCAAGACAACCAAAGAAGTGGCTATGGAAATGTTTGCAGAGAAGTCTGCTGGCAAGACATTATAATTTTGTTTTTTAAGGGGTGATTTTTTCACCCCTTTTTTTATTTTTTTAAAAATTGCCAAATATTGTTTTACATTTGTTTTTGTTTTTGATATACTAATTTTGAATATTTGAAAGAAAGAGGATGTTATGAAAGATTTAGTTTATCCAGCAATATTATACAAAGACAAGGAAACAGGTTGGTTTACTATTGCACTTCACGATGTAGGAATTGTTACGCAAGGTGAAACTGTTGAGCAAGCATTTTTGAATGCCAAGGATTATCTCAATTCTATGTATGAATGTGCTGTCAAGTTTGATTGTGAACTTGATGCGCCAACTCCATTTATCAATGTTTGGAAAGACAACAAAGGGTCAATAATTTTATTGGTTGATGCTCAAATGTAGGTGGCTATGGAAACTCGTGTAAATGTGGCTAATTTTCCAGAACTTGATTTTTTGATTAACAATTTCTATGAGATTGTGGAGTTTAAGCGTGGAAGAGGGATTTATGGCGATAGGGTGATTTGGGAAAGACCCAAAAAACCAGAATGTATTTTCGGCGAGAGAGACAGATTTTTGGAATTCTATTATCTCAATGCAAATGCAGTCAAAGATTTGCCAAGAACAGTTTTGGAAAAGATTAATATAATAAAAAGAATTGTGGTAAATCCAGAAAATATGAATGTTTTGTGCGACTTTGTCGGCAGTGAACAAACTCCAATAGATTGGGCAACAAGGACTTCTATTGAACTTAGTTCGGCAAAAACACTTGACTATGCAGTGCTCAACAATATTTTGCTAAATAGATACAAACTTTTGGGAAGTGAATTTTTGTCAAAATTGCACAAGCATAGAGAAAAACAATATTTTTTGGCAGTTGAGATGAATCTCATCCCAAAAGAATATGCGCTCAAACAACTAAATGAGTTTTAAAAAGACAAAACTTTAATAAGAAAAAGGAATGCTTATGAGAAAAAATTTGTTGGTTGCTTTCAATCACGGTTATATGAAATATTTTTTGTCAATGATTCACTCTTTGAGTGACTCCAATCCAAATAGCGAATTTGATATTTATATTATGCATACGGATTTGAGTGAAGAAGATAAGGAATTGTTGAAAAATAGTGTCAATCCAAGTTATACACTCAACTATATTTATATGGACAAGGCTTTGTTTAAGGGGGCTCCAAAAGTAAAACGTTATCCTTATGAAATTTATTACAGAATTTTTGCGCCACAACTTTTGCCAAAAACTGTTGACAAGATTTTGTATCTTGACAGTGACCTTATTGTTCACAACAATATAGATGAATTGTATGACACTGAGTTTGACGGCAATCTTTTTGTCGCTTGCACACAAATTGGCAAGTTTTTGACTTGGTTTAATAGATGCAGATTGACTGTTGGGGGAAAATATGTTTATATGAACACTGGTGTTATGATGATGAATATAAAAGAGTTGAGAGGTATTATTGATACTGACAAAATTTTTAAGTTTATCAAAAGAAACGGTTGGCGTATGGCACTTTATGACCAAGATGTTTTATGTAAATTCTATGGAAACCGCATAAAACTTGTGAATAGAAATAAATACAATCTTGCAGATAGGCATATAACTCAATGGAACAGACGTCACAAGAAAAACAAAATTGATTATAAATGGGTAGAAGAGAACAATGTTATTGTGCATTATCTTGGCAGAAATAAGCCTTGGAAAGATGATTACAAGGGGATTTTGAAACCTTTTTATGACAAATATAAGGTTGATTAAATATTAGGATAGCCTAGGCTATCCTTTTTTATTAGGGGCGACCGCACTGCACGTTTACGCAGTGCGACCGCTCTTTTTATATATTCACAACCACTTGTCATACCGAACACAAAGTGTGAGTGTATCTGGTTAGCGCTTGATACTAACTTCTCGTTGCGGGGCCTACGCAATGCAACTCGAATTTATATCCGCGCGCTCTCGCAAAAGTGGTAGATTTATTGAGCATTGCACATATTATCCACTATATCAAACTTTCCGCTAGATATACTCGCTGTCGCTCGATATGACATTTTGGTTGGGATTTTAAGGGGCGCCGCCAAGTCCTTACACCAACTTGCCGACCGCCCAATGATGTTAGACGGATGTATTAGAAAGACTTTGAAAAAAAGTTCTTTTTTTTGTCACAAAATTTTAATAAAGCATTGACAA
>CAYQCO010000004.1:0-32392 GCA_964416085.1 uncultured Lachnospiraceae bacterium | reverse complement strand
CATTGCTTCCTGTCCAACCTGTGAATGTATATCCAGGTTTGGTTGGATTGTTGAGAGTAAAGTCTTTCGTTTCAACAGTATAACTTGTTGGGTTAGTTTCACCAGACTTCAATGCTCCACCATTCAATGTGTAAGCAATTGAGTATGTCACAATAGTCCAATTTGCTTTAAGTGTTCCAGCGTCTGCACCAAATGTGTAAGTTGTTCCACTCAAACTTCCACTTCCGCTATGAGTCCAACCAGCAAATGTATAACCACTTCTTGTTGGATTTTCAACTGTGTAAGTTGTTCCAAAGTTTTGTGTTATAGTTGTGTTGCTTGCATTGTCTTTGTATTTTCCGCCATTTGGATTGATTGTGAGTGTGTATTGATTTACTGTTGTGGTTGCAGTGAGTGTTACACTTCCAGCACCAAGCACGATTGTTTGATTTTGTTCAGTTGCAGTGAATGTGCTAGGTGTTGTGCCGTCAACTCCCCACTTGCTCCAAGTATAACCAGACACAACAGTTGCATTGATTGCAATTTCTTTGCCTGCAACACCAAATTGAGTAGCAGTTGGTGTTACCGCACTGATACCTGTGCTTGTTTTTACGTTTAATGAGTAAACCGAAGTCGTTCCGCTTGTTGCCACATCAGAGTTTGCATAGTTGCCAGATGTAATTGCTTGAACAGTGAACTTCCAAGTTGAAGACACAGCACCGAAGTAACTTGCCATATCAACACTTGTTCCATTGACACCTGTCAAAGTCTTGACAGCAGTTGTTCCGTTGTAAAGCACAACTGTGTAAGTATAGGTTGCATTTGTTGTAACACCTGTCCAACTTGCCACACTGCCAGTCCATTTTAGACCAGTAGGTGCTGCAAGCTTGTTGATTGTTACTTTAAACGCTTGTGTTGCAGTTGTTGCGCCAAGGTAGTTTGCAGTCTCACCAACCACAGCATACATATAATATGTTCCAACATTCAAAGTTGTAGGAGTAATATCTGCCCACTTGGTTCCATTGGTTGAATTGCTTGTGTTGTAATAATATGTCACTGTTCCATTGCCAGAGTTTCCAGCAATTGTTGGGCTAGGCACTGTCGTGTCATAAGTGTAATTGCTCATTGACACAGTTGGAGAAATGCTTGCCTTGTTCATTGTGACAGTTTTGCTTTCTGTTCTGACACCATTTGACAAAACATAGTTGTTATCAATAGTTGCAGTTACTGTATAACTTCCAGCATTCATAAATGTTGTTGAAGTTCCGCCAAATGCAATTGTTGCACTTGGTGTTGTTGAATTGATTCCAGCATATGTTGCAGTAATCTTGCTTCCTTGATTTGTTCCGTCGTAAGTATAAGTTGCAGTCAGTCCGTTCCAAGTGATTGTTATCTCTTTTGCATTGATTTGTCCATTCAATGCAAGAGATGTTGTTTCAAGTGTTACGTTGTCTGCACTTACACCACTTACAAGAGCAAATCCAACATTGACATTTGGTGTTCCAGCATTTGCGCTTGCATATGCCTTGCTAGATTGAGTTACAAACTTAGCAATTTCGTCATTTGTCAACTCTGTATATATATCCTTATTATTCTCATCAACTGCTTTGGCCCCCTTGATTAAGTAGTGAGTCTTGTTGGCAAGTGTTGCACTTACCGCTGTTGTTCCGTCATAGGTCTTTGTGATATATAACTTGTTTGTATTAGGAAGAGTTGTTGCATAGCCATAGCCATAACCATTGGAGTCGACATTGGAGCCGTCGACATAGGCTTCTACTTGAATCTTCAATGGGCTGATTGTAAGAGTTACAATCTTATAGTCACTTGAATAGTTGCTGTCGCCAGGATAATCAATTTTTACATAATGTGTTCCAGCATTTATAGGAGCATTTTGAGTGTATGTTCCGTCTTTGCTTGTAGAATAGTGGTATGTGATAGAGTCAGTAACAGTCTCGCCATTCACTCCGGCAACACTAGCACTTCCGCCAGCAGTCGAATAAGCAATCTCGTTTCCGTTGTAAATCGCAGTTACATTGTTGGCTGTGATTGTTGGAGTTGCTTTGCTAATTGACAAACTTCCTGCAACATAACTAATGTTGTAGTTGCCAGTTACAAGCGTTCCGCCAGTTCTTTGAATAACCGCACCACTTGGAGTAATCTTGCCATTTGTTGTGTAATCCTTAGTTGATTGAGTCAACGTGATTGATGTTAAACTATCATTCAAACTATCATCTGTATACAAACCTTCGACAGTTACTTGACTTATTCCTGTTGCTATTGCATTTCCATATCCAATTGATTGTGCTTTTGCAGTAATTGTGAGCGGTTTTGGATCAACTGTCAAACTAATAGTTGCTGTCTTGCTCTTTCCGCTATTGCTGTCTTTTGCAGTAACAGTTATTGAATATGTTCCCTTGTCGCAACTAGGTGTTCCGCTAAATACTCTTGTCGTAGCATTGAATGAAATTCCTGTTGGCAAGTTGGTTGCAGAATAAGTGTAACTTCCTGTTCCGTTGGTTGCAGCAGTTATAGCACTTGAAGTATAACTTGTGCCATATGTTGCATTTGCAAGTGTTTGATTGTTGAATGTCAACTCATTTGCTGTCCATTGAGCAGTTGCTGTTACATTTTCTGCTGAATCTTGGTCGGTAACCAATGTTACAACCTTGCCAGCAGCATAAGTTGTGCCATTAATTAGCCAGCCAGCGAATGAATAACCAGTTCTTTCAAATCCGTTGCTTCTCAAAGTTACACTTGGAGTGTCAAACTTTTTGCCCGGTCTGTTGAAGTTTTGAGTTGCAGTTTGCGCTGCTGTGCTTCCGCCTGTTGAACCATTGCCAACATATGTTAAAGTAATTGTTCTTGTGTAATAAGAGTACAAGTTGATCACTTCGCCATTTGTAGTAGTCAAGTTGGTTACTTTTGCACCAGCAGTATATGAAGAGCCTGTAATGGCAGTTGTAGTTGTTACCCAAGAATTAAATTTGTATCCCTTGGTTGTCAAACTTCCACTTGGATATGACTTGCTTGAATCGTCATATGTATATTCAACTTCTGTATACTCAGTTGTGTTATTGAATGTATCAAAATATCTAACTTTATATTTGATTGCAGTCCAAATTGCCTTAACTGTAATATTGCCATAAGCATTTGCAGGAATTGTCAAAGTATTTCCACTCACCTTAGAATCTGAACCGCTAGTATTTGTAGTTATGCTCCAACTCAATATATATCCTGTCTTGCTAGGTGTATTCAAAGTCTTGGTTTGGCTAGAATTAGATGTTGAATAAGTCATATCGTTTACAGCACTTCCGCCATTTTCATCAATAACAATATTATATTCAAGAGATGACCAATTTGCTGTATAAGATTTTGGCCCTGTTGAGCCTTTCTTAATTGTCACACTTGTTTGTGGAGTTGTTCCATTGCTTCCTGTCCAACCTGCAAATGTATATCCACTTCTTGTTGGATTGTTGAGTGTAATATCAGCAGTCTCAATTGTGTAACTTGCTGGGTTGGCTGTTGATACACTTCCACCATTTAAGGTGTAACTGATTGTGTATGACACAGTGCTCCAATTTGCAGTGTAAGATTTGTCACCTGTTGAGCCTTTCTTAATTGTCACAGTTGTTTGTGGAGTTGTCCCATTGCTTCCTGTCCAACCTGCAAATGTATATCCATTTCTTGTTGGATTGTTGAGTGTGAAGTCAGCAGTCTCAATTGTGTAACTTGCTGGGTTGGTTTTTCCAGTCTCCAACGATCCACCATTCAAGTTGTAACTGATTGTGTATGGTGTTGCAGTCCTTGTCCAAGTTGCATAAATATATATGCTGTCATAATATGTGCCAGTCATTGTGAATGTTCCACTTGTTCCAGTTATTGTTGCAAGTTTTGTTCCACTTGTTGATGTTCCGCTGTATACAATTATGTTAGAAATCGTAAAGTTATATCCAATTTGACTTGCATTTGCAGATATACTCAATCCGCTATCAAATGTTCCAGTTGTAGCAACTGTTACGCTACCATAGTTTGCACCAGTCTTGACAGTATATTCTTTTGCTGTTCTTGTCCAAGTTGCATAAATATATATGCTGTCATAATATATGCCAGTCATTGTGAATGTTCCACTTGTTCCAGTTATTGTTGCAAGTTTTGTTCCACTTGTTGATGTTCCGCTGTATACAATTATGTTAGAAATCGTAAAGTTATATCCAATTTGACTTGCATTTGCAGATATACTCAATCCGCTATCAAATGTTCCAGTTGTAGCAACTGTTACGCTACCATAGTTCGCTCCATTCGTTACCTTATATGTCTTCGCCGTCCAATGAGCATAGATTGTGTGGTTGGCAGCGGTTGTTACTTTGGTTGTTGATGTCACTTGTGTACCGCCACTGCTTGCTGTATACCAACCATCGAATGTATATCCAGCCCTTGTTGCTGTTGGCAAATCGCCATAGGTTGAGTCATATGTCACTTCCTTGCTTGTTGGAGTCACACTTCCGTCATTGGCATTGAAGTTGACAGTGATTTGATTTGCTGTCCATTGAGCATAGATTGTGTGAGCACCCGCAGTTGTTACTTGTGTTGAAGATGTAACTTGTGAGCCACCGCTAGTAGCAGTAAACCACCCCTTAAACTCATAACCAGTCCTTGTAGGTGTTGGAAGTGTTCCATAGGTTGAGTCGTATGTTACAGTCTTAACCCCTTCGGTGTAAGCCGTAGCAGTTGAGCCCGCCTCGATTTTGATATTTGATATTACAAAGGAGTCATATCTGCCAGATGTAACACTGCTTTCAACTCTCTTCGTAATAACAAATTGCACTGTATATGTTCCGTCAGCCAAATATGACAAGTCATAATACATAGCAGAATTAGCAAGATTTGTATTTTGTTTGAAACGTAGTCTATTTAGGTCGGCCGACTTAGCAAATGTTGCAGAATAAACCTTATTTAATTCTGTTCCGGTCACAAGGTCCTTAATATATGTTGAGTCCTTCAAAGTTTGAATTTCAACACGACTTGCGCTGTTGCCAGACGCCAGACTAGACGCACTAACAAATGTAATTGAGCCATTTGAATATGTTGCGGTTGATGATGATGCAAGATATCTAGCATCAAACAAGTTGATATTTGCCCCATTGTTGTAGTCAAATGACACACCATAGTTATTCGCACTCCAATTGGCTGTATAACTCTTGTTTCCTGTTGAGCCAGTGGCAATAGTCACAGTTTTTTGTGGAGTTGTTCCATTGCTGCCTGTCCAACCTGTGAATGTATATCCATTTCTTGTAGCAGTTGGCAATGTGATTGTGCTGCTAGTTACATAATAGGTCTTAGATGTCCACTCCACACTTCCGCCATTTGGATTGATTGTAAGTGTGTAAGAATTGATACTAAATTGTGGATAAACAGTCAAATCGCTTGTCTTATCCCAGTTGGCTGCCAAAGCACCAGTATTTGTCAAGATTTGAGTGCCACCGCTAGTTGCAGTATACCAACCATCGAATTCGTAACCATCCTTTGCAGGTATTGACAAGGTCTTTGCTGTCGAACTAGTCTCGCCGTCATACATATTCTTTGTTTTGTATTTTGGATAAGCAGCTTGGTCAGCAGTAACTGTGCTTCCCTCTGCACCCTTGACTGTCAATTTTGGATAGTGGATTTTAAATGTTACAGATTTGCTGCCAGTGTAGTTTGTTCCGTTCTCTGCAGTTACTGTTGCGGTTGCAGTTGTTCCAACATTTGTGTTGTTTGAATAACTTACTGTGTAATGAGTTCCATTTGTCAATCCTGTGCCACCCATTTTTACAGTTACTGTTGGAGTTATTGCACTTCCTGTATAATATGCTGATGATGTGCTCAAAGTCACTGTCGCATTGCTCAAATTGTATTTGTTGATTGTGAATGTTGCTGATTTGGTTCCTGTGTAGTTGCCTTTACCAGTTGCAGTCACAGTTGCAGTTCCAGCATTTGAGTTGTTGCTATAAGACAATGTATAGTCAGTATCTTTTGTCAAAGTTGTTGTCTTGTTTGTAGGAATAGGCACAGTAACTGTTGGAGTTGGTGTCTTTGGTGAGCCATCAAATGTATAAGTTGAAATACTTCCAATAGTTGCATTGGTTAGGTTGTATGCCACAATCTTCCAAGTTACTGATTTGTCAGTAGTTGTGCCGTTGGTATCATTCCACTTGTAGTTGCTTGTGTCATTCAACTTATAAACCACTGCATAAGTTCCAACATTTGTTGCAGATGTTGTGCTGCTTTCAGTCACTATGCTTGTATTTGCAGGAGTAGTAATTCCACATCCTTGACTTGCTGCATTGTATGTTTTGTCAGCAGGACTAGAAGGAATTGCAACTGTTGTCTTGACGATTGAGAATGTCGCAGTTGTTTTTCCAGTAAAGTTACCCTTACCTGTTGCTGTTACGGTTGCTGTTCCAACATTTGTGTTGTTTGAGTAACCGATTGAATAATCAGTGTTCGCAGTCAATGTTTTTGAAGTTCCAGCAAGAGTTGCTTTCACTGTTGCCGTTGGAGTCAATGCACTTCCTGTATATGCTTTTGAAGTATATTCCAATGTCATTGTTGCCTTGCTCAAATCAAATGCAGAAATTGTTATCTTCACTGAGCCAGTAACAGTTGTATAGTTGGTTTTTGACACTTGATAATATATTGTCGTTGTTCCAACATTTGTTAGTGAACCCATATTATATGCAGATGTTGTAGAATTTGTGGTTAATTCATTTGTATAACTTCCACTTGCTGTTCCCCACTTGATAGTTGTTCCTGTTGGAGAACTTACTGTAATGCTTGCTGAATGCGCCGCACCATCATATGTGCCAGTATAATCGCTTGCAGAAACACTTATTCCAGCAGTGCTTATTGTCACAGTGATTGTAGCAGTTGTTGCATATGTTGAATTGTATGCACTTGTTGCTTTGACTTGTGTAGTGTATGTTCCAGCACTAGCCCCAGTAGCAAATTTCAATGTTACAGTTCCTGTTGTAGCAGTTGTGCTTGACAAACTGAAATAACTTGTTGCATTTGAAGATGTGCTTACAAGTGAATATGTCCACTTGCCACCACCGCCGCCAGCAGTAATTGTTGCAACAGATGTGTCAGTATATTCATATGTTTTGGTTACACTTGTCGCATTGGTAGAAATTGTTGTGCCAATTGCTGTCCATTGTGCATAGAGTTGCAATACCCCACCAGATATTCCATATTGTCCGTCAACATATGTCCAAGTTCCACTCCAACCTGTCCAACCATTGCTGTCAGCAGCAGTCTTGCTAGTAGACCAACTGCTAAATGTATATCCAGTTCTTGTATATGTATTGGTAGATATTGTCACCTTTTGATTATATGTCGCAGTAGTGTTTGCCATTGCAGTTCCACTGCCACCATTTGCATCATATTTAATTGTGTAGATATTCGCTGTCCATATCGCATAGAGAGTCACAGTTGCGCCTTGTGTTGATGACAAATTCTTTACACTTTGTCCATTTGAATACACAACACTTCCGCTAGCACTTGTTGCCCAGCCAGCAAATGAATATCCAGTCTTTGTAAATCCGTTGGTAGTAAGCGCTTTTGCTGTGTCATATGTATGAGTTGAACTTGCAGTAGAACCACCTGTTGCACCATTTCCGTTGTATGCTATTGTGTAAGTATTCGCACTCCAATTGGCTGTATAACTCTTGTTTCCTGTTGAGCCAGTGGCAATAGTCACAGTTTTTTGTGGAGTTGTTCCATTGCTGCCTGTCCAACCTGTGAATGTATATCCATTTCTTGTTGGATTGTTCAAAGTGATTGTGCTGGTTGTTACATTATAACTTGTTGGGTTGGCTGTTGCCACACTTCCACCATTCAAGGTGTATGAAATAGAGTAAGTAATAATACTCCACTTCGCATAAAGAGTATGATTTTTTGGAGTTACAACATTTGTTGAAGACGAAATTGCTGTTGCAGAATAATCAATTACTGAAAGTTCATTGATTGTAACACTACTAATTCCACTTCCGTTCAAGTCAATAAAGCTATATTGCCCAATATACTTGCTAGATGTTATTGTATAAGAACCCACCAATCTATTGTTAGATGTTGTGTAGTTGCTTGCAGCCACCCCTACATCATTGATATCCACACCGCTCAATGTTCCAGTGTATGTAATATCAAAATAAATTGTTAGTCCAACCTTACTAAATACTGTGCAACTATAAGATGTTGATGGGAAAATCCTTGTTGTTCCATCCCAAGCCGAATAGTTAGACACAGCCGCATAATCATTTGTATACCAACCATCGAATGTATAACCAGTCCTTGTTGGTGTTGGCAATGTTCCATAGGTTGAGTCATAGGTCACACTCTTGCTTGTAGGTGACACACTTCCACCATTTGCATTGTATGAAACGGTGTAGGTGTTTACATTCCATTTTGCATAAAGGGTCACAGTTGCGCCTTGTGTTGATGACAAATTCTTTACACTTTGTCCATTTGAATACACAACACTTCCGCTAGCACTTGTTGCCCAGCCAGCAAATGAATATCCAGTCTTTGTAAATCCGTTGGTAGTAAGCGCTTTTGCTGTGTCATATGTATGAGTTGAACTTGCAGTAGAACCACCTGTTGCACCATTTCCGTTGTATGCAATTGTGTAGGTGTTTGCCGTCCAAATTGCATAGAGTTGCAATACCCCACCAGATATTCCATATTGTCCGTCAACATATGTCCAAGTTCCACTCCAACCTGTCCAACCATTGCTGTCAGCAGCAGTCTTGCTAGTAGACCAACTGCTAAATGTATATCCAGTTCTTGTATATGTATTGGTAGATATTGTCACCTTTTGATTATATGTAGCGGTTGTGTTTGCCATTGCAGTTCCACTTCCGCCATTTGCATCATATTTAATTGTGTAAGTTTTTGGAGTTGCAGTTGCAGTTGCGGTTGCGGTTGAAGATATCGTAACAGATGTAGATGAAGATGTCGATGTTGAAGCACCTGTCCATTTACTAAAATTATATCCTGTCGCAGGAGTAGCGCTAATAGCAACACTTCTTCCAGAGATATAATTGCCACCGCCAGAAACAGACGAAATTCCTGTTCCCTTGCTCACTGTCAAAGTATAAACAGTCACAGTCTTGCTGTCAACACTTCCATAGGTGTTATAGTTGCTGTTGGTTGTTGTTGCTCTTACATAAACCGTTCTGCTGCCAGAGTTCGCACAAATTGTTGAATTGTAATCAACACCGCTTGACGCAGTTGTCCAATTTGAGTTGTCAATACTAATTTGATAACCCGTTGCACCTGTAATTGATCCCCAAGTTACCACACCGGCAGTTGACACACTAACTGTTGGAGCCGATAGTGTGGCCGCAATAACATTTACCGTAATAGTTTTTCTAACCGTATAATAATGAACTAAGTCATTAGGAGTAAATATCCATGTAATTGTTGTTGAGCCCGGTTTTAGACAGAAGAAATTCAATCCTGCACTATAATCATTATATTGGTCAAATGATTCATCTTCAATAATACTTGTATCGGCAATAGTGTAATCAAAATCACCTGCAACATAACCGCCAGCAGGATTGAATGCCGTTACACCCGCAGATTCCATACCATCAACTTCGCCACTAATCGTTGTTACACCTGATAAATTTGGATATCTTTTGCAGACGGTAACTATTCGAATAATCATTTTGTTGCTATAACACTGAGAAGAAGGGGTGCCGCCAATAGCACTCCAATCATAAGTACTTACATCAGACATATTGAATCTATAAGGCCAACTAGAAACTGATCCAGTATTAACATACTCATAATAATCTTTCGCATCGTCAGTACTTATACTTATTATTTGCAACTTTGAGAAGATATAATCGCCACCATATTCATCTTCGTCTCCTTCTGTCCAATCTATCTTAATATCAGCAGTAAATGGTATATTAACCGATGAAAGACTTGCTAGGGTCGTATAAGTTGTGTTGTTATATGTAAGATAAATATTTCCATTTGTACCTTGAAGGTCCCAGTCAACTATATTGTAGGTTTTTACAGTATAGTGAGCATAGATATATAAAGTATCAGTTCCATTAGGTAATGGAGTAGTAGATTCTATTTTTGTTCCACCACTTTTTGCAGTATACCAACCAGCAAAATCATATCCTAACAATTGAGCCGTAGGCAAACTATACTTACTACCATAAGTGATACTAGCAGTTTTTGTCACTTGTTTATTGCTGCCATTTACTAAACTCCATCCGCTACTACTGTAGCCTGTTACATTTCCGCCCGCAGCATCTGCTATAACAGTACGCTCGATCGCATCAATTCTCCACACCACACCGACAAAGATATTGCTGTAATATGTGCCAGTCATTGTAAACGAGCCACTTGTAGTGTCAGTTATTTTCAAAAGTTCTGTGTCACCCGTTGATGTCCCACCATATATTCTTATATTAGAAATCGTACAAATATATCCAGGTGCACTTGCACTAGTAGATATACTTAACGGACTTCCAAATGTTCCAATTGAGGCCACATTAACAGTAGCGTTCTCAGAAAAATCATAGCCGTGTGCAGGATAATCGACACCCACATCACCTTCATTTTGATAAACTTCATAGGTTACAGAATAAGTTTTCGCAGTTGCCGTTGCAGTTGCGGTTGTATTTGAAGATACTGTAACAGTTGTAGATGAAGATGTTGATGTTGAAGCACCTGTCCATTTACTAAAATTATATCCTGTCGCAGGAGTAGCGCTAATAGCAACACTTCTTCCAGAGATATAATTGCCACCGCCAGAAACAGACGAAATTCCTGTCCCCTTGCTTAGCGTCAAAGCGTAAACCGTAACACTCTTTGTTCCATTTGAACTTGGAGTATTGTAGTTAGAGCTTGTTGACACTGCCCTTACATAAACCGTTCTTGAACCAGTCGAAGAACAAATTGTTGAATTATAGTTTACACCACTTGATGCAGTTGTCCAACTTGTGCCGTTAATACTTATTTGATAACTTGTAGCACCTGTAATTGATCCCCAAGTTACCACACCAGCATCAGACACTGTTACACTTGGAGTGCCCATTGTAGCCTTGCTAATCGTAAATGACTTTGTTGATGTTGTCGCACTATTGTAGTTGGTCGTAGCAGCAACTATTGCATACATATAATATGTCCCAGCATTTAGATAAGTCGAACTTGTTACATTTGTCCACGCTGTTCCACCACTAGTGCTGTTGGTTGTGTTGTAATAATATGTAACTGTTCCACCGCTAGTATTTCCACTTATACTTGGTGTGGATTTTGTCCCACCATAAGTGTAACCGCTCATTGATACGGTTGGGGTTGACATATCCGCCTTTTTACAACTAACACTTTTTGTCTCAGTTGCAGTCGTATAATTTGTTGTATCAGTTGGAGTAAACGTCAATGTAACAACACCACTACCAACAGCAAGACCTTTTATAGTACACGTACCATACGTGTTGGCCGTAGTGCTCTCAGTAATGCTATAAACAGAAACATAACTGCTTCCGCTTGTTATGGAAGCTTTCCAAGTTCCTGCAACATTTGCCTTGTATTGGAAGTAATCCGTACCATTGTATGGTGCGCTACAACTATATTGCAATGATATGGTTGATGTCGCCTTATTGATTGTAACAGTAACCTTTGTCGTATTAGACGTTCCATTATAACTACTCATTGCCTTAACAGTAGCAGTATAAGTTCCTGCATTAGCACCAGCAGAAAATTTCAATGTAACAGAAGAATTTGTAGCAGTTGTGCTCGACAAACTAAAATGACTATCCGCGCCACTTACAATTCCATATGTCCATCTTCCACCACCACCGCCAGCAGTGATTGTGGCAACATCAAATGCCGCATATCCATAAGTCTCGCTTACACTTGTTGTGCTGGCAGAAATCGTTGTAGATATTGCTGTAAACTTTACATACAAGGCTGTAACATTTGAAGCAGTCCAAGTAGAATAAAATATTGACGTCCCACTAGAATTAAAGTATTTAGTAGAATAGGATGAATTATTGTAAACCCCATCACAAGTATAACCAGTTTTGCTTAAATACGATGATGAAATCGACGGAGTGTCACCATATGTAAAGGTCAATGTTGTCAATTTTGCATTATTAAGTCCATAAAGAGTAATATCTTGATGCCAAACCGCCTTTAATTTTAATTTTACATTTGTAGTTCCATATGAACTTGGCACTGTTGTGTATATCGTTGAATCAGAAACATCTGACCACCCAGTTGTGCTCGATATCAACTTCGCGATCACCTTCCAACCAACGTGTTTACAGTTGCCAGAATCATCCAATGTTGGCAATTCGGTGCCAACCCCAACGTTTTTACCACTTTCAGGAGCAGTTCCCAAAGCAGATTCGTATGTAATGTTTACATATGTAAGTTCTGAGTTTGGTGACACGTGAACCACACGCCCATTTGGGAATTTGGTTCCATCTGAACCAGTCATGCCAGAATAAGAAAATGTATGCAATGTGCCAGGATCGCTATAAGCATAATATGTGCTTACACCTGGATCATACATGGTTGTGCCAGAGACAGAATTTGAAGTCTCAGTTGTATTATATTCAGAACCATCCCAAGCAAATATAGGGGACCCATCGCTCCCCCGTTCAACGAAAGATTGTTTCCAATAAAATGTTTTTGTGCATTTGTATGCAACAAATGTTGCTTTTGCCTGATAGTTGTAGGCGTCTATACTTTCGCCCATGATAGAATAATGAATTTCATACCACGTATGTGTGCACTTGTATCGATAGTTATCATCTCCGCTATAATTAAAATACGATCCGGATCCAATTTTGCAGTTCGTACCCTTACAAGTACCGCATTCCATTCGTAGAGAAGTGGAATCAAGATTTGTAACCTTTCCAGAACCGACCTGTACAGCAGTGCCGACAGAACTTTGCGCATCAACTTTTAATGTTGGCATACCATTGTTTACACTTGGGTCAACAACCCAACTTCCAGTAGAAATCAATGTTGACCATTTATTATCAGGATTGGTTTCACTGCCAGCAGCATCATACGTGCTAAATACATTCGAAAGACTTACACAACTCAATGTCTCGTCTTTGTGATATCCACTACCGACCAAGTTGCCATATTCAACACTCTCAGAATTTACAACAACTTTACCAGCGCAATATGAATTTCTTATTTCATTTGGTCCATAAGTATATCCACCAACAAGTCCACCGACACCTGCTGCCACTCCACTGAATGTTATATCCATAAGGCTGTATGAATTGCTGATATCCACTTCTTTGTATGCACGACCAACAAGTCCACCATAATATTCAACTGCACGACTAGCCGTGAAAGACATTGCAGGCGTCAAGTTGGCACAATTTCTCAAATATGCGTTGTAGTTAATTTTTCTTATAATACCGCCAAAACCACTTTGTTCAGTCGCACTATTGAAAGCATATTTTACATTAACCCCCTCAATCACCGCCGACCATACATTACCAAACAATGATGGCGCTTGACGGTCTGCATTGTAGTATCCGTCCGTTGCGACACCTATGTTTGATATTGTGTATCCATTGCCATAAAAAATTCCAGAGAAAGAGTCGCCAGCGTCCCCAATTGGAGTCCAGTCGTGGCCACCCAAATCAATGTCATTGACCACTGTGTAATAATACGCATTGGACAAATCCATCTCTTGCGCCACATAGGCTAGATTGGCTCCATTCTCAATAATGAATGGGTCGTCCGCGCAACCATCACCAGTTGGCCTAATGGTCGTGACACCATCCCACACATCCAGTGATGCTGGACTTGATGTGCTCTTGCGATTTTTGAGCACCACCACACTTCCAATAACAGTCGACAAAACAAGCGCGACCATAATCACACTTGCTGTCAAAATTTTCTTAAACTTGGAATTTTTCATAATACTTCTCCTTTGTTATCTTGCGATACTTTCTGGTTTTTATTTATCCAAATAATATAATTATATTATACCACACACGCACCTAAACTACAAATAAATTTCAACATTTTTTGATAATTTTACAAATATTTTTACAAAAATTTTAAAATTAAAAAACTTTAAAATAAAAATTAATTCCACCTAAAATCTCAAAAATAAAAATACCTAAAAATAAATTTAAAAATACGCAAAAACACTATTTTTAAGCATTTTTCGCGTATTTTCCACAAAAATTTATTATTTTTGAATATTTTTACATTTTTATTAATTATTTTTTATTTTTTAAATAATTTTCAATAATTTTTAAAAATAATTATTTTAAAATTAATTTTTATTTTCCATTTATTTATTTGGAAATTATTTGTATTTTTTAGTATTTAATTCCCAATTCCTTAACCAAATCACTGCTAACCAATGTCGCACTGCCGCCATTTGCGTCAATTCTAACTAGCGGTTCACTGATAGTGACTTTTGTGTAAACCGTCTCATTGTATTGCCCTGTAAATATCTCACCATAGTGAGATTCTATCGTTCCAACGTAGAATAATAGAGCGGTATTTTTACAAGTTGCATTAACGACCAATTCCTTGTTTTCTGGCACAATCGCCGTCAAGTTTGCCGACTTCAAATTGATGTCATTTTTGTCCAAAACTCGCTTGTAGATTAACATAATATCTGCCTTTCCACCATTCTCTACTTCGAGTTTTATATAGTTCAATCCCTCGATTTTTACATTGCCATTTTTTACTCTTAAATTGGATATTGACCTATAACTGCTGCCACTTCCATATTCGCCAACATCTTCCGCAAATTTCACATCCACATTGCCAGACATAGAGATAATCTGCATTGATTGTGTGGCATTTTTTATTGTGATACTGCCACTATCTGTTGAGAAATTGCATCCGTCCGCATTTAGCCTGTTGACATAAATATCGCCTTGCGAACTATTGGCATTCACCAAACCATTTGCCTTGCCAGAAATTTTTAGACCACCATATCCGCTTGAATTAAAATTACACATTCCGTCAACATCTCTAACCACAACCGAGCCATCTTTTGATGCAACCTGCACAACATCTCTAACATATACACAGTCGATTTTTCCGCCCGAAATCCTGTTGTTCGGATAACCCACCGAGCCAATTTCGTTGCATTTTATTAGTTTTACTAGACCGTCTTTTGACATACCAGCAATTTCCAATTTTTCTATGTTGAAATTCACGTTTGAGACATCAATTTCTCGGTCTTCTTTTTTCGCCTTTGATATTTCTGTTTCACCGCCCCCACATTTTAAGAAGTTTACGGTCGAATTTCCAATGTCTAATTTTACTGTATTAATTGTATTGCCAAACTTTTCACCAAAAACTATACTACTATTGTTTGCATCAATCTTCAAGTTGTTTACTTTTATATTGTTTACTCCAACATCTCCACGATAAACACTGATTGATAAATTGTTTATTTGTTTTTCTGCGCCGTCAATTTCTATATCAGACTTTTTGCTAGCGCTTACAACAAGGCTTGTGCTCTCGTTTACGCACTCGTCAGGCAGCGTCACTTCAATGCGAGACGCTCCAAAACCAACCCAACCACTCGTTTCTTCCGTTTTGATTGTCAATTTATTCCTTACAGTATCATATTCATACTTCAAGCCGGTTTTGTATTTTTTCTTCAACACCAGTCCAGCCAAATCATTTTTTTGATACACTTCAATCTGCTTAATATCCTTATCTACAATCACATCCACTGAATACTTGTTTGTTTTTATTTCAATAGTATTTATTGGGGCTGTATATTCACCGAGTTGATAATACTTGGCCGATTTATTTGATATATATTTAACCCCGAACAAACTGCTATTGGGGACCAAAAACAAATATGCGAAACCTAAAAATGCCGCACACAATAAGACTATTAATGTTATTAGGGAAACAATCCCTACCTTTTTCATCTTTGCTTTCATACTATTATTTTACCACAAAACACTATTATATGTCAATTTATTGATTTATTTTATTTTTTGTTATTTTTTATTGAATTTTTGCTTATTTTTTTGATATTTTTCAATATTATAATTATCTCAATTTAAAATTTACGAATAGTTCCACGTAGAACAATAAATTAAAGATGATTTATTTGTTTATTAGATTTAACATTTAATCTTTACACAATATTAATCCTTAAAATTAAGGCATTGCAGCATAATTTTATAATATTTCAGCAAAAAAAACATTCAAAAAACAACAATATTTGTTCCACATAGAACAATTTGGTATACTGTTTGATACATATCAGCAAGTTTGATATTCCCATAAAAACAATATCAATATATTTATATTGAGTTCCATATTGAACAATCCGTTGCCAAACCTTAATTATTGGTTATTTATTGATTTATTTCAATATATTTTCACATTTATTTACATTTATCGGTATTTTTTAGTATTTTATTGTTATTTTTTTCGAATATTAATTGATTTAATGTTATTTACAGACTTTAATCTTGCCTTGTCTAAATAATATATATTTTTATGATCATTTTTTATTTATATTGTATTTTTTAATCATTATTCATAATAATCAATGATACGTGTTGTTTTTATGTTGGCCATTGTTCTACGTGGAACAAGCTTGGTATATTAAAATACGATCGTTACTCAATGAATGGTTTAATGTTGAATTGTGATTAATATTCTTGCTGCACGTAAATAAAATTTGGCCGTTTTTATCTAAATTCAATTTTGGTGTTATATTTTATTTTAAAACAAAGGGTGTGTATTGTTTATGTTTAAAATACAGTCTATCATTGATTTGCTTCTTGTGTTTATTTGATTAATTATTTTTTAAATACGTTTACTCCATTTATAATTGTGAGAGATTTCTTTGATATTAATTTTATATATGTAAGTATTAATATTTAATAATTATTTATAACAGATTTACGTATGTTCTACGTGGAACAAACATATATTTAATGTTAATTTGATTTATTATGGTGATATAGTTCAGTTATTTCCTTATATCAAGTGGTAAATTTATTACTTGTGAGTTATAGTAAATAATTTGGTAATATTATTTTACTTATTGTTATAAATATTTAGGTATTGTGTTCTACGTGGAACATTGAAGACCTTACAATCTCAATTCGCTTATAGTAGTCTTGATGTTGTTTGTATTATGTGGAGGTGGTTTAATCAATTGTTGACCGGATATGTTTGTGTTTATCACTATTAGGGATTTAACTTAAAGTATTATTGTTTTGTCTGATATGTTATTGGAACTAATCTATGTAAATAAACTGCCGACAAATTGATAAAATGAATATAGCAATTTTACAATCAACAACATATTTGTCTTGGATTTAAACACGCTAAGCATAAACATTTTTGCACTATACATAAAAATTGAGTGCGCAGTATATAATATGCTTGCACTTTATATTGTGCGCTCAATGCTTGGTAGCAAGAAAAATATAAGGCAAACACTACTGCGAATGAAAAAATATATAAAATATAAAACAAATATATTATTTAAAATAACATTGTGTATTTAATTAAAATCGGTAAAAAACACTTAAAAATGTATTATATTACAAAAAATATATAAAAATATAGCAAATATGATGTTTGGGGTCGTATTTTTTATGTATTTGATTTATAATTTGTTTTTATTCGTTTTTTCTATTATTTTTGCTTTTATTTGTTTTTTTATTTTTTGTGATTTATTATTTATTTTGTGTTTTTTTATTTGAGTTTATACGGTAGGCGAGTATGATATAGACTTGGGCGAGCAATATTATATGATACGGTTATATAGACGTCTCCGCACAGAGTTGGATTGCAAAGTTATTATATGAATATCTTTATGGCAAGGTTTTGCAACGGGGTGTTATAGAAAAATAAAAAACAAGTCTAGGGTAGCCCTAGACCTGTTGATTGTATTGATGTTTTTGAATTAAGGATATTATTTGAAGATTATATCATAAATTCTATCCAAATCGTCTTTTGAGTAATAATCGATATAAATTCTACCTTTTTTGCTGTTGCCTATGTAAGAAATCTTTGTGCCAAGTTTTCTTTGCAAACTTTCAATAAAGTTGTTCATTTCAAGTGATTGAGCAAATTTGTTGGTCTTTTTGCTTCCACCTTGAAGGTTGGCAATTTCTTTTTCCAGAGCCCTAACAGTCAATTTGTTTTGAGCAACTTTCTTGGCAAGCATAAGTTGGGTAGGGTAGTCAGTGATTGCAACAAGGCATTTTGCGTGCCCAAATGAAATCTTGCCCTTTTCCACCATATCAACAACTTCTGGGAAAAGTGACAGCAAACGCACATAGTTTGCAATAGCACTACGGCTTTTGCCAAGTCTAGACGCTACGTTTTCTTGTGTTATGTCATATTCCTGCATTAGTTTTTGAATACTTTTGGCAATTTCGATAGGGTTTAAGTCTTCTCTTTGCAAGTTCTCAATGATACTGATTTCTGCAATTTGTCTTTCTGTGTATTTTTTGATTATGGCATCAATTTGAGTAAGTCCTGCCATTTTGCAAGCACGATATCTACGTTCACCAGCGATAATCAAATAGCCGTCTGGCATTTCGTTGACAATAATTGGTTGAATTAATCCGTGAATTTTGATTGATTCGCATAGTTCTTGCAAACTTTCCTTGTCAAAATTCTTTCTTGGTTGATTTGGATTTGGATAAACCTTGTCAATGTCAATTTTTGCAACATCTCCCTGTGATTGTGTATATCTGTCAACAGCATTGGTTGGTTCAACATACTTTTTCATTGGGACACTCTCAACTTTTGGTTGTGGTGTTTCTGTGTCATAAATTGCAAGCAATTCTTCCAATCCTTTTCCTAATCCTCTTTTCATACTATCCTCCTACTTTTTGTTGTTTGCCAAGAACTCTTCGGCCAGCGCCTTGTAAGCAAGCGCACCACGACTCTTTTGGTCATAAACATTGATTGGTTGTCCGTGGCTTGGTGCTTCGGCAAGTCTGATATTCCTTGGAATAAATGTTTTGTATACTTTTTGCTTGAAATAGTTGTGGATTTCGTCAGCAACTTGGTTGACAAGGTTGGACCTTGCATCTTTCATTGTTAGCAAAACACCTTCTATTTCTAGGGTAGGATTTAGATGCAACTTGATAAGTTTGACAGTATTCATAAGTTGGCCTAGGCCCACAAGTGCAAAATATTCACATTGAATTGGAATAATAATGCTGTTGGTGGCAGTGAGTGCGTTGACAGTGAGCAATCCCAAAGATGGTGGACAATCAATAAAGATATAGTCATAATTGCTTTTTACACTGTTTAGCGCCTCTTGCAAAACGTATTCACGCTTTTCAACATACACAAGGTCAACTTCTGCGCCAGACAAATCAACATTTGAAGGTATCACATCTAAATTCTTAATATTACTATGATGAATTGCGTCACGAGCAGTACACTCGCCAAGCAACAACTCATACATTGTGCTGTCATCTTTTGCACATTCAACTCCAACAGCACTGCTAGCATTGCCTTGTGGGTCCATATCAAGTATCAAAACTTTGTAGCCCTTTTCTGCAATTATGCTAGCCATATTTACACAAGTGGTAGTTTTGCCAACTCCACCTTTTTGGTTTGTAATAGCAACAATTTTCGTCATATTTACCTCATACAAATTATAGCATAAAAAAAATTGTTTGCATATTGTTTTTGCAAACAATTTTTAAATTTTTGAAAAATATTTGATAATTCACAGAAAAATAGTAAAAAAATAACAAAATAATCAAATAAATTATATAATTGGCTTTAATTTGGGCAAATTTTTGCCTCTTGGGTATTTTTTTGGTGTATTTTTAATTTTTTTGATTATTATTATATTTCTTTCACCCATATTATTTGGAAGAATAAATTTTTTTATGTTTTCCACAACTCCGCCAAGTGTGGATATTGCTTTTTGAGAGTTGTTTAATTCTTCATCCATATTTCCACCTTTGTAGGCCAAAAATATTCCGCCAACTTTCAAAAGTGGAAGGGTGTATTCACAAAGAGTGTTTAGACTTGCAACTGCGCGAGATGTGGCAACATCAAACTTTTCGCGATTGAGTGTTGCAAAGTCTTCTGCACGTGAATGGACACATTCGCTCGATATATCCAGTTTTGTGGATAGTTGGCGCAAAAATTCAATCCTTTTATTGAGCGAATCAACAAGTGTGAGTTTTATATCTGGGCGCACAATTTTTATTGGCACACCTGGAAAACCTGCGCCTGTTCCAACATCCACAACAGTTGCATTTTGCGGAACAAATTCAGCACCCAAAATACTGTCATAAAAATGCTTGATATACACTTCTTGCTTGTCAGTTATTGCTGTGAGATTGACTTTTTGATTATAAGATGTCAAAAACTCAAAATATGTCACAAATTGCTCTTCTTGTTTTGGTGTTAAGTTATTAATCATTGCAACACCCCTTGCATTTTCAAATAAATGAGCAATACATTGATGTCCGCTGGCGACACTCCGTCAATACGTGATGCTTGGCCAAGAGTTTCTGGCTTAAATTTGTTGAGTTTTTGCCTTGCTTCAAGTCTAAGACCGCTGATTGTGTCATAGTCAATATCTGGCAAAATAGTGTTTTCTGCCTTTTTGCTACGTCTTATCAGGTCATTTTCACGTTTGATATACCCTTCATATTTAATCTCAGTGTTGATGTATTCAAGCACATCTTCTCTTATGTCCTTAAAATATCCAAAATTGTCACGTATATCAAAAATTGTTATGTTGTTTCGTCTAACAAGTTCTCTAAGAGTAAGTCCGTTTGAAGTCAAACTTTCGCCTTTTTCTTCAAACAGTGCTTTAAATTGTTTTGGCGATAGGCGAATGTCAAGTTGTGAGTTTACAAGTTCAATTTGTTTTAATTTTTCATTAAAAATCTTGTATCTTTTTGGAGTTACAAGTCCAATTTGGTGTCCTAATTCGGTCAGACGCAAATCACAGTTGTCCTGTCTTAACACAAGTCTATATTCAGCACGGCTTGTCATCATTCTGTATGGCTCAATTATGTTTTTGGTTATCAAGTCATCTATCAAAACTCCAATATATGCTTGGTCTCTACCCAAAACAAATGGTGTTTGATTGTGGATAAGTCTTGAAGCATTTATCCCAGCCATAAGTCCTTGTGCACCTGCTTCTTCATAACCACTTGTGCCGTTTATTTGTCCTGCAAAGAACAATCCGCCAACAAGTTTGCTCTCCAAATTAGATTTTAGTTGAGTAGCATCTATGCAATCATATTCAATAGCATAAGCATAGCGCATAATTTTAACATTTTCAAAGCCGGGGATAGCGCGATACATCTCTCTTTGCACATCAACTGGCATAGAACTGCTTATCCCTTGCACATAAACTTCTTTTGTGCTGGCGCTCTCTGGCTCCAAAAAGAGTTGATGTCTTTCTTTGTCTGCAAAACGCATAACTTTGTCTTCAATAGATGGGCAATATCTAGGGCCTATTCCCTTAACTTTGCCAGAATAAAGTGGCGCACGCGAAATGTTTGAGCGGATAATATCGTGCATATGTTGAGAAGTGTAACCAAGATAACAAGGAAGTTTGTTTTTTACTGGTTTTTCGTTTAGTTTTGAATAACTCAAATTTAGACTGTCGCCTTCTTGGAGTTCAAATTGAGTATAATCTATTGTTGAACCGTCAACACGTGCAGGTGTTCCAGTTTTAAAGCGCAAAATTTTAAATCCTAGGCGGATTAGGCTGTCCGTCAAAAAGTTGGCAGGCTCAAACCCGTTTGGCCCTGTATTTTTAAAAAAATCGCCAATTATGATACGTGAGTTGAGATAAACTCCTGTGCAAAGAACAACCGCTTTTGCATTAAACACTTCGCCGAGAGTAGTTTCAACCCCCACGACTTGTCCGTTTTCAGTCAAAATCTCTTTGGCTTCTGCTTGGATAATGTCCAAATTTGCTTGTTTTTCAACTGTGCGCTTCATTTCGGTGTGATAGACAACTTTGTCCACCTGTGCCCTTAAACTTTGCACAGCAGGGCCTTTTCCGCTATTTAACATACGGAGTTGAAGCATTGCCTTGTCTGCATTGACAGCCATTTCACCACCAAGCGCATCAATTTCGCCAGTAAGTTGTCCTTTGGCTGTTCCACCAATAGAAGGATTGCAGGCCAAAAAAGCAATGCTATCAAGGTTCATTGTCATCATAAGGGTTTTGTTGCCTAGCCTTGCAAGTGAAAGAGCAGCCTCGCTACCTGCGTGGCCACTGCCTACAACTATTGCATCATATTCAAAATCATTTGTCATATTATTTCCCCAAACAGAATTTTTCAAAAACTCTGTCAATTATTTCTTCATTAGAGGTTTTGCCTGTAATTTCGCCCAATTTTTGCCAAGCAAGGTTGATATCAGACACAACAAAGTCAAGAGTTTTTGTGTCAAGTCCGTCAATGCTAGAACCTAGCAACTCAACCGCACTAGACACACAATCAATATGTCTTGCATTAGTGAGACTCAATTCGTTGTTGCTCACGTTTTCAACAGTTAGGTCAAAAATTTTCTTTTTTAACTCTTCAATATTTTTGTTGGTGTTGGAACTTATATAAACACACTTTTCATCCGACTTGTCCACATTATTGTGCAAATCTGTTTTTGTAAAAACGTTTAAAACATTATCATTGTCTGTGTCAAGGTCAAAATTCTCGCCAACTTCTTGAAGTTTCAAGACAATATCCGCTTCGTTTAAGATAGTTTTGGCTCTTTCTATGCCAATTTTTTCCACAATATCGTCACTTTCACGTATTCCCGCAGTGTCAAAAAGCCTAAAAATAACACCATTATACACATATTCTGCCTCGACCACATCCCTAGTTGTGCCAGCGACAGAAGTCACTATCGCCTTGTTGGAATGAGTGAGAGCATTAAGTAGACTTGACTTTCCAACATTTGGCTCACCTACAATGGCAACTTTTACACCATTTTTGATTAAAGACCCCTTGAATCTAGTGTCAAGCAACTTGTTTAACTCGGTTTTTACTTCTTGCAAACCATTTTTGATGTTTTTCATCTCAGATTCATCAAAATCATATTCTGGATAATCAAGTTTGGCTTCAATGCTTGCCAAACAATCTGTAAGTTTGTTTTGAAGATTGTCAATTTTTTCAAAAAGTTCGCCACGAATAAGCACACTGCCGGCTTTTGCTTGCTCGCTTGTTTCGGCATTGATCATATCCATAATACCTTCTGCCTGGTCAATGCTCATTTTTCCATTTAAAAATGCACGTTTTGAAAACTCGCCCGGAAGTGCCATACGGGCCCCAAAACTAGTGACTTTTTTGATAACTTCAAGCGCAAGAAAATATCCGCCGTGACATTGAATTTCTGCGACATCTTCACCAGTAAAAGAATATGGCGCCTTAAAATACACCACAAGAGCATTGTCCGAAAATCCGTCAAGGAAAATGTTTTTAAAATACATTTTTCTAGGCAAAAAGTCATCACTGCATTGAGTGATTTTTTTTAAAATCTCGTGCGACAATTCGCCAGATATTCTCACTATCGCAACCCCAGATTTTCCGGGCGGAGTAGCAAGTGCTGTTATTGTTTCTTCAATCATAACAAAATTATAGCACAGTTTTGCAAAAATTACTAGTCATATTTTTTTATTTATAAAAATTGTGGAAAACTTTTTTGTTTTTCAAAACGACTGATTTTTATACTAATCCTTTTTGTCTTCTGGTTTTATTTCCAACAAATTTTTATTTTGAGCGTTTAATGGTGATATTACTTTTGTGCCAAGTCTTTTTTCAATATCTGTTCGCGTATTTTTGGCAACTTGTCCACCTTGCTTGGCGATTCGCTTGCTTTTTTCAAAGGTATCTGGCATTTGTTGACGAGAAAGAAGAGTTGTTGTAACTTCTGCAAGTTGGTTGAGTGTCAATTCAATGTTAGTCATATTGTCTCTAAGATTTTCTTTCTTTAAGCCTTTAACTTTTTTGTATTCTTGAACAGACAACCCACTCCACGCCTTTGTCATTTCATTTGTAAGTATTGCATAATCTTTTTCTTTTTCAATTCCACGTGCTTTCCATTCGTCAGTTAGTTCTTTTCGCATTTCGATGGTTTGAAGTCTTTGATTTATCCAACCCTCAGTATAACCCTTTGCACGATAAAAATCTGCACCGCGAATGATTGCTTTTTCTGGATCTGCAATTTCGTCAAGTCTTTCACTTCCAACTTGCGCAAGCCACATTTTGAATGGTTCGGCTTTTGGAGAGGGGATAGATTGAACAATTCTTAATATATCCTTGGTATACATAACATCAGTTTTGTATTTTTTCCCATCTTCGGCAACCAATTTCAGTTCGTAACAATTTGATACGACCTCACTTCCTTCTTTTTTGAGCCTTAATTTTAAATTTCTCCAATAAGCATTTTTGTCCTTTGCTTGACTATCTGCTAAAATATTACAAACATCGGCGACACTAAAAAGCCAATCTTCTTTTTTGGCATCCCATTCGGCTCTAACTTTCTTGTTTTCAAAAACTTTTATATCTGGCATAATATATCTCCAATTTTATTATATCACAAGTCTTGTAAATTTGTATCAAAAATTTAACAAATTCCACCTTGCTTACAATTTTTAATATCAAATATTGTTCAATGTTTCATTAAACGGCACATAGTTCAATATTTGTATCAAAAAAAAGCACATTTTAAGATTTTGTCCTAAAATATGCTTTTCATATTATCTCTTAAATTTGATAACAACGTGACGTTTTTCACCTTCACCAGTGCTTTCGGTCTCAACCAAAGTCCTGTTTTGAAGAGTTGTGTGCACAATTCTTCTTTCATATGGTGTCATTGGGTCAAGATGCACGTTTCTTTCAATTTCTTCTGCCTTGTCGGCCATTTTGTTGGCAAGGTCAATCAAAGTTTGGGCTCTTTTTTCCTTGTATCCCTCAATATCAAGATAAAGTCTTATTTTTCCTTCGCCAGCAACTTTCAAACCGCCAAGCAAATATTGAATTGCATTGAGTGTTTCTCCACGATAGCCAATAAGTTTGCCTATATTTTCGCCAAGGATTTTAAACTTCAACTCGTTTTTGTCTTCTTCTACTTCAACTTGTCCGTCAACTTCAAATTGTTGCATAAGTTGGTTCAAGAATTCAACCACACTTGATTTCAATCTTGAACTATCCACAATTCTTGGTTGTTTTTCTTCTTTTGTGGAAATCTCTTTTTCTTCAACTGGTTGTTCAACAGTTTCTTGTTCTACTATTGCAACTTCTTGTGTTTCAACTGGTGTTTTTGTCTCATTTTCTTGCACTTTTTCAGTTTCGACCGATGTTTCTACTGGTTCGCTATCCAAAAGTGGAAGAGTTGCGACTTCGTCATCGTGATTTTCTTCTTCATAAATCAAAACTACTTTTGCTTTTTTAAACAATCCGCCAGTTTCGAGTATTTTTATATCCACATCTTCACGTGATTTACCTAATTGAAGCAAACCATTTTTGATTGCTTGGTCAACGTTTTTTCCTACAACTTCTAATTCTTTCATACTTTCTCCTTAGTCTTTAAAATAATTTCTGCTATATTCAACGACATTTTTTGATTTTGTATTGATTGTTTTTGTTGGCGTATTGTCATCTTTGGATTTTAACACTAAGTCAATTATTTTGGATATAACTGCCGACATAATTGAGTTGGTGATAATATATAAACAGAACAACGCATTGGATGTAAATGCAAATATTAGCATAATTATTGGCATAATAATAAGCATCAATTTGTTGGAATTCGCGCCACCATTAGATTTTTTCATACTTAGTTGTGACAGCCATTGCACCAAGAAAGTTACACCTGCACACAACAAAATCAACAAATAACAGCCGTTGTTTTTTGGATTGTCTTTAAGAATTATTGTTTTGATTGCGTTATATTCTTCTTCACTAATAACCGCAATACCTTCGTTTTCGCAATATTTTTTGTAAGTGCTGTATTTAACTATTGGAGAAGTAGTTGCATCTGCTTTCCACAAGTTTTGTACCCACAAAAATCCGTGTTTGTCTTTTTGATTTTTGTATTCTTTTTGAACTACTGCTGAAATATGGTCGTTATAGATTTCCACAATTTCAATATTGTCTCTATTTGCCATATTTTCGTCTGTTTCAACAATACGTGTTATTTCTGCATTATACGCATTGTTGATTTCTAAGAATATTTCACTATCCTTGCTTGTTGCGATAGAATTTAAGGCATTAAACAAAGAAATGAATATCACCATAGTAATAATCATACTTACAAGCATAGGGAGACAAGTGCCTTTCATATTGACATTGTTACGTTGATACAATTCGTTCATTTTTTTGTTCAACATTTCTTTGTCATTGCCATATTTTGCTTGCAATTTTTGTTGCTCTGGTTGAATAGAAGCCATCATAAGTTGGCTCTTTTTCATAGCACGCCTTTGAATAATATCAAACGGCGTCAAGACAAGTTTTAGGACAACGGTGAACAATATAATTGCCCAACCATAATTGCCCAAGAACTTGACAAAAAAATTGATACAACTGCTCCAAAAAGCCTTTGTAATCAATAGTTGGTTAAAATTTAACACACCCATTTGTAATCTCCTAAAATATTTAATGGTTCAAGGTCAACTCCACCATTGTGCTTTCCATTGCATTTTTTGAGTCTCACAAGTCCCAAATATACACCCATTATAGCACCAAAACTTTTGATACTACGCATCATATATACAGAACAAGTTGGCACAAAACAGCAATTTTTGCCTAAAAATGGTGAAATTGCGAATTTATAAAATTTTAGCATCATTATTTCAACAAACGATAAGGGGAACAATAAAAATTTAAAGAAGTTGAACATAATCCTACCTCAGCAAGTTGTTTTTTTTCATCACAGTCAAAAACTCTTGTTCTATTTGAGCCAAAGTGTGATTAAAAATGCTAGGCTTGATTACGATGACATAATTTTTGACAACCAATTTGTCAAAATTCAGTCTTACAACTTCACTCATAACTCTTTTTGCACGACTACGCATAACACTGTTGCCAAGTTTTTTGCTAAGTCCAAATCCGACCTTTGCAAACTTGAAATAAGTGTCAACGTAGAATATCTGGAAGTTCGATGAGTTGATATTTTTGCCTTTTTTATAAATATAATTAAATTCTTTGTTCTTTTTTAGACGATTTTCTCTTCTTAGCATAGGCTAGTCCTTATTTAGACAAGTTCTTTCTGCCTCTATTTCTACGTCTTTTAAGAACCTTACGGCCAGACAAAGTTTTCATTCTTTTTCTAAAACCGTGCACTTTGTTTCTTTGTGCTTTCTTTGGTTGATACGTTTGTTTCATAGTCTACTCCTTTTAAATTCAAGTGATTTTATTATACCTGCAAATATTCGATTTGTCAATAACAAAACAAAAAAGTTATCCACATTTTTCTTGTGGAAATGTGGATAACTCAGCATTTTTCTTAAAATTACATCATTCTTACTGGCAATATCAAGAACAAAAAGTCTTCGCCTTCGCTTGGATTGATAATGCAAGGAAGAATAGAATTTGTAAAGTTGATTTTTACAAACTCGTCATCAACAACGCGCAAACAATCAGTAAAATACTTTGAATTGAAAGCAATTGTGATGTCGCTACCTTTCATAGCAACAGTGATGTTTTCTTTTACGTTACCAATTTCACTATCACTAGTCAAGGTCAAAACATTTTCTTTGATTTCAAACTTAACCAAATTGTTTTTGTCTGATTTTGACAAAATGCTTGCTCTCTCAATAGCATCTTCAAGTTGAGACTTGTTGATTGTGCAAGTAGTTGTGAAGTTTGATGACAAAATTTGTTTGTAGTTGATAAATTGTCCTTCCAAAAGTCTTGTGATAACAACAGTGTCTTCCATATCAAGCATCAAGTTGTTTGAATGGATATACACTTTGATCAAATCATCGCCTTCAAGCATTTTGCTGATTTCTCCAAGACATCTTCCAGGAACAACAAAAGTAAAGTCGTCAGTAGAATTTTCCACCTTTTTGCTTGCAATAGAAAGTCTATAACCATCAAGAGCAACCAATTTTATTTCTCCATTGATAACTTCAAACTTGATACCTTTCAAAATTGGTCTTGAATCGTCACTTGCAACAGCAAACAACACTTTGTTGATAAGTCCTTTCAAAACTGATTTGGATATTTCAAAATAAGAACCTCTTTCAACATCCTTAATCTCTGGGAATTCAACAACATCCATACATTGAATATAACCCATACTGTCAGTATAAGCGATTTTCAACTGATTTTTGTCATTAAGTTCAAAACAAATTTGTTCATTGGTAAGTTTTCTCAGATATTCACTAAACAACTTTCCTGGAACAACAGTTTCACCGTCTGTAACAACTTCTGCTTTGATAGTCTTTTCGATAGACAATTCCAAATCAGTTGCCGACAAAGTCAAACTATCTCCGTGTGCTGACAACTTGATACCTTCAAGTATAGGAGCAGTGGTTTTTGTGCTAGTGGCTTTGATAACCTTGTTGATTGCTTCTGACAAATCTAATCCGTCACATTTAAAATACATAATCTCGTCCTCTCTTTTAATCGTTAGTAGTCTATCATTAGTTTTGCGATTTGTCAAGTGTAGTTGTCAAATAATTTTTCAAAAACTCAACATTTTTTTAAAAACCTAGACCTATCAACAAGTTGTGCACATTTTTGTGGATAACTCAAAATCTTCCACTTTTCTTGTGGACAAGTTTTTCCACATTCGCTAATTAAAAAATTGGCTTGCAAGATTTTTAACTTTTACTTAAAAAACCAGCCAAGTTGATTTTTAAGTAAAAAAATAACAAGTTTATCTATCAAACAAAAATTTTTTATTATAAACAAATTCAGTGTATTCGTTTATCAGTTTAGTTAAAAAATCAATATAGCGTATTTTTTAGATACGCGTGTTATTATTTTTATTATATTTTTGTTAAAATATTAGGATTATTAGGGGGTGTGGAAATGTGCAAATCTTTTTTCTTTACAACATCTTGTGCACAAAACACTCAACAACCACAACATAATGTAAAATGGGCAACAAAAAAATGTGGACAAATTGTAGAAAACATTCAACATTTTATTCACATTTTGTATTTTTATTGCTTAAAACTTCATAATTTGAGACTTTATGTCACAAACAAGTGTTCTAATATGTGGATTAATCTTGATTTGAGTGGATATCTTGTCTCTTGCGTGCATAATAGTTGTATGGTCACGCCCGCCAAACATATCTCCAATGGCTTGAAGTGGGATATCAAGCATATCATTTATCAAATAAATACACATTTGTCTAGGCTCAACAATTTCCTTATTTTTCTTTTTGCCAATCAAGTCTTCTTTTGAAACTTTGAAGAATTCGCAAACAGTGTGAAGGATTTTGTCCGCATCAATAGTCTCTTTTTCTGGTTCTTCAATATCTTTCAATGCTTCATAAGCATCTTCCATACTAGCGGAAGGTTTTCCAAGAAGTGAAGCATAATACACCACTTTGCAAAGTATACCTTCCATTTCTCTTATATTAGTATTATATTTTTGTGCTATGTAGTCGATTACATTGTTTTCCACAATATAACCTTCTTGGCTTGCTTTCTTTCTCAAAATTGCAACCCTTGTTTCATAATCTGGCGTTTGGATGTCTTGAATAAGTCCACTGCTAAAACGTGAGCGTAGTCTTTCTTCCAAAGCGGCCATTTCTTTTGGACTTCTGTCAGAAGCAATAATAATTTGTTTGTTGTTTTGATAAAGGTCATTGAAAGTGTGGAAAAACTCTTCTTGAATTCCCATCTTGTTTGAAATGAATTGAATATCATCAATCATCAAGACGTCAACACTTCTATACTTTTCTCTAAAATTGCTGTGAGTGTTGTCTTTGCCATAACGGATAGACTCAACATAATCGTTGGTAAACTTTTCACAAGTCACATACAAGACATTGAGTTCTGGACGATTGATATTGAGATAATTTCCCACTGCGTGAAGCAAGTGAGTTTTGCCAAGACCAACACCGCCATAAATAAACAATGGATTAAGTTTGGTTGACGGATGTTCAGCCACATTAAACATTGCAGCGTGAACGACCTGATTTGATTTGCCAACTACAAAATTGTCAAAAGTGTATTTTGGATTAAATTTTTGCTTTTGAGTTTCTGTATTTTCAAAATTCTGATGATTGTCAGTATTTGGATTTGAAGATGCCAAACTTTGAAATTCTTGATTGTCAACAATTCTAACGTGAATAGGCAACTTAAACACTTCTCTCACTGACTCTTGAATTTTTGGATAAATATTCGGATTGTTGGCTTGGTGTTTTGCACTTGTTGAAGATGCCAACAAAACCAACTCATCGTTTAGATAACTCACTGGCTCCAAAGTGTTGATCCACAAATCAAATGTAACTGCTGTAACTTGATTTTGCAACACACTCAAAACTTTTGCCCATTGTTCTTTTAACATAGCCCACCTCTCTTATTACTTTATTATACTATTTAAAAAGTTAAATGTCAATGGTGAAATTAAAAATAAAAAAAGAAAAAATCAAAATAAAATCAACAAAAATCTATAAACAAGATTTATTTTGAATTTTCAATGATTTTTTCGGTTTTTAATTTTTTATTTTTTTGTGATTATTTTTTTTATTTGGTGAATAAAATTGGTTTGCTCGCCATTCAGCCAGATACACAACAGTTGACGTGCTATGCAAGGTCAACTGTTGGTATGACATAAGGTGGTTTGTTTTTGTCATACCAATATTTTGCGATTAGCAAAATGTTGCGTATCTGGTCTGAGATTAAATATTGCATATTTTATTCACTGTATTAAACTATTTGCCAGATATACTCGCTCCGCTCGATATGACAATATTGTTGTTGGCACACTTGACAAGTATAATAAATTTTATTTTCCAATTTGGCCATTGGTGATAAATATTGCATTATAATTTTTAAAGTTTTTGTTTATTGATGTAGTTGTAATAAAAGTTTGATATTTGCTTGTGATTTCCAAAAGTTTAATTTGTCTTGTTTCATCAAGTTCACTCAACACATCATCAAGAAGCAAAACTGGATATTCGTGATTGTATTCTTTTATTATTTCCATAAGTGCAAGTTTTAGACTTAGCGACACAGTTCGCTGTTGACCTTGTGAACAAAAATATTTGCAGTCTTTGTCATTAATTTTAAAAATAATGTCATCTCTATGTGGTCCAAACAATGTATGTTGCATTTGTAATTCTTTTTCCAAATTTAATTTAAATAAATTCGACAAATATTCTTTTATATCAATATTTTTATCCAAACAATAAAAAATATCAAGATTTTCACTGCTTTTTATCTCACTATGAATATTTTTTGCAATTTTATTTAATTTTTCAATAAATAAAATTCTTTTTTTAATTATTTGTTCTGCACTATTAATTAATTGTGGTGTCCAGATTTTTAATTGCTCAATTTTGTTTTCTGTTGACTGAAAAGATTTTAATACACAATTTCTTTGTTTAAGGATTTGTTCATATTTAATCAACTCAAACATATACGCCTTGTCAAATTGGCTAATAGATATATCCAAAAATTTTCGTCTGTCTTCTGGAACTTCTTTTATTAATTTCAATTCATCAGGAGAAAACAAAACAACGTTGAGTGTTCCAATAAGTTGTGTAAGTTTGCTAATTGGCAGTTTGTTTATTTTGACTGTCTTTTTTGTTTCGTCACTCAAAAAAATATCTATTGTTTTATTTCCAGCAAGGGTTGAAAATTCC
The DNA here is from genome assembly GCA_964416085.1 of uncultured Lachnospiraceae bacterium. Classification (GTDB taxonomy): domain Bacteria; phylum Bacillota; class Clostridia; order Christensenellales; family UBA1242; genus Onthoplasma. The sequence continues at coordinate 601 of CAYQCO010000004.1, read as the reverse complement.
ATATTAATATTTGCATTGTGTGAGTCAAAGTTTATGAGTAATTTTTCTTTTATATTTTTAAAACTTTTTCCCATTGCACAAAAATAAATACTTTCCAATAAATTGGTTTTTCCTTGTGCATTGTTTCCAATCAAAAAATTTATGCCCGGTTCAAATTCAACGACACTATCCTTATAATTTCTAAAATTTTTTAATTTTATACGATTTACTTGCATTTTCTTTATTTTTGCACAATTTATTGTGATTGTCAATTATTTTTTATTTTTATTTTCATTTTATTTATATTTTATTTTTTAATATTTATTTTATTTGTGAATTTTAATAATAGTTTAATATAGCAAAAAAAATTGCAATACACAATCGTTGGCCAGATACGCAACATTTTGCTGACTGCAGCAGGCCGATTTTACAACATTATATATTGTTATATATATTATATAATATACTGTATATATTTATTAATATACATTATATATAGAAGTAGTTGCAAATGATTGAAAAAAACAACAAATAGTGTTATAATTTGTTTGAGAGGTAAAGATGACGGATATTGAAATTCAAAACAAATACAAAAAGAAAAAAATATCAACGGTTGCCAAAA
>CAYQCO010000003.1:0-36155 GCA_964416085.1 uncultured Lachnospiraceae bacterium | reverse complement strand
TTTTTGTTTCCGTGTTTACTAAAAAACACCCTGCTTTCAATGTTTCCATTTTTTTTACCTCTATAATTAGAATACATTATTTTTCATTTAAAGTCAAATCTTTTGATAAAAGAATGTAAAGATGCAATATATGTTGCTATTTTTTGCGAAATGATGCGTTTTTCGTTGAAAGTATAATATGATAGGTAAAATGTGCGGTATTTAATCGCCAGCCAGACATACTCAATTTTGTTGCACAAAATTTCGATGTGACAGGGTGTGGTGTCATACCGAGCGAAGCGAGTGTATCTGCCTGAATGTTGGGCAGGCTAGTTGTTGGTTGTGCACCTAACTTGCGTAAGCCTTCCTAAGTAGGAAGGTGCCCACTTGTTGAACAAGTGGGCGGATGATATGGTCAAATCTAGTCAAAAGATTAATACAGACAATAAAATGTGCAATACCAAATCGTCAATCTATTCCAACAATTCGTCATAACTAGTGTTTAAAACTTGTTTTATTCTTTCCAACAACTGCAAATTGGGCTCGCTATAACCAGACTCCCAGTGGCTTACAGTTTTGAAACTTACACCCAACAATTCTGCCAATTTTTGTTGAGTTAGATTATTAATGATTCTTAATGTCTTTAAGTTGTCCTTAAACATACAAATATTATTCTCAAAAAATGAGAAAAATGCTTGACAATCTCAAAAATTGAGAGTAGAATAAAATTAATAAATTACAAAAATTGGCCAACTTTAGTTGAGCAATTTTAAAATTTATGTTATACTATTGTTACAGGATATTGAACGAATGAACAATTATTATGCCAATTTGGGCGATTTAAGAAAAAAATATTTCGAAATTTTGTCGCCAACTTTTCCAGAGTGGCTTTTGGATTATGTCGATACAAAAGAAATGCGTAGATTATCTGGAATAAGTATGCTTTGCGGAACGGATTATTCTGCTATGTATAACTATCGCTCATTTAATTCAGTTTTAGATCATAGCATTGGAGTTGCTTTGATAATTTGGAATTTTACTCATAGCAAAAAACAAACGCTTGCAGGACTCTTTCACGACATAGCCTCTCCCACGTTTAAGCATTGTATTGATTTTATGAATGGAGATTCTGAGCATCAAGAATCAACAGAAGAAAGAACTGAGCAGATTATTCGTGATTCTAAAAAAATAATGAGTTTGCTAAATCGTGATAGTATTTTGGTTGAAGAAATTTGCGATTATCACATTTATCCAATCGCAGATAACGACACACCAAAACTAAGTGCAGATAGGCTTGAATATACTTTCTCTAATGGATTGTTTTCATATAATGTTTGGAATTTGGATGAAATTTCAAGATATTATAACGATATTTCTGTATTAAAAAATGAAGAAGGAAATGACGAATTGGGCTTTAATTCAAAAGAAATTTGTAAGGACTTCTTACATACAATTTTACCTATTTTTGCCAATTATGATAGCGATGAAACCAGAGCAGTTATGCAATTCTTTGCAGATATTGTAAAAAGTATGAATATAAAAGGTTTTATTAGTGTTGATGATTTATACAAAATGAGCGAAGAAGATGTTTGCAATTTGATTCTAAATTGCGGTGATGATTATCTAAAACAAAGTTTTATTAAATTTAAAAAAGCAACGAATATTTATGCGGGAGAGGAACATCTAAATGATAGATATTGCATAAGTGTAAAAGGTAAAAAAAGATATATAATTCCGCTTGTTAAAATTGATGATAAAATCGCCAGGATTAATTATATTGACATTTCTTGCAAAGAAGCAATAGAAAATTATAAAAATTTGCCACGCTCTAAATACATAGGCTTTAATTTTGAATTTGTGCCATATGAATTTGAAAAAACGGTAGAAAGATAATTGGAAAAAATATGTGCAAAACACAAAAATTATAACATCAAAAAACAAAAAACACCACAAATTGTGGTGAAGTGGTATCCCCTGCGAGAATCGAACTCACAACTGCTCCTTAGGAGGGAGCTGTTATATCCATTTAACTAAGGGGACTTGGATTTTTAGCATAACTATTATATCACAAAGATTTTGTTTAGGCAAGAGAGTTTTGGTGTTTTTTAAAAAAGTGCTTAAATTTGTTTGACATTTCAAAAATTGTGTATGTTTAATTAGAATTTTTAGGTTGGGGCTTAAAAACTTAATTTAGATTTTTAACTGATTTGGTGGATGATGATTTGACTTTTAAGGAAATTTTAGGTTGGGGCTTTATTTTTTGTTAGAGATGTGATATAATGGGGATATGGATAGTTTATTTGACTTTAACAAGAGAAATTCGCCGTTGAGCGAAAGAATGAGAGCAAGGACACTTGATGAGTTTGTTGGGCAAAAACAAGTTGTGGGTGTGGGCTCACTTTTAAGACGTGCAATCAAGGCCAACAGGTTGGGCAGTTGCATTTTTTATGGACCGCCCGGCTGTGGCAAGACAACTCTCGCGAGTATAATTGCCAACAATATGGGTGTGGATTATGTCAAACTCAATGCGGTAAGTTCTGGTGTTGGTGATGCCAAAAAAGTTATTGACCAAGCCAAAAAAACTTTTGAACTTTATGGCAAAACTACGTTTTTGATATTAGACGAATGTCACCGTTGGAGCAAGGCGCAAAGCGATTGTGTGTTGGAAGCGGTGGAAAAGGGATACATAACTTTTATTGGAACGACAACCGAAAATCCGCACATAAGTATGACTCCGGCGATTGTGTCTAGGTGCAGAGTGTTCAAATTTTTGCCACTAGAAATCAACGACATAAAAGATGCACTTGTTTTGGCGCTCAAAGATGAAGAAAGGGGATATGGCAAACTCAACATTAGACTTGACCCAAAAGCCCTGCAACATCTCGCATTTGCTTCAAGTGGGGATTTGCGAAATGCTTTTAATGCACTGGAACTTGCAGTGCTCACCACAGACCCAAACGAAAATGGCGAGATAATTATTGATGAAAATATTGCCGAACAATGTGTTCAACAAAAGGCAATAAGCGTTGACGAAAATGCGTATTATGACTTGCTATCTTGTTTTTGCAAAAGTATACGTGGCTCAGATAGCGATGCGGCTTTGTATTATTCTCAAAGGCTGATTAGTGCTGGCTGCGACCCACTTCTCATTGCAAGAAGGCTTATTGTCCATTGCAGTGAAGATATTGGAATGGCAGACAGCAATGCTCTGCTCCTTGCAATTTCGGCACATTATGCAATAAAAAATTTGGGTATGCCAGAAGGAAATATTCCGCTTGCTCACGCGATAATTTATGCTTGCGAGGCAGAAAAATCCAACAGTGTAATCAAGGCAATGGGCAAAGCAAATTTGGATGTAGAAAAATTTAGCGATGACAAAATTCCAGAATATTTGAAGAATTATCACTACGATACAGAAGTCGTTGAAGGGTATAAATATCCACACGATTATGGCGGATATGTCAAACAACAATATTTGCCAGATAGTTTAAAAGACCACGTGTATTATGAGCCGAGCGGAAATGGAAAAGAGAAAAATTTGGTCAGAAAAAAGGATAAATTTAATAAATAATTAAAATAAATTAATTGCTAAAAAATACTTAAAAATAGATTTTTTCTTAAATTTTTAATATTTTTTTTAAAAAATATGTAAATTTATTTGCTAAAATTAATTTTTTTGTATAAAATAAAATCAACAACAAATGAGTGGGGGAACTTTCATCTGTTGTTTGGTGGCGGTTTGAATTTTTATAAAAAAAGATTAGCAATGCTAGTCTTTTTTGTTAAATAATTAATTTTGTGAAAACACTTGAAATTTTTTTTCATATATATTATAATGATGACAACAAAAAATATTGTTGGTTTTAAAAGGATGTTGTTATGAACAAAAGAAAATTGGGAACCATACTCGCAACAATTGCCGGCATTGGATTGTTCGTTTGTTTTATCTTATTTACTGTCGGTGGGTTTATGTCTGTTAGATATATGAAAAATTCGCCACTCATAATTATTAGTTTTATTGGCTTTACGGTTTGTATGGGTTTATTGGTTGTAAGTGCGGTTATCCGTCATAGCGGCGACATAAAAACTTTGACAACCAAACCAACTTCTTTTATGGAAAATATGGTTGATGCAGGCAAAAGTATTTTGGACAAAGTTTCTTCAATCAACAGCATCACTTGTGCATATTGTGGAACGGTTTATGACAAAAAAGAAGGCAAGTGTCCAAATTGTGGGTCGTCAAATAGAGAAGAATAGAGTATCGCAAGATACTTTTTTTATGCGCTGGGGGCAGAAGTGCACGCCATAAGGCGTGCCGGTCGCCCATCAGGGCGACAAACCGTTGCCTTGGCAACGGTTGCTTCTGCCCCCGCGGTAAAACAAAAAACGAGCGATGGCTCGTTTTTGTGCTTGTTAGCTAATACTTATGCTTCTTGTTTAGCTTTTTCGTATTCAGCCAAGATTGTCGCACTGATAGAATCTCTTGTTTCTGTGTTGAGTGGGTGGACAATATCTTTGTAGGCGCCGTCTGGAGTTTGTCTAGATGGCATAGCAATGAAATTGCCGTTGTTGCCGGCGATAATCTTCACATCGTGAACAACAAAAGCGTTGTCGATGGTGAAAGAAGCAACTGCCAACAACTTGCTATCAGCCTTGGTAACAAGTCTAATTCTTACGTCTGTAATATTCAAGTCTATTCACCTTCCCTTTTAAATATTAACTAACAAAGTAGTCATTATTATTGTAACTAATTAATAACAAAAAATCAAACAAATTTAATATATTTTCAAAATTTTTCTTCAAACCAAAAAGGAATTTAAAAAAAATTTGGATAAAGTGTTGACAATGACGAAATTTTCGTTTATAATCATAAAGCAATATATAAAAGGTGGTATAAATTATGAAAGAAAATATTCATCCTGATTATCACGAAGTAACATTTGTTTGTGCTTGTGGAAATACATTCAAAGGCAAGTCTACCAAAGCAGGAGACCAAATCAAACTTGAAGTTTGCGACAAATGTCACCCATTCTTTACTGGTCAACAAAAACTTGTTGATACAAAGGGTCGTGTAGATAAGTTCAAGAAGAAACATAATCTAGAAGACGAAAATAAATAGCAATTTTGTCCTTGTTTTTTTGCCTATCTTTTTTGGCAGGAAGCAAGGACTTTTTTTGTTGAATGGGGACGGGGGCGAATGGCACGCTGAAAGCGTGCTAGGGGCTTGCGCGCAAGCCCCTCGAAATGCGGAACGCATTTAATTCGCCCCCTAGCCTAATCAAAGGAGAGAGTATGAAAGTCGCTGTATATTTGTCAAATTTAAGAAGAGACTTAAAAAAAGATTTCAAATCCTTAAACATTGACGAAAAAGACGTAGATTGCATAATAATGGAAACACTAAATTGCAGTTACACAGACCTAATCAAAGACCGACTGCTCACAACAGAAGAAACCAATCGAATAATGAAAGCAGTCCGCGAGCGAAAAGACGGCAAACCAGTCACAAAAATCTTCAACAAGGCATATTTTTATGGACTAGAATTTTATGTTGACGAAAATGTGCTCAGCCCAAGACAAGAAACCGAACTTTTGGTGGACAAGGCAATAGAGTTTTTAAAAACACGCCCAGCAAAAGTCCTTGATTTGTGCACAGGCAGTGGCGCTATTGCTTGCGCTATCAAAAAAGTGACAAATGCAGACGTGACCGCAACAGATATTAGCGACAAGGCATTAAAAATTGCCCAAAAAAATGCAACAAGATTGGGCCTAGACATAGAGTTTAAACAAAGCGATATGTTCAAAAACTTAACACAAAAATTTGACCTAATTGTGTCCAATCCGCCATATATTGAAACAGATGTATGCAAAACTTTGGATAGGGAAGTAAAAGACCACGACCCAATGCTTGCACTCGATGGTGGAGCAGACGGACTGGACTTTTATAGAATAATAAGAAATAATATGGAATACCTAAAAAATGACGGACAACTGATATTAGAAATAGGCTACAATCAAGGGCCAAGCGTGTGCGAAATTTTTAAGGATTACAAGACAGAAACAATAAAAGATTACAACAACAACGACAGAATTGTGGTTGTGAAAAAATAAAGGAGAAATATGTTTACAAAGTTGGATGATGTAAAGAAAAGATTTGACTTTTTGACAGAAGAAATCAGCAAACCAGAAGTTATTGCTGACAACAAAGAATGGCAAAAATTGGTGAAAGAGCACGCCAATCTTCAACCATTGATTGAAGAGTATAACGCATATACAAAACTTAATTCTGATTTAATAGCAAATGAAGAATTGAGCGAAATAGAAACAGATTTGGATATGAAAGAAATGCTCAAAGAAGAAAGCCTTGAACTTAAAGAAAAGATTAAGGAAAGCGAAGAAAAAATCAAAATTTTGTTGCTTCCAAAAGACGAAAACGACACCAAAAACGTTGTTATGGAAATACGTGGCGGTGCTGGCGGCGAAGAAAGCAACCTTTTTGCGCACTCTCTTCTTAGAATGTATCAAATGTATTGCGACAGCCACAAGTTTAAACTCGAAATTGTCGATTTGGAAGAAACCGAACTTGGTGGAGTGAAATATGCAATGTGCTTAATCAAGGGCAAAAACGCATATGCAACATTCAAATATGAAAGTGGTGTCCACAGAGTCCAACGTGTCCCAGAAACAGAAAGCCAAGGCAGAGTCCACACTTCAACCGCAACTGTTGCAATTTTGCCAGAAGCAGAAGAAGTGGATGTAGAACTAGATATGAAAGACATCCGTATAGATTTGTATAGAAGTAGCGGGGCAGGTGGCCAACACGTCAACAAAACAGAAAGTGCAATCCGCCTTACTCATATGCCAACAGGGATAGTTGTTGCTTGCCAAGACGAAAGAAGCCAAACTCAAAACAAAGAAAAAGCCTTTGCAATGCTAAGAACAAAACTCTATGACTATTATCAATCTCAAAAAGATGCAGAATATAAGGACAACAGAAAATCTCAAATTGGAACAGGCGACAGAAGTGAAAGAATTAGAACTTACAACTTCCCACAAGGTCGTGTAACAGACCATAGAATTGGTCTCAGCCTGTATAATATCCTAAACTTTATGGACGGCGATTTGGACGAAATGTTCACTGCCCTTGCCACAGCCGACCAACAAAAGAAACTCGCAATGGCCACCGAAAACGAATAAAATCATCCATAAACGAAATATGGGCGACTTATAAATAAAGAATTATAATTGAAGAAATTGAAACATCAAAGGAAATCGTTTTTCATATAAAATGATGTATAAACCCCATATCAACTCATTAGAAAACCTTGAAAAATTATTGAGTGACTAAAAATTTGTGTTCGTAAATTTATGTAGTGAATTTTTTAAAATGGTTGACATATAATAAAATGTGTGCTAGACTATGGGTATAAAAATGAAAGGACAATATTATGTTTAGACTTATAAATAATAACAACAATAATAATTTAAACGCATATAATATGGGTTTCATTTTTGTTGTTGAAAAAATCTAAGTATATTTAAAATGTCTAGTCAACACTCTCTTGAAATCCAAGGGAGTGTTTTTATTTAATATAGTTGTTAGAAAGAATAACATATATTTATAGCACACTCTCTAAAAGGGTGTGCTATTTTTATTTACTGCTAGTAACTCTTATAGAGATTACATAGAAAATTTTAAAAAGGAGAAGTATTATGGAAAAGACAAATGCCGTGGCGGGCGAAAATATAGATGACAACAATAACTATTTAAGGAGAGTTTTTATGTAAATTTTCTACTCCTTGAAATTAGTTGCAATATAAAAATTTACAAATAGATTAAATTTAAGGAGAAAAATTATGAAATTTATTAAAGACAAATATACACATTTAAGTATATTAGAAAAACAAAAATATATAAAACTTATTAAAGATAAGTTCGAAAGAAAATTGGCAAAAGAGTTAGATTTGACAAGAGTGTCAGCACCATTGCTTGTAACAAAAGAAAGTGGTTTGCAAGATGATTTAAGCGGTGTTGAAAGAAAAGTTTCATTTGATATTTTGAAGGACGGCAAAGAACTAGAAATAGTGCAATCACTTGCAAAATGGAAAAGAATTGCACTTAAAAAATACGACTTTCCTATTCACAAAGGTTTGTATACTGATATGACGGCAATTCGTAGAGATGATAAAGTTGACGAAACCCATTCAATATACGTAGACCAGTGGGATTGGGAAAAAGTAATTGTTGAAAAAGATAGGACAATTGATTATTTAAAGAAAACCGTTAAAAAGATTGTTAAAGCAATTGCAGACACTAGCGAATTCTTAAAAACAAAAGGCTTTGAAAGTGTGGATATTGAAAAAGATGTTTATTTCATCACCAGTCAAGAACTTTTGGATATGTATCCAGATAAAACTGATAAAGAAAGAGAATATTTGATAACTCAAAAACATAAAACAGTTTTCATTATTGGAATTGGTGATGATTTAAGCGATGGAAAACCACACGATATGAGAGCACCAGATTATGACGATTGGGGTTTAGACGGAGATTTGCTCTTCTATCACGAAGTGTTAGATATGGCACTAGAAATTTCAAGTATGGGTATTAGAGTAGACAAGCAAAGTTTATTAAGACAAATTGAAAAGTCTGGCAAACAAGAAAGACTGGACTATGCTTATCATCAATCAATTATTAAAGAAGAGTTGCCACTTACAATTGGTGGCGGAATTGGTCAAAGTAGACTATGTATGTTGCTGCTTGGACGTGCACACATTGGCGAAGTTCAAGCAAGTTATTGGGACAAAGAAACCCTAGAACAATGTAAAAAATTAAAAATAGAGTTATTATAAGGAGAAAAATTATGGAGAAACAAACAATTAAATTAGAAACAGAAAGACTTGTTTTAAGAAAATTCAAATTAAGCGATGCACCAGATATGTTTGAAAGTTATTGCAAAAAAGATGTGGTTACAAAATATCTAAGATGGATGCCACATAAGTCTGTTGAAGAGACAATCAAATATTTGACGGATGTCGTTTTGCTTAATTATAAAAAGAAATACACTTATTGTTGGGCGATTGAACTAAAAGAAACTGGTAAGGTGGTTGGATGTGTTGACGTTCATACCAAAGATTTGTCAACCAAAAAATGCACTATTGGTTGGGTTTTGAGTGATGAGCACTGGGGAAAAGGAATTATGACGGAAGCAGCAAAAAAGGTGGTAGAGTTTATGTTTGAAGAAGGCTTTGTGCGAATTCAATCCCATCATCAAATTGGAAACATTGCATCTAGCAAAGTTATGCAAAAAATTGGGATGTCATATGAAGGAAGATTAAAAAAATATGATGTTGACAGATATGGAAAAATTGTCGATTGTGAGATTTACGCAATAGTTAGATAAAAGTGAAAAATACAAACAAAAAAATCCCTATCTTGCGATAAGGATTTTTTTTGTTTGGTGCCGGTGGACGGGGTCGAACCGTCATGAGATTGCTCTCGCAAGATTTTGAGTCTTGTGCGTCTGCCATTTCGCCACACCGGCTTAATTCAATTTGCTCTTTATTATAGCACACAAAAAAAATATTATCAAGCACTTTTGATAATATTTTTTAATTTTTTTATATATTTTTTCAAACAACTATTTTCCGCATATTTTTTTGTATGTTTGATTTTTTGTGACTATTTTTCAAACAACTATTTTTTGCATATCCAATTTTTGCTCATTATTTTCAAGCAACTAATTTTGTTTTTTTATTCCTTGCTTATTTTGGCGCCACAACTATAGCAAGACGTTGCATCAGGGTCAAGCAATGAACCACAATAAGAGCAATATTTGGATTTTGGCTTGGTGTCAATGTTGATTGAAGAGGAACTGCTGTCACCTGATTTTGATTTTTCATATTCTTCTTTGTCAACCTTTTTCAAGAATACAATCCAAAGGGTGACTGTCGTGCCAAACAAGATTACGGCAACAATAAAAGCAATAATTCCGCTCCTTTTATTTTCTCGTGCCAACTTGTCATACATTTGATATTCGCCGTCGTCTGTTGAACTAAAATTCACAATATCCATAGGCACAGAGTCAGTATCAGACGTAATATAGTTTACATTGTCGGAAATTGCAATAGTAATCTCTTTGCCAACAGCAATAGTTCTGTTTGTTACATCTTCATCAGTATACAAACAATAGGTGTAGCCGTCAACTTTTCTTGAATTGGACGGGTTGTTTGGATACATTTTAAAACTATATTCATAATACCACTTATCGTTAAATCTTTTATAGATACCAGTAATTGTGGCAGTTGTTTGATAATTGCTGTTGCTTTGGGCGTATTCCGCCATTTGATGATAATATACATAATCTTGACAAATTGTATACAATTCATCTTCATAGTTTGAAGCAATAAGTCCCGCACCGGCAATACCAGTAATAATTGATATTACGAGCAAGAATATGACCAAAAAACCTTTGGCAGACGACATTGAATAATAATTCCTGCCCCAACGGAAACCCAACGGGCCCCTTGGCACTCTTGGGCCTCTCGGTGCTCTTGGACCACCGCCAAAAGACCAAGAACCATAATGCGAACTCCCAGATGAATAACTTGGCCTGCTACCGCCAAAATGCGAACCTCCGCCCGAATGACTTGAACCGCCTCCAAAGTGAGAACCTCCACCGCCTCCACGTGAACCTGATGGCATATACTACCTCCTAAAACTAATTTAACATATATTTTATAAATTTACAAATAATTTAATCTTTTTGTTTGTTTTTTGAACAAACAAACCACAATGTTGAAGATATTGCAACAGACAGGCAGGATAGTGGAATGAAAATCAAGCCCACTTTTTTGTTTTGTTTTGCCAAATTTTTGTAATAAATATATTCTCCATCATCAGTTACAGAAAAGTTTTTAAGATTGAAAGGAGCAGAATCACACTTGTCAATAACAGACGTATTTTCAGTGCTAATTGCTATCCAAATTGTCTTGCCTTGCGCTATTCCGTAGGTTTCCAAGTCGTCTTTTGTGTATACGCAATAGGTTTGTGCGGTTATATTGTTATAAAAATTGTTGCCAAACTCATAAACAAAGTAATAACGCTCATATTTTTGGCTATAACAAATCTCTTTGATTGTCCCTTGAACGTGATACTCTCTGCTTGTATCATAACCAACTTTTATTATTTTGTGAGTTTTTACCCAATCTTCTTCAATAGAAGAAAGGCGGTTTTTGTAATTGGTTGAAATGAGCGAAATACCCATAATGACCCAAAGAAGCGATATGCAAAACAATGCAATTATCAAATATCTTTTGACTGATGATAGTGTGTGATTCCGCTCAGAATTGTATTGATAAGTATTAATGTTGTCTCCACGCATTAATTAAACCCCTAAAATTTATTTTTTCATCTTGCCAGAAAGAAGAGTTGCAATTTGCAAAGGAATTCCAAGCAAGAAAATTGTCCAAATGTTGTATTTCAAAAATTGCAAATAGCAACTTGCGAGCAAACTCCAAACAAGGACACTAACCGATGTAATAATCTGCCAACGTTTGCCCCAAATGGATGCAAAAACAATAAGAACGATTGCAGTCACAGGCAATGCCCATAGCCAAATCATCCAATAATTGATTTTCATAATCAAAGTAAGATTGACATAAATGATTGTCGCACACACCCAAACAACAAGGCAGGAGAGTAGTGTAATGATAAGTTTGTTGTTGAGTTTGGCCTTTGGTTTGTGCTTTTTTGCATCATCAAAAGTGTGCTCTTGCATCATATAGTCAATGCTGACATTATACATATCAGCAATTTGTTTCAGCAAAATAACGTCAGGCAAACTCTCTCCACGCTCCCATTTTGAGATTGCTTTGTCTGAATAATTCAACTTTTCAGCAAGTTCAAGTTGGGTCAACTTGCTTGCCTTGCGCAAATTCATAAGGTTGTTTGCGATCACCATTCTTAATTCTTCCATACTACAATTATACACCCAAACAACTACAAAATCAAGCATTTTAAAAGATTTTTCTACAAAAAGTAGAGTGAATTTTTTACTCTACTTTTCAGGTGGTAGAGTTCTACTTTTAGGAATTTAAGATTATAGCGAAATTTGTCATTTTTGCTTGGATTTTTTTTTAAAATCAGTATAATAGGCAATGAAAACAAAAGGAGATGGCTATGAGTTCAAACAATGAAAAAGTCGAAGTATGTTTGTGTCCGCCAGTGCAACACAAGGCCCGCAAACTAAAATCGAAAAAGCAGATTGACAAAAACTACAAGTATTTATCTAATAATATGTTCAAGAAACTTTCATCATTCATTAATTATAGAATTTTGGCAACACCTTTTGCTTTTATTCAATCAAAGATGATAAAACATATCAAATTTGAAAACAAAAAAGTGTTGAAAGAATGTAAGAACAAGGGCTATTTCATCTATGCCAACAGAACGGACAATATGAGTGATGTAATAGCACCACACATTGCACTGCTTCCCAAAAGGGTTTACACCATAGCACACACTGACAATTTGAGCAATGCAATGTTGGGGAATATTGGCAACTCTTTGGGGGTTATCCCAGTGCCAACCTTGCTCAATGGCAACAGAAACTTTATGAATTGCATCGAAAAGCGAGTGCTAGAAGGCAATGCAGTCTTGATCTTCCCAGAAGAAGATTTCAAAAAGGGCGACACATTAAAGCCTTATTCAAGCACAAGTTTTAGATACCCAGTAAAGTTTGTGGAAGACTCATTCTCATTCACTACAACGTATCAGCAAGGAAAAGGCAAAAAGCCAAAAATCGTGGTCTATGTTGACGGACCATTCAGACTAGACAGAACTATGGATGAAAAAAGTCAACAAGAAGATTTGAGAAATCGAATCTATCAAACAATGTGCGAAAGATTAAAAAATAACAATTTTAAAAGGGGTTAAAAGGAAAATTATGGAAAAGAAAATTACAAATAAAAAGGAAATACCAATATTTTTTGCAGTAGACGACAACTATATTCCTGTGTTGTCAGTCGCTATTAGGTCAATGCTTGACAATGCTTCAAAAGCATACAATTATTCAATCAAAATTTTGAATACAGGAATAAAAGAAGAAAATATACAAAGATTTAAGGCTTTCAATAGTGAAAATGTCAATGTTGAATTTGTTGACGTATCTCGTCATATGTTTGCTCTTGCTGACAAACTACATACAAGAGACTATTTCTCAAAGACAACATATTTTAGATTGTTTATCCCAAAAATGTTCCCACAATACAACAAATGCTTGTATCTTGATGCGGACATTATTATAAAGGGCGACATTTCAAAACTTTACAACACATTCTTGGGTAGCAATTTGATTGGTGCAACTACTGACGAAGCAGTGCAACTTACACCAGAATTTGTGGATTATGTTGAAAATGCTTTGGGAATTGCTGGACCAAAATATTTCAATGCTGGAATTTTGGTTATGAACCTAAAAGAACTTAGAGATTATAATTTTGAAGAAAAGTTTGTTCAACTTCTTTCAAAATATACATTTAGAGTTGCGCAAGACCAAGACTATCTCAATGTTATTTGCAAAGATAGAGTAACTTATGTAAACGGGAATTGGAACAAAATGCCATTCCCAAATGGTTGTATGGACACAAGCAAGTTGAACCTTATCCATTACAATTTGAGTGCAAAACCTTGGCACGTTGACAATATTTTGTTTGATGAATTGTTTTGGGAATGTGCAAAGAAGAGCAGTTATTATCAAGACATTTTGAACATCAAAGCAAACTATTCACAAGAAGCAATAAAAAGAGATGCTGAGGGTGGTGCAAGACTTTTGAAACTCGCAGCAGAAGAAGCAAAGGACCCAAACAATTATTACAATTTGTTTGTAAAAAATGCAAGCGGTGACGAAGACGAAGATTTTGAACCTGCTTATGACACTCAACCAGCAAATACATAAAAAAATTAAGGATTGCCTAGCAGTCCTTATTTTGCTAAAATGAACATATGATAGAAGGAAAAAATATGGAAGATTGGAAGAAAAATTGTGATTGGGAAAATCTATCACAACAGCAAAAAATAGAATATCTAGAAAAAAACAAAATGTTTGATATAGATATAAATGATGACCCACCAACATTTGAGTTGAAACCAGAAAAAATTGATTATTTAAGAAAAAAATGGATAAATAAGGCAAAAAGAAATTTTGCCAACTTTTTGGCAAGTAGATACATAAAAAATTTAATCAAGAAAAAACAACTAATCATAAATGACATTGTAGGTATTGAAAACTTGAAAAATGTGACAACAGGAGCAGTGCTAACTTGCAATCATTTTAGCTGGATGGACAATTTTTGTATGCAAAAAGTGTTTGAAAAGACACAAAGAAAAGGTCAAAAAATGTGGAAAGTTATTCGTGAAGGCAATTACACAAATCCACCTTGCTTAAAGTTTTTCTTCAAAAACTGCAACACTTTGCCACTGAGCAACAATCTTGCCACTATGAAAAAATTTGTAGTCGCAGTAAAAACTGCTCTTCAAAATGGTGACAATATATTGATTTATCCAGAAGAAAGTTTATGGCCTGACTACCAAAAACCAAAACCACTTAAAGACGGGGCATACAAGTTTGCGGTAAAAAACAATGTTCCAGTTGTTCCAATTTTTATCACTTTTGAAAAAGACTCGACCAGTGGATATACAATTCACGTTTTGCCACCAATTTATAAGGATGACAACAAATCATACAAAGAAAACGTGCAAGAAATGCAACAAAAAAATTATGATATGTGGGTTGAAGTCTATGAAAGGGTTTATGGCAAAAAGTTGGAGTATTTGAATTAATGCACATATGAGAAAGAGAGAATGCTCTCTCTTTTTTGTTGTGTAGGTGAATGGGCAGGGGGCGGAAGTGCACGCCACAAGGCGTGCCCCCTTGTCCGCCTGCGGCGGACAAGTCAAACGCTCACTTTGTGAGCGTTGCTTCCGCCCCCAAGTCTCTCAATTCGTTTGACAAAACCAACCATAATTTTGTATTATTAAATAAGGAGAACAAAATGGAAGAAAACGACAAGCAAGAACGCTATGAAGAATACAAACGTGCAAAAACACAAATGTTTGTAGAAGAAGAAAATGCGCATAAAGAAAAGGTCACAGAAATAAAAGAAAAAAGTCGCAAACAAACAATTGAAGAACTAATTTGCTTTATAGTTTGCTGTGTTCCATTGCTCATATTCACAATTGTTCAATGGTGCAATGGAGTTTTTTCTGGATTCAACATTGTTCCATTTATTATTGTATTGTTCATCATTTATGGCAATATCAAAAATTTAATAAATCACGACACAAACCCACAAAATCCCACTCGCTCACAGATAAATAGTGAAGAAACTCAAAGTTATTTGGAAATGCTAGACAAGGACAAAATTTCCAATGTCAATGAAGACAACAAAAACAATCAATCAAGATATTCAATAGCCCAAAATATTGTTACAAAAATTCTTGGATGTGTGCTGAGCCTTGCATTTGTCGTGGCAGGCCTAGTATTTTATTCCAAAATGGTGACAAAATACAAGAGTGACGAATACACAATTGTCGAGGCAGAAGTGGTTGAAGTTGTCGACCTAACCACCACAACCGGCCATTACGAAGATGACGAATATGTAGAAGAATTGGACGACAAATGCGAAGTTACTTTCCGTTATTTTGACGGAACACAAGATGTCGAGATAAAAACAACATTCAAAAATACATCTTATGTAAAAGACAAAACAATGAAAATAATTTTGCGTGACGGCGAGTTCGTTGCAACCGAAAACAAAATGATTGCAGGAAGATTTTTGTTGATATATTCAATAATAGCAGCAGCATTGATTTTAACCATAGCAATTATAAGAAGTGAAAACGATATGCTCCCAATATTCGTGTTAGGGTCAATATTTTTGGCCTCAGGTATGCTTGTTGCTTTCTCACTTCAAATAAGCAATTCGGCGCTAATCCATTCCGCGTGGATTTCGGTCCCAATATTGCTTGCAACAGTAGGATTTTATTGGTTGATTTTTACAATTTATGATTCAATCAAAGCAAAAATAACACACACAGAAACAAATAGCGGAATATAATAGGAGAACAAAATGGAAGATTTAGTAGTAATAGACGGCAATAGTTTGGTGTTTAGGGCATTTTACGGGTTGCCACCACTTATGAACAAACAAGGAGAGCCTTGCAATGCAATTTATGGCTTTTCCAAAATGCTCATCAACATTATAGAAAAACTGCAACCAAAATATATGGTTATTGCTTTTGATGCTGGCAAGCACACTTTTCGCCACGACATTTTTGACGGATACAAAGGCACAAGAAAACCAATGCCAGAAGAACTCGCTCTTCAACTTGCACCCCTAAAAGCATTGTTAAAAGAAATGGGCATAAAAGTTGTCGAGATGAAAGATATTGAAGCGGACGATTTGATAGGCTCAACTGTCAAAAAGTTTTCTCGCCCTGCAATAGTCGTGTCAGGTGATAGGGATTTGTTGCAACTTGTTGACGAAAAAACGACCGTTTGGCTCACTCAAAAAGGCATAACAGATATTTTGGAAGTAAATATCCCAACACTAAAAGAAAAATATGGCATTGCGCCATTCCAAGTGATAGAGATGAAGTCAATAATGGGAGACACAAGCGACAACATTCCGGGAGTTAAGGGCATAGGTGAAAAAACCGCACTAAAACTTTTGGATGCTTACACAACTCTTGACGGAATTTATGAGCATATTGACGAAATCAAGGGCAAAACTCAACAACTTTTGATCGAACAAAAAGATATGGCCTACATTTCAAAGACCCTTGCAACTATCAAAACGGATGTCGAACTTGACTATAATATTGAAGATTGCACATATGATTTTCCGTTTAATTCAAACGTGTTTGATATGATGAAACGATTTGAATTTAATACAATAATCAATCGCAAGGACCTGTTTGTTGCAAGCGAAGAAGTTGCAACTCAACAACACAATCACATCAAAGTGCAAATAGAAACTATGGATGATGCCAAAAAACTTTTTGACGAAATCAATGACAAAAAATATTTTGCGATGTATCAAAGCGAAAAAGATGTCAGTTTTTCTACTGGCGAAACCGAATACGTGATTGACAATCTGCTGTTTTTTAGCGAAGAAATTTTAAACGACACAAAACAAATTTTAAATGACGAAAAAATAGAAAAAGTGCTTTTTGATAGCAAAGAAATGAAGCACTATTTCCACAACCTAAACATAAAAATCAACAACTTTTTTGACGTATCACTTGCAATTTATGTGGCAGGCGAAAGCGAAGGCACTCAAAAAATTGAAACAATAGAAAAAAGCAAAGGCCTTGACGAGAATTTCCCTGCCTGCAATTTGTTGAAACTAAAAAAAGAACTCACTCAAACACTGCACGAGCGCAATCAGTGGGAACTTTATCAAAACATTGAATTGAAACTCGTTGATGTTTTGTTTGAAATGGAAAAAGATGGGATAAAAATCAATGCTGACGAAATTGTGAGCCTTAGCGACAAATATAAACAAGAAAGCGCTGAACTAGAAACCAAAATTTTTGCTCTTGCTGGTGGCGAGTTTAATATCAAATCCCCAAAACAACTTATGAAAGTGCTGTTTGAAGATTTAAAACTCAGTTACAAAGGCAAAAAAAGTACCAACGTCGAAGTTTTGGAAAGCATAAAAGACCAAAACGAAATTGTTGACTTGATTTTGAGGTATAGACAAATCAATAAACTAATCAGCACTTATCTTGACGGAATGTTGCCATATATTGAAGAAAAAACAAGCAAAATTCACACAACATATATCCAAAACTTTACTTCAACTGGCAGACTATCAAGTAGGGAACCAAATCTTCAAAATATTCCAGTTAGGAATGAAGAAAGCAAGTCTTTAAGAAAACTGTTTGTGTCAAGTTTTGACGGCGGCAGCATAATGTCGGCCGACTACAATCAAATAGAACTAAGACTTATGGCAATTTTTAGTGGTGATGAAAATTTGTTGAAAGATTTTAACAACAAAGTGGATGTTCACTCAATGACTGCTTCAAAAATCTTTGATATTGAGCCAGAAAATGTAACTTCTCAACAAAGAAGAATTGCAAAGGCGGTCAACTTTGGAATAATCTATGGCATAAGTGATTATGGCCTTTCGCAAAACATAAAATGTTCACCAAAAGAAGCAAAAGCATTTATTGAAAAATATTTTTATCATTATCCGACAATAAAAACTTATATGGAAAAATCCATTGAGTTTGCAAAAGAAAATGGTTATGCCAAAACATATTTCAACCGTATCCGCCATATCCCAGAGTTGAAAGCAACCAATTATATGATACGTCAATTTGGCGAAAGAGTGGCTCTCAATATGCCTCTTCAAGGAACGGCATCTGACATAATCAAACTTGCAATGATAAAAGTCCAAGAAGACATAAAGCATAAAGGGCTAAAAAGTCGACTGATTTTGCAAATTCACGATGAACTTATTTTAGATGTTTGTCCGGGTGAAGAAAAAATTTGCGAACAACTTTTGCACGACAATATGACTAGTGTGGTTGACTTCAATCTTCCGCTCGAAGTGTCAATAAGTTACGGCCCATCTTGGTTTGATTGTAAATAATTATTAACCGCTCATAGAGATTTTGAGTTTTTTCAAAATCTTTTTTTCTAGGCGCGAAATATAACTTTGAGAAATTTGAAGCAGGTCGGCGACTTCTTTTTGAGTCAACTCTTCTTGTCCGTCAAGCCCATAACGAAGAGCAATAATTTGTCGCTCGCGGTCGTCAAGAGTTGAGAGAGTGGAGAGCAAATATTTTTTGTCGTCTTTAAGTTCAACAATGTCATAGGTCTCGTCAGGTGAAGGAATAATGTCGGCAATCATCAACTCGCTACCTTCATCGTCAACATTGACTGGCTCGTCAAGACTAATCTCATTTTGTGTGCGATTGACTTTTCTCAAAAACATCAAAATTTCGTTTTCAATACATCTGCTTGCATAGGTTGCGAGTTTGATATTTTTGTCCAACTTAAAAGAATCCACCGCCTTGACCAAACCAATAACTCCAACAGAAACCAAATCTTCAAGGTCAATTTTTTTGGATTCAAAACGCTTGGCAATATACAACACAAGACGCAAATTGTGTTCAATCAATTTGTTGCGCGCAAGTTCATTTTGTGTGTCCAGCATTTTGACATACAACTCTTCTTCATCAGATTTTAGTGGTGCGGGAAGTGACTCGTTGGAAAAAATATAGTTGACCAAATCGTCCACGTCAGCGCTCAAAATTTGCAATAATTTTCCATACATTTTTTTTATTAATTTAAACATAAAACTCTCCCAATTTTTGATTGTAAAATAAATACAAAATTAATCCAAAATAACTCAAATAAAATAATTAAATAAATTTAAAAAATAAATACTAAAAATCAAATATAAATCATTAAAAATAAATTAAATAAATATTAAAAATAAAAATAAAATAATTAAAATTAATTTAAAAATTAAAAAAATGATAACAAATTAAAAAATATTTTATAAAATCACAAAATATTATGATTTAATATCATTTTATAGTCTTTTTTGTTTATTTTTAATGATACGGCAACTTGTGGATTTTCTATTATTTGATATTTATTTTGAATTTTTAATTTTATTTTATTTAATTTTATTAATAATAATTTTTTTGTTCCAGCAAGTGAATTTACGTCAACAAAATTTGAGTTGTCTAGTGAATATTTTTTGCTTAAAAAATCAGTCAAGTTTATCCCAGTTAGTTTTGAAAAAATCTCAAAGTTTATGAAACTCACTGGCGTGTTTTTAAAACTTAAATTGTTGCCAGTGTCAACAAGTCCAATGGTCTTGATTTTTTTGTTGTTATATTCAAGTTCTGTTTCAACAAGGTTTGAAGTTTGCTTCAATTTTTGGTGTAACAAATCTAGCAAAAACTTCAAAATTGCAAACACCAATAATATTGTCGCAAGCGATAAAATTGTCGGAAGCCTTGATGAAATTATTGTGTTGTTTTTTATATTTATTTTTTTAAACCCAGCAAGTATAAATGAAAATAAATTAGACAAAAATGTTATGCAGAGAATGTTTGCAAAAAATTTTTTTGCACTCAAATTTTTGACTATCCAACTTGAAAGAAATCCGCACAATAAAAATTGCAACAACAAAATTTCTAGTTGGCTTAAATTGGGAAGAGCAAACAACAGACTTGTAACTCCGCCAATTATGCTTGCGGTTATCAATCTCAATTTTGATGTTTCAAATTTGAATAGATATGTAGTCAAAAACAAAAATGTCCAATACATCAACGAATTGATGATGACAAATTCTTCGATATAAATTTTCATATCACGATTTTAGCAAATCAAAATAAAAAACTGAAATGATAAAATTGGAAAAAATTTGTTTTTATACAACAAAAATAATTTTTAAGACGAAATTTGTCATTTTTGAATAATAATTTTTTACAAGAAAAAAATATTGATGGAGGCAATATGGCTAGAAAAGTTTGTATTTGCAACATCAACACTTCACAACTTCCAAAATTAAATGCGGAAGAAACGCTCGCAATGATAAGAAAAATCAAAGACGGCGATGAAATGGCAAAAAATGAGTTGATATACTCAAATATGCGTCTTGTTTTGTCTGTGGCGCAAAAATTTGCTGACTCAAAAGAAAATATGGACGACATTTTTCAAGTTGGCTGTGTGGGGCTTATGAAAGCGATTGACAATTTTGATTTGTCGCTTAATGTCAAGTTTTCCACTTATGCAGTGCCAATGATTGTTGGAGAAATCAAAAGATTTATTAGAGACAGCAGCAGTTTGCGTGTCAGCAGAAGTCTTAGAGATACGGCGTATTTGATTTTGAAAAGCAAAGAAAAATTAAGTAAGGATAGGACTGATGAAGTTGGACTGGAAGAAATTGCAGGGGACTTAAATCTCACAATTTTTGAAGTGGCGGATGCCATTGATGCGGTCAGCGAGCCGTTGAGTTTGGATGACAGTTTTCAAACTGACACTGACGAAACTATGAGTCTTGCTGAGCACATTGCAGACGAGAGCCAAGACTGTGAAAAATGGACAGAGCACACTGATTTGTTGGAAGCAATGAAAAAATTGGATTTTAGGGAAAAACAAATATTGAATTTGAGATATTTTATTGGAAAAACACAAATGGAAGTGTCGCAGTCAATAGGTATTTCGCAAGCACAAGTTAGTCGACTTGAAAAAAATGCACTAGAAAGAATAAAGAGGTTTATTGATGGATAGGGCGACCGCACCGCACGTTTGCGCGGTGCGACCGCCCTTTTAATATGCTTGGGTTGAAGAATAACGTGTTCAACTATTAGGGATTTGAAATATATGGGAGAATATGCTTGGCCAAAGAGTTTGGGGTGGGGGCAGTCCGGTCCGCTCGCACGCGAGCGGACTGTAAGGTGGCAGGGCCACCTTACCGCACACATTGTGTGCAGGACTGCCCCCGTTTATGCCAAAAATCGCCCAATTTCGACCAAAAAACCCAAAAAATTAAACAAGTTAGAGTGCTAATTTGTTTCTTTTTTTCATATATTTGTGTAAAGTAGAGAGGTAGATATCTATGAAAAGACTCAAAAACAAATTGTTTGTCGCAAACGCAGTGTTGATATGCTTTGTGGCAATATTTGCAAGTTTGGGCTTTAAGGGCAACTTGCTTGCCAACATCTATTTTAATATTAAGACAAAAAAAGTGCCTATTTATGCGGTAAAAACAGATGAAAAAAAAGTCGCAATTTCATTTGATGCCGCGTGGGGTGCTGACAAAACAGAACAAATTATGGATATATGCGATGACTACAACGTGAAAGCCACGTTTTTTTTGGTCGGTTTTTGGGTGGAAGATTATCCAGAAACCACTCAAAGTATTGCAAATCGTGGCTTCGAAATTGGCCTGCATAGTTCAACTCATCCAGATATGACAACGCTCTCAAAAGACAAGCAAAAGTTGGAAATTGTTCAAAATAGTGATATAATATATTGCGTAACAGGTGTAAGAGCAAAACTATTTAGACCACCTTTTGGCGCATATAACGACAATTTGATTTCTAATTGCGATGAGTTGGGTATAAAAACAATTCAATGGAGTGTCGACAGCCTTGACTGGAAAGGAATTTCCGCCGAAAATATTGCTTCAAGAGTGTGCGGACAAATAAAATGTGGCAGTATAGTGTTGTTTCATAACAATTCAGATAATATAATAAATGGATTAAAAATGGTGCTGAGTTTTCTCACAAAAAATAATTATAAAGTCGTTCCAGTAGGAGAACTTGTGTATGAAAGCGGTTACACCATAAATCAACAAGGAATACAAATAAAAAAATAGGAGAAACAAATGAATCACGATTTATTGGACAACAACAAAGTATTTTTACAAGGCAGAGTGGCAAGCGAACCAGTGTTTAGTCACGATGTATATGATGAAGAATTTTTTAATATGGAACTAGCAATTCCAAGATTGTCAGGTCAAGAAGATATTATTCCAGTAACAATATCCAACAAATTGCTTGCCGGCAAACAAATCAAACTCGGTGATATGGTCGCTATCAAAGGTCAATTTAGAAGTTACAACAAACTAGAAGACGACAAGAGCAAACTCGTTTTGACAGTGTTTGTTAGAGAACTTTGCGATTTTGACCCAAACTGCAATCCAAATGTTATAGAAATTTTTGGATATATTTGCAAATCACCAATTTACAGAACAACTCCATTTAATAGGGAAATTACAGATATGCTTATGGCTGTCAATCGTAGTTACAACAAAAGTGACTATATCCCTTGCATCACTTGGGGTAGAAATGCTAGATTTGTTGGCAGTATGCCAGTGGGCACAAAACTTGAAGTAGTTGGCAGAATTCAAAGTAGAGAGTATTTGAAAAAATACAACGAAACAGACGAACCAATAAAAAAGGTCGCTTATGAGATTTCGGTATCAAAAGTAAATTTGTGCGAAAATGAACAATAATAATGGGGGGGGCGACCGCTCGGCACGTCTACGCCTCGCGACCGCCTTTTTTTGTTTATCCGCTTTGCCACAATGAACAAACTCTACAACTTGTCATACCGAACACGAAGTGTGAGTGTATTTGCGATTGAGTATTGCACATTTTATGGGCTATATTAAACTATTTGCCAGATATACTCGCTGTCGCTCGATATGACAATATGGTTGGCTTTATATGGCCGACCGGCCGGCCCTTGCACCAGCCCGCCGACCGCCCCATTTTGATTGACAAATGTTCCATATGTTCGACAAAAATGGTAATATTTTTGTAAAAAAATGTCAAAAAATGTAGAAATTTGTAAAAAAGTGGCAGTAATTCTTGACTTTACGCCACCTTTTGATTATACTGAGAGCATAAGTGGGGTGAAAAATATAATGTTAAGTTTAAAGGATGCCAAGATGCTGATTTCTGCGTATAAATATATCGACAAAAGATGCGAAATGGTCAACGAGTTTATTTATAAACACGCCATAAATTATGGGCCGGACCCAGAAGTTTATTCAACTTATGATGTAATAAACAGCATTGTTGATTTGATGGAAAGACGCGTAAAACTTACAAGGCTGAAAGAGTTAATTGATGAAATAGTTGGCAGTATGAAACTTGTGGATAGACAAATTCTTTTGATAAAGATGAAATATCGAACAAGTGTTCAAAATATTCAAGCGATTTTAAAATTGTCATCAGAAAGAACAACATTTAGAAGAATGGAAAGCGCCATCAACAATTTTTTGGTCAAGATAAATTCGGCAAAATACCAAAAAGAAATAGAAGAAATTATGCAAAGAGAAAAATGGATACCAAAAACGCAACCTATTGTGACCATAAGCGATAGAAAACCGTTGGAGGTCAGTTGTCAAGGAAGTTTGTAACTTCCTTTTTTTCTTGCTTAGAATGTAAAATAATCCCACTTTTTGCGACCAAAATGATAAACACGCCCACTCCAAGACAACTCAAAACCACGATCAAATTAAAACTCTTTGAACTGGTTGAGACAACGCTTAAATTGGTGCTAGGGGCAGAAAAATCCGCAAACTCAACATAACTGCATTCTTCAATGTTTTTGGGGATATTGCTCAACTGGTCAACACCTTCCGAGTAGATATAACCAAAGTATTCTTTGTCCAAAGTGTATTTGCAAAAATACCATTTGTTTGACCGCTCAACAATGGCAACTTCGCCAAAAGACGAGCCAATATAGTTGAGTGTTTTTGTATAAATTGGAATTTGGACAACTATATCAGCACTGGTAGATGGCGCGGAATACATCACTTGACTTATGGGCAAATATACCCTAAAAAATATTTGACTAGGATAAGGATTTTTTATTGTGTCAGACGTTGGTTGCACATCTTTTTTCTTTACAAAACCAGAAAGCCCCATATATTTTGCAGAATAAAAAGTTGAGTTGAAGTCGGCGGTGAGTTCTACAAAATAACTGGGCTCAATAGCAAACATAATATGTTCATTGTCGTCAACAGGTGAAGAATAAAAATAAATGTTTGAGTCAAAAACGCGCCCATACCAAGTCTTTGGTGTGGCGGCGGTTGTGGGGATTAATGATATGATAGATAACAACAAAAATGCTTTCATAAAAATAGTATAACACACGAAAAATGAAAAAAAATGGCAGCGAAAGTCAAAAAAGCACTTTCTTTGGTGTAAACTCTCGGTATGAATGTTGTCAAGGAGTTGTTGGAGATTGAAAGAGAAATCAAATCCCGCAAAGAAAAAAATAAACTCCAATTCTACAACACTGGCAAACTTATTCACAAAAAGCAACTGGAATTTCACAAGTGTCAAAAGAAAAACCGTTGGGTGTTTGGTGGCAATCGAAGTGGCAAAACCGAATGTGGAGCGGTCGAAGTGGTGTATTTTGCAAGGGGCAATCACCCGTATAGAAAAATCAACAAGGCAACAAACGGCTGGGTTGTGTCTTTGTCTAGCCAAGTGCAAAGGGATGTGGCGCAGGCCAAAGTTTTGAACTATATCAATCCGGATTGGATTGTTGATGTGGTGATGACGAGTGGACGAAAGACTGACATTGCAAATGGTGTAATTGACTATATCTTAATCAAGAATGTGTTTGGAACAATATCTAGAATAGGGTTTAAGAGTTGCGACCAAGGGAGAGAAAAATTTCAAGGCACAAGCCTAGATTATGTTTGGTTTGATGAAGAACCGCCACAAGATGTTTATGTTGAGTGCAAGATGAGAGTTTTGGACACCAACGGCAACATTTTTGGAACAATGACACCATTAAAAGGATTGACTTATGTTTACAACGAAATTTACTTAAACGAATTTGATGACCCAAATATTTGGCATATATTTATGAGTTGGGATGACAATCCGTATATAAGTGAAGAAGCCAAAAATGCAATGAAAGCATCAATGAGCAAACAAGAACTTAGGTCGAGAGAGTTTGGCGAGTTCTTGGATTTTGGTGGAAGAGTGTATACCGAATTTGATGAAACGGTCAACGTTATTGAACCTTTCGATGTTCCAACTGAATGGCAAGACACAATTTCGATTGACCCGGGACTAAAAAATCCGCTTTCTGCACATTGGTATTGCTGTGATTATGACGGCAATGTTTATGTGGTGGCGGAACATTATGAGAGCGAAAAAGATATTAGTTGGCATAGTGAACAAATCAAGGCAATAAGCGATAGACTAAACTGGCATAGAGGTTTTGACGGAAATATTGAAGCCATTATTGACAGTGCTGCCAACCAAACAACACTTGCATCTCAAAGAAGTGTTACTGAGTTGTTTTTGGATTATGGGATAGCGGTCAATCCACAAGTCAACAAAGATATGTTTTCGGGAATACAAAGGGTAAAAGCATATCTAAAAAATGCACAAGGCCAGTCAAGATTGTTTATTTTTAAGACTTGCACCAACCTTATTAGAGAACTAAAAACATATCATTGGGGCAACAGTGATGTTCCAGTAAAAAAAGACGACCACAGCCTTGACGAGTTGAGATATTATCTTATGACAAGGCCAGAAAATAAACCAAAACCACAAGAAAAATCAATAGTAGAAAAGGAGAAAGAAAAAATGATAAGAAGATTAAGATTGAGGTGAAAAAATGCTTGATGAAGAGACTATTGAAGCAATAAAAACACTTGCAAAAGGTCTTGTGGTGAAAGAAGTGACAAAAGAATATTCGGCTGACAAAGACGGCGAAATGAAGTTGATAAAAAAGAAAGTCAACTCCAAAACCTTGCCACCAAGTGTTGATGTTGTGAAGATGATTTATACCACCAATTTGGATAACACAAACAAATATAAGTCAATGACAGATGAAGAATTGGAAAAAGAAAAAATTAGATTATTAAAAGAGTTGAACGGAGAATAGGGGGGCAAAAGCGCGCGATTTAAACAAGCCCTTGCACCGCTTTTTAAATCGCGCAACTTGTCCGCTCGCGGACAAGTCAAACGGTCACTTTGTGACCGTTGCTTTTACCCCCAAGTTAAAAAAGGAGAAAAAATGGAAATAGAGAGAACAAAAACCAAAATAAAATGTGATGTAAGCGGATGTAATGGAGTTAGCGACTATCGCATAATCAACAAGAGATTTGTGTTCAACGGCAATTTTTATTTGTGCAAAAATTGCTTAAACGATTTATACAATCTCATAAGCCAACACATAATCCCAAAAAGTCCACAACCAATATTTAAAAAAGGAGCAAAAAATGACAAAGCAATCTAACCAAGAGAGATTAATTCAAGCGACAAGACAAGACTATCTAAAACGTAGAGAAGAAAGACGTAGCCTAGAAGCCCAATGGCAACTAAACATCAATTTTTATTTAGGCAACCAATATAGTTACATAAAATCCAACAATAGCGTATCAGATTTGGACAAGCAATATTTTTGGCAAGAAAGAGAAGTGTTCAACCACATTACACCGATTGTCGAAAACCGTATTGCCAAACTATTGCAACTCCAATCAGATA
Organism: uncultured Lachnospiraceae bacterium; assembly: GCA_964416085.1. Classification (GTDB taxonomy): domain Bacteria; phylum Bacillota; class Clostridia; order Christensenellales; family UBA1242; genus Onthoplasma. The sequence goes on along the minus strand of CAYQCO010000003.1, from coordinate 9,124 downwards.
TCCACGTTATGCCAGCATCCACAGATGACGCGGATGTATATGCAGCAAAACTCAGCAAGGAAATTTATTCATCAGTAGCCAACCGAATAGATTTAAAATCTATTATTAGAACAGCAACCACGTGGAGCGAAATTTGCGGAACAGCATTTTACAAAGTCGTGTGGAACAATGATATAGGTTCAGTGTTTGCAAAAAATGAAAAATCCAAAGCAATACGCCTAGGTGATGTGGATATTGCAGTGTGTTCACCGTTTGAAATTTTTCCAGACAATCTCGCGTGCGAAAGATTGGAAGATATAAGAAGCATTATCCACGCAAAAACTATGGATGTGGACTTGATAAAATCAATGTATGGAGTAACAGTCAAGGCAGAAAAATGCTATTCCTTTAGTTTGGATAGCGGATTTAATTCAGTGGGCGGACTTGGTTATGACTCACAGATTAGCAAAGTCGCCAACAAAGAGATGAACAACTGCTGTGTCGTGATTGAAAAATACACTCGCCCAACAGCCGAAAATCCAAATGGGAGACTCACAATAGTTGCTGGCGACAAACTCTTGTTTGACGGCGAATTGCCATATATTAATGGAGAAAATGGTGAAAGAGATTTGCCGTTTGTAAAACAAATTAGCAACTATGTTCCGGGCAGTTTCTTTGGTTCAAGCATTATAGAAAGAGTTATTCCAATTCAAAGAGCATACAATGCGGTTAGAAATAGAAAACACGAATATTTCAACAGATTAGCAATGGGTATTTTGACAGTGGAATCAGGCAGTGTGGATACCGATGCACTGGAACAAGATGGACTTTCTCCTGGTAAAGTCCTTGTGTATAGACAGGGTAGCAAGGCACCAGAAATTATGTCAACTCCGTCTGACCACGACCATTTTGAAAGCGAAGAAGATAGGCTTTTGGATGAATTTACAAATGTGTCAGGTGTAAATGATTTGTGGCAAGAAAACTATTCAGCATTTAGTAATCTTTCAGGGACAGCATTGCAACTTTTGTTGGAAAGTGATGAACAAAGACTTCAATCAACTATTGATGAAATAAAATCTTCACAAGTAAAAATTGCCAAGTTTGTATTAAGACTTTACAAGCAATATGCGGTCGTTCCAAGACTGCTCAAAATTGCTGGCGACAATGGTGAAATGAAGATGTATTATTGGGACAACAACGAAATCAGTTGCGATGATGTAATTTTTGACTCAACAAGGACATTGGGCGAAACAGTTGCAACCAAAAGACAAATGCTGCTAGATTTGATTAATGCTGGACTTATGTATGATGAAGACGGCAAATTTTCTCACAATATGCGAAAACGTTGTCTTGATTTGTTGGGCTTTGGTATGTGGGAAAACTCTACGGATATCCATACCCTACACATAAATCGTGCACAAGAAGAAAATTTGGAACTCGTAAACAATCGTGTTGATGTGTTAGAAATTGATGACCACACAACACATATCAATGAACATATTAGTTATGTTTTGGGCAGTGAAATAAAAACAAAAGACAATAGAAAAGAAATAGAAAAACGTATCATTGAACATATCAATGAACACAAAAAATACTTGGGAGAATAAACTACGGGGGCAAAAGTAACGGTTGCCCTGCAACCGTTTGACTTGCCCGCCACAGGCGGACAAGTGGGCACGCCTACGGCGTGCGCTTTTGCCCCCTCCCATCAAAAATAAGGAGAAAAAAATTATGGAAAAATTGGAACAAGCAAAATTGGAAAATTCTTTTAAAGGGAGCGAAAATGCACAAGTTTTTGATGACAATAATCAAATACCTATTACAAAATCTATTGGTGCAATTAAAGAACCTTGTGAAGAACTAACTCAAAATTCTGCCTCCATTTATGGCAAATTCAAAGATGCACAAGAATTAGTAAAGGCCTACAATTCTTTGCAAGCCGAGTTTACCAAAAAAAGTCAAAGAGTTAGCGAACTGGAAAACCAAATAAAACCAGTAGAAAAACTCGACAAAATCAATGCAATAGTCACACGTTGGACAGACGAGTATTCTTGCCTTGAACCTTTTAGGGAACAACTAAGAGAAAATTTAAGCACACAAGAAGGCGATTTGGAAAAATTGGCAGAACAAAATGTAATAAATATGCTGGCAGAAAAAATGGTTACGCCAGAAAGTTTGATGAAAGATAAAGATTTCTTGCTCAATTATGTGTTTAACAATGAAGAAGTTAAAAGCGCCGTTCTTAGAGAATACTTGTCAAAATTGAAGACTGTGCCAAAAGTAAAGGTCACAACAAACCTCAATTCGTCAATACCGTTGACTCCTGCTCAAAAAATCAAGACAATAGGCGAAGCAGGCAAAATTGCAAGGTCTATTATCAAAAAACAATAAAAAAGGAGAATTTATGATTAGTTTACAATCAGCCGAAAGCGCATTAAAAGACGCGTATTTGGAGGCGGTGACAAACCAACTTAACACAAACACAAACCCATTATATTCAAAAATCAAACAATCTTCAACAGATGTTTATGGCAAATCAATCATCAAAATGGCACCAGTAGGATTGAACGGTGGCATTGGTGCAGGCAGTGAAACAGGCGCTCTTCCAACAGCGAGCGGAAACACTTATGCACAATTCAAAACAACTCTAAAAAACTTGTATGGCAGAATTCAAATTTCTGACAAAGCAATCAGGGCAAGCGAGTCAAGTGCTGGTGCATTTGTAGACTTGCTTGATGCAGAAATGGAAGGACTTCTTTCAGCATCCAAGTTTAATCTCAGCCGTATGCTTTATGGTGACGGAAGTGGTGAAGTGGGCAAAATCACTGCTGCAATTTCTGGCAACACTGCAACACTTGCAAGTGTAAAAAATCTTATTGAAGGTATGGTGGTAGACATCTACAACGGAGACACAAAAGTAATTGGCGGAATGAAAATTGTCGGCATTGATAGAAATAGCAAAAAAGTTACTTTTGCAACAACTCCAACTGGTGCTGCTGCAAACCACAAACTCTATGTTCAAGGCTCAAAAGACAACGAAATCACAGGCCTTGGAGCAATCTTTGGAACAAGCACAACACTATATGGTCTAAATCGTGAGTCAAACAGTTGGCTTACTCCATATTCTTCTGCAACTGCACAAGAAATTAGCGACAATATTTTGCAAACCGCAGTAGACTTTTTGCAAGAAAATTCAAACAGCAATATTGACCTAATCAGTTGTGGCGCAGGTGTAAAACGTGCATACATTGATTATTTAAATGTATATCGTAGAGCAGTAGATGTGACAACAGTTGAAGGTGGATACAAAGCAGTCAACTGCAATGGCATCCCAATGATTAGTGACAGATTTGTTGAAGATGACACATTGTATATGCTTGACACTTCCAAGTTTGTTTTGCATCAACTTTGCGACTGGACTTGGATTGAAGGCGAAAACGGTGGAGTGCTTCATCAAGATGCAGGTCAACCTACATATTCTGCAACACTTGTAAAATATGCAGACCTAATTTGCGACCAACCAAATGGACAAGCAAAGTTCACCAATTTGTCAACAAGCGTAACCAATCCATTTGCAGTTAATACTGCATCTGTTGACTAGTTTTTAGAAAGAAGAATGTTTTATTCTTCTTTTTTAAACAATGATTGGCGGTGATGGGGACGGGGCAGAAGTGCACGCCGCAGGCGTGCCCCCTTGTCCGCAAGCGGACAAGTCAAACGCTCACTTCGTGAGCGTTGCTTCTGCCCCTGTTGTTCACCTGTGGCAACGAACAAAGTGAGTTGACGGATGATATGGCCAATCAAATTTTCACCTTTTGTCATACCGAGCAAAGCGAGTGTATCTGGCTGAAAGTTTAATATAGCGAATAAAATGCACAATATCCAATCGCAAGCCAGACATACTCAATTTTGTTGCACAAAATTTCGATGTGACAAGGCGGAAATGTCATACCGAACACGAAGTGTGAGTGTATCTGGCTAAAAATATGGATTGAAAATTAAATGTGAAAATATTAAAAACAGAAAAAATAAAATTAAAAATTAATCACAAAAAAATAGGAAAAAAATAAATGAAAAATAATCAAAAAATGGCAAAAATAAATAGTGATATATTCAATATTTCAAAAAGAGTGCAAAAAATATACAAAAATACGCAAATTTATTATGATTTTGTTACAAAAAAATATTTTTTGTGTGAAAATGAAAATATTATTTTTACTTTGCCATTTAATCAATTGGACAATCGTGTGCTTAATTTTTTGGAAGAAAGAAAAGCAAAATCCAATCAAGAAATATTGGAAGAAATAGAAAAACACAATGAAAAAATCTTTCAACAAAACAAAGAAAAAATTAAAAAAAGTGCAATAGATTGTGCAGAAAAAAATTTAAGAAGGAGTTAGTATGACAGCATTAGAAATAATAAAAAAATCTGCCACTTTGTTAAACGAAAAGAAAGTGCTTGATGACGAAAACTTAAATGCTCTAAATTCGACAAATTTACAAGAATTGCTTGACAGCAATTTTACAATCAACAGGATGTTTGAACTTTTAAAAATTATGCTTGCAGATATTGCAACAGACTATGTCCAACTGCCAAGAGAAGAAAATTTTGTGTCAAAAAATGGTGTCATAGATATGAGTCAAGTTTCCAATTTGTTAAAGATTGTTGAAGTGAGAGCAGGTGGTGTCAAACTTCCTATGAAGATTGTTGACGGCAATCCAAATGTTAAATATGACGGCAAATGTGTTGTAAAATTTTTGATTGTCCCAACATTAAAAAGTCTTGACGATGATGTGGATTACTTCAAAGGGATGATAGGTTATGATTTGCTTGTTTATGGTCTTACTGCAATGTATTGCTTGGCAGTAGGATTGTTTGATGAATATGGAATTTACAACACAATTTATGAACAAAAATTGGCAGAAGTAAAAAGTCTAAAAATCCTTACAATGCCAATGAGGAGTTGGCAATGAAAGAGTTAAAAACAATTACATTTCAAGATTTTTCAAAACAAGGTTGGCAGGACAATGTTTTTAGCGAAAACAATTTTGTCAATGCTTTTTATAACGTGAATTTAAAAAACAAAAAAATAACCAGCGGTCGTGGAATAAGTGTTGCAACAATTCCTTATGAAGACAGCGAAACAAGTGAAATGGGTGAAATTAATGTCGCTGAACAAAATATAGAAGCGGTTGACGGATTGATATATTTTAGGCAATATTTTGCCGACAGCAACACCACACAACACAGAATTCTTGTCCATTCCACCAACAAAAAACTTTATGTGCACCAAATGTATTCAGGTGCAGGAACTTTGATTTGGTTGTATAAGTTGGAGTTTGACGAGCCGCCAATTTGCTTGACTTACAAACTTAATGGAAGCGACACAATAATTTTGAGTAGCCCAGAAAAAATGGTCGTTTGGCCAACCAACAATTCGCCATATATTGTCAGCGATGTGCCAATTATCACCAGTATGTCAATATCCAACAAAGTGTTGTTTTGCACAATAGCGGGCGAGGCGGACAAAATATGGTTTTCGACAACTCTCAACCCAGAACTTATTGGAACGGCCTCAGATTACACCCAATATTTTACACTTGAAGGCGAGCGCGGTTATGCCAGAAAAATTTTGACGTTTAGTGAAAATCTCTATGTTTTTCGCGACTACGGAATTACACGAATAAACTATTATTCCGCCCGCAATATTGACCAAAAACAAGTATATTTAAGCGATAGCAAAATCTTTTCTGATACTGTTCAAGTTTGCGGTGATGTGGTGATGTTTATGACACGCGATGGCTTGTATTCTTTTGACGGAATAAATGTCAAAAAACGTGTGCTAGGAATTGAGCATATGATTGACAAAGACAACTATAATGCAAAAGCAGAGAGCCTGCAAGACAAATATTATTTGGCATTGAAACTTGATTTTGATGACGGCAAATCAATTTTGTGCGAAAACGAAGAATATAAAAACAACGCACTGTTGATTGTCGATATGCACGATTTTAGTTATGAGATTTTGCGTGGTGTAGACATAAAAAATCTGTTGCCATTAAAAACTGAATTGGTTGAAAAAATGCTTGTGACATTCAATTCAGATTATCAAAAATATATTGGAGAAATAGACAATTCTTCAAAAATTTTTCAAGACGATTTGCCAAAAAGTTTTTGCACCAATCAACTTTTGCCAGATGATTTGGATGAGATAATAATAAGAAAAATTATTGTCAATGCAAGCCCAAATATAACAATAGACTTTTTGACCGACAATGACAAAATGAGTTTTACGACTTACACAAATGGCATCAATATTTTTGAAACAATTTTGCCTTGCCAAAATTTGAGATTGCAAATTTCTTCAACTGAACAAACCTGCAACATAAATCAAATAAAAATAAAATACATAGAAAAATAATCAAAACACACAAAAGATTTTATACCACATTTGCATACGATTCACTATTTGTCATACCAATATTTTGCAAATTTTTTGCAAAATGTTGCGTATCTGGCTGATAAAAGTGTAGGCTGATTAAATTGAATATAAATCAAAAAAAACTGTCATACCGAACACGCAGTGTGAGTGTATCCGGATTATGATTTAATATCGCACATTTTACGGACTATATCAAACTTTTCGCCAGATACACTCGCTTCGCTCGGTATGACATTCTTATTAGTGTATACTATAAACAAACAAAACACAAAAGATTTTATACAAATTCTTAAAAGGAGAGAATGTATGAGATTTCTAAAAAAATTAAAAAGCGGAAATTTTTGGGTAAGTTTAATTTCTTGCGGAGTGCTGATTGCTGAGGTGGTTTTTGACTTCGAAATCAAAACCGAATATCTCAATCAAATTTTGTTGGGGCTTATGGGACTTTTGACTGTTTGCGGAATAGTGACTGACCACGGAGCAACGGATACTTTGATTGCCAATTTGTCAACAAACGAAGATGCAAAGCAAGAAAACAACCAAGAAAATATTTCCAACATAAAATCAATTTGTGACACAATTTCTTTGATGCTAAACAAAGTAAGTATCAACCCAAACACTGACAAAGGCGACAAGGCGGAAGAAAATGGTTCACTAAATACCGAAAAAACGAGTTCACACACTGAAACTTTCGACAACGAAGAAAATAACAATGAAAATATTGAAGGCGAGCAAATAAACAAAAGTGATGCTAATATGCAAGAAATCGATAGCACGGAATTTCAAACAGAATCATTGGCCAGTCAAACAACATTAGTAACACAGCAAATCGAGTTGTCGGATTCTGAACTCCCAACAAAAGAAGTTTTAGAACAAGTTATTGATATCGTAAATAAATAATTTATAGATTATTTATTGGCAGATAAACGCATTTTTTCAGGTTTTTATGGTTATAATTTAATAAGTATACTTTTTTTAAAAAACTATTGACAAAAATACAAAAAACAAGTATACTACTAGTAGGTGAAGAATAAAATCTAGAAGTTTTATCCAACTCACCTCCTTTTAAGGGACTTTGATCCCAAAAGTTGGAAGCCCTTAGCCATAAGTAAGGATTAAAAAAGCAGGAAGCTCTTAGCCCTTTAAGTAAGAATGAAAAAAGCGGGAAACCTTAGCCTTTAAGTAAGGATTAAAAAAGAAAGTGAGGAGCAATCCTCACTTTTATTTTTTAGGAGTTTGTATGGAAAGATTAATTAAATTGGTTTATGTAGATGACAAATATATTCGTTTTTTGTTTTCATTTGACAAAAGAGTAATGTATAATAAAGGACAAAAACGACCATATTTAGGAATTTTATTTGAAGTTAGGGGGAATAAGTATTATGCTCCACTAACTCACCCAAAGGAAAAGTTTAAATCTATGAGAAACTCGGAAGATTTTATGCGTATTGAAGGTGGAACATTGGGTGCTATCAACTTTAACAATATGATTCCAGTGGTAGATAGTTCTGTCAATATAATAGATGTTTCGCAGATTGAAGATGTGAAATATAAATTATTGCTCATAAATCAAATCAAATTTTTTGACAGAAAAGATACTGAGATTATCAATAGGGCGACAAAATTATATAAGGCTTATCGAAATAAAAAACTAAGAAAAACCGTTTATGACAGATGTTGTAACTTTTTTGTATTAGAGAAAAAATCTAAATTATACAATCCCAATTATATATTAAAACAAAAGAAAAAACCAATTGATAAGAATTGAATAAAAAACAAAAGGTCGCAAATTTGCGACCTTTTTTACTTTACATTTAATTAAATTTTCTATTGACTTTTTCATTTTTTTGACATATAATAACAATGATATGTAAGTCAGCGCTTAAAAGCCGTTATGTATTGCTGGTTTTCAGCGAATAGACATTAGCCTCATTTTGGGGCTATTTTTTTATTGGTATCATTTTTTTATTTGTCAAAATCTATTGACTTTTGAAGTTTTTGTGATATACTATCAATGTCAAGTTTTACTTGAACAGTCTATAAACTTTTGTTGTATAGGCGCCTGCTGGACTGATTTCAGCATTGGGTAGAGTGGATAATCTCTATCAGCCCACAAGGCTTGTTGGCACTTGTGCAATCAAGGAAGAACTAATAGTTCTTTCTTTTTTAAACTCTTTTCTCATTTTTGCTCCCTTATATTTTTTCAAAAGTATTGACTTTTTAAATTTTTTAGCATATACTAACAATGACTGATGTAAATCGGTTGTTTGTCACGAGTCGTAAATGTGGCAAACCGTGGCTGAAATGCCAAGGAGGCTGACTAAGGACGCTTAGTAACAGTGGTTTACTCCATTATTGGAGAAAGATAGGGATAAAGGTGAATTAAGTTTCAATCATCCCTTCTTTTTATTTTGTTAAAATCTATTGACTTTTTTAATTTTTTGACATATAATAACAATAACGAAAGTAAATAATATATTTCTTTTTGTGTTGACGTTATATAAATAGTCAACACAATTCTTTTTTTATTTGTCTTGACATTTCAATTTTTTGTAGTATAATACATATAGAATTCAACCAAGCCCAAAAGGCAATTTTAAGGCGCGAGTCACACGGGTTGAATTTTTTTTATTTGTCTTGACATTTCAATTTTTTGTGGTATAATGACAGCAAAGACCGGTCGCAGTGGAGTTAATGACTAC
>CAYQCO010000002.1:0-37705 GCA_964416085.1 uncultured Lachnospiraceae bacterium | reverse complement strand
CTTCCTAGCCCTGATGATGCACCAGTTACAATTATTACATTTTTCATATTTACTCTCTTATAATCAGATTCAAAACCAAAATTTCATTAAACCAAACACTCGTCAGAATTACCTTGTCCGTACAATCCCCTTAATTCCGGATCTTCAAATACACCATTTTTATCACAAACGGCATATGTGTCCGCTTCATTATTTGGATACCAGTCAACCAATTCGCCTTTTGTTAGATACGATTCCCAAACTTTGATTTGTTCTGATTTAGATAGTTTAGGATTATATGGTAACATTATGAGACCTCCTCTCATCAAGGTTCCATCATACCCACCCCAACATGGTGGCAAAAGTTTTTTACCTTGCTCAGGAATCATACTATCTGGCAATTTAATTGTAACCATTGGTGTTGGGTCTTGAACATAATGACCATTCTTGTGCAATTTGTATTTTTTATTAAACTTTGCCTCTGACATATCATAAATGTTTTTGTTGCCTTTCTTATCAATAACTGGGTCACCATTCCTATCAAGTGTCGTTACAAATATAGTGTCTTCTTTGACTGTAAACACTTTTTCTACTTTACCTTGGCTATAAGTTGTGAATTCTGTTCCGACCTCGTCTGCACGTGCCTTCCTTGCATCTACACAGATACATTTTGCTTGAAGAATTGGTACCAAACTACCATTTTTTACACCTTCGATAACTTGTGTAAAAAACTCCTTAGTTTCCTTTTCCAAAATCTCTTTTTCCTTCTTTTTAAGATCTTCCATAATTATTTTCCCTTTTAAGATATAACCTTATATCATTTGTATTTTATCATACAAATATGATTTATGCAACCAATTTCTCTTTTTTTTCATATTTACTCTTTATAATGTTGGACTGGGGGCATAAGTGCACGCCGCAGGCGTGCCCCCTTGTCCGCCACAGGCGGACAAGTCAAACGGTTGCCTTGCAACCGTTGCTTATGCCCCCACCCTATTTGGAGCTACTGGCCGGGATTGAACCGGCGACCTGTTGATTACGAATCAACTGCTCTACCAACTGAGCCACAGTAGCATATTAGGGGCAAGCCCTAATCTTGTTTTTTCTTTTTGGTTATGATATTTAATTTCTTTCTTTCCAAGTCTTTGGCAGAAATATAACCACTAACCGTTGCACCCAACTTATATAAATAATGCGTGGCAGTGTTCACTCTTTCGCTATTTTCTTGTGTGAGAGCAAAAGCGGTCAATCCATTTTCAAGCCTAATCAAAGCACCTGACGGGAATATTTTTTCAACCACACCAGTAACTTCATCACCCAATTGAATTTCATCAAAAAGTGCATCAAGTGGGTTTTCTTTCATTTGTTTTAGACCCAAACTAATACGCGACAAGTCATAGTTTGTATCCAAAACTTTAAATTGATATTCTTTGTTTTCTTCCAAAACATCAGACATTGAGCCAACTTTTTCATAACTCAAATCTTGAATACTGATTTTGGCTTTGACTCCTTCTTTTAGCATAACTATTGCGTATTTGTCAAACACTTTTATGACAGTTCCATCAACGATATCATTAATCTTTATGTTAAGATTGGAGTGGTCGACCGTCTTTTTCAAAATTTTGGTGCTAACAACCATAGATTTTTGCAAACTATTGAGTTCCAAAACGACCGCTTCAACTTCTCTATCTTTCAAGGAGTTTTTGTCCAAATAATCTTCTTTTGAGCATTGCGAATAAGGCAAAAACACAGAATAATCACAAAATTCGCCTTTAAGCCCAGCCGTTCCCACATCCTTTACTTTAAACACAAGAGTTGAGCCGACTCTAATGTCGCTTATCATTTCTCTTTGTTGAATTGCTCTGTTTACATCACGTGCATTGAGCACAATGCAGCCAGCATCATCAATTTTGTCTGTAACCATAACCAAAATTGCATCGCCTTCTTTATAAACTTTGCCAACTTGGTCAATAGGGACAATTCCGTCACGCATTCCGCCAATGTTCACAATGGCTCCATTTTTGCCTATCATAACAATAGTGCCAGTAATTATGTCACCCTTTTTGTATTGAGTAAACTCTATTGACATATTTTTCATTTTTTCTTGCATAATTTCTTTTCTCCTTCGTCAAGCAATTCATTAAGTTTGGTGACAATTTGCTTTGTAAATTCATCTTTGTATTCTTTGTCTTTTGCTCTTTCTTTGTCTGGAAAAATCAGTTCCCCCACCACAATCATATTTTTTCTAAAAACTTTTGGCTTTTTTACAATCACCATTGGCAAAACAGGGACACCTGTGCGAAGTGAAAACATTGCAACACCGTCTTTCACTGTATTTTCGTCAATTTTTCCTTCTTCACCCCTTGTTCCTTGTGGGAAAATTCCAACACTTTTGCCACTGTTCAAAGTTTTCAATGTTGTTTTGATTGCCGCAATATCTACACTGCCCCTATCAATAGGGATGCAACCAAACTTCTTCATAAAAAAGCCTATGAACTTATTTTTGAACAACTCAATTTTGCAAAGATAATAAAATTTTCTTTTCAACCTTATATCAAGAATTGGTCCATCAAGATTGCTTGTGTGATTGCAACAAAGAATGACATTTTGCTTTTTTTGTTTTGGCAAATTCTTCTTGCCAACCACTTTGGTTGGAAAAAGAATAACAACAGGCAAAAATATTAAGCAAAAACATATCCAAAATATCATAAATTCTCCATAACAATATTGTTTCCAGCGACAAAACCAGTTGAGAAAGCAATTTGAAGATTAAATCCGCCAGTGAGTGCATCAATATCAAGCACTTCACCGACAAAATACAATCCCTTACTTAGTTTGCTTTCCATTGTCTTTGGATTGATTTCTTTTAGGTCAACACCACCGCTAGTCACAATCGCTTTGTTGATATTATCCAACATTTTTATAGAAAAGTCAAATCTTTTCAATAAGGAAAGAACAATTTTTCGTTCAAGTTTGTTGATTTGCGAAAGTTTTTTGTCAAAAATTTGCGATTTTTTGATAAAATATGGCACAAAACTCATTGGCAAAAGTGTTTTTAAATAAGTGGACAAATTTTTGTTGGAATTTTGATTGAATTCATTAATCAATTTTTGGTCCAAAAATTCTTCATCAAGTGCTGGCTTAAAATCAATATACATTTTAGTCCCAGTCAAATCAAATTTGTTTATATATGCCGACAAAGTAAGAATTATTGGTCCACTAACCCCCTCATTTGTAAACAGCATTTCGCCAAATTCTTTAAACTTTTTGCCACCAACATCAATTTTGCACTCGACATTTTTTAGCGATAAACCTTCGAGTTCTTTTACATCATCGTTCAAAATTATTGGGATTAAACTTGGCCTAAGGTCATTGATTTTGTGTCCAAATTTTTTGGCAATAGTATATCCAAATCCGTCACTTCCAGTAGCAGTATAACTCTTGCCACCAGTTGCAAGAACAACATTATATGTTGTGTAGGTTTCACCATTACTACACTTTATATAGTATAGGTTGTTTGAATATGTGACATCTTTTACAGCCGTATTGAATTTTATTTCTATATCATTTTCTTTTACAAGATTTTCAAAAACTTTTATCACATCACTTGACTTGTCGCTAAGCGGAAAAACACGATTGCCCCTTTCAGTTTTTAGTTTCAAGCCTTCACATTCAAAAAAATTCATAGTATTTTGTGGGGTGAATTTTCTTATGGCACCATTCAAAAATTGTCTGCCATTGACAACATTACTTAAAAACTCGTCCACATCACAATTGTTGGTCAAATTGCATCTACCTTTGCCAGTGATATACAACTTTTTGCCAATTTTTTCATTTTTTTCTAGCATCAAAACTTTTGCGCCATTTCTGCTTGCAACCACACTTGCCATACATCCAGCAGCACCAGCGCCAATAGTCACCACATCATAAATCATAATTACTCCTTATATAAAAAATTAGCAAATTAGTTCAATTTGCTATTTTTCAATTTGTTGATATATTGCATCTCTTTTTTGTTGAGTTCTTTATATTCTCCCCTAGCAAGCCCGCCAAGACGGATTTCTCCAATAGATACTCGCTTTAAGAATGCAACATTTTTGCCTACGGCCTCAATCATTTTTTTGACTTGCCTATTTTTGCCTTCTGTGATAGAAATTTCTAGTTTGGTTGACTTGTCATCTCTGTCAAGAAGAATTACAGAACAAGGTTTTGTCACATATCCGCCAATATCAACACCACTAGAAAGTTGTTTGATTTCTTCATCAGTCACTACCCCTTCAATGTTTGCGACATAAGTCTTTGCAACACTATTTTTTGGATGAGTAAGAATATTTGTCAACTCGCCGTCATTGGTGAGAAGCAACAAGCCTTCTGTGTCATAGTCAAGTCTTCCGATAGGAAAAATTCTATATTGAACATTGCGCATTAGAGACAAAACAGTTTTTCTGTCCTTGTCGTCACTGGCAGTTGTGACATAGCCTTTTGGTTTGTGCAACTTAAAATACACATTGGTAGCAACAGGCTTCACTCTCCTGCCGTCAAAATACACACTATCATTTTGAGTGTTGACGTCAACGCCAAGTTCTTTTACCACTTTGCCATTGATTTTTACCTTGCCTTCCAAAATCAGTTCATCGCATTTTCTTCTGGAAGCGACACCACTTTGTGCCAAAAATTTATTTAATCTCATATTTTTCTTCCCATTGTAATTGTATAGATTTTAATGCGTCAGCATTTTCCAACACATCAATTTTATTTATTGTATACAATTTTATGGTTTTTTGCAAGTGTTTGTCGACAAATACTTGAATTTCTCCTATTTCTTCCCCTTCATTGACGTCACCAGAAAATTCATTTAATCTGTATTTGATAGTTATATCTTCATCTTTTAGATTGCTAATTGGCAAATAAAAACTTTCGTCAGCCATCAAATTTAATTGTCCTTTGGTGTCGTTTAGATAATATTCGTTGTATATTGGTTTGTCTTTGTCAACCACACAAGCATAAGTGTAATCAACAAAAGAGTTGTTCAATAAATCTTTGCTCACTTCAAACATAGGGCCACAATTCAAAACCACACAAACAACTTCCATTCCACCACGTTCACAAGATGAAACAAGACATCGACCAGCCTTTGACGTAAAACCAGTTTTTACACCAGTGCAACCGTCTAGGGAAGCCAAAAGTTTGTTTTTGTTGTTGAGATATCTGACATCACTTTTGTTTGTCGCCTCAATTTTGTATTGCTTAGTTGACACAATTTGCTTAAAAATAGGGTTTTGAAGAGCATAGCAAGTGATCATCGCCAAGTCATAAGCAGTCGTGTAATGATTGGGGTCATCAAGCCCGTGCGGATTGGCAAAATGGCTATTTTTTGCCCCAGCAAGTTGGGCGGTTTTGTTCATTAGTTCAATAAAATTTTCATAACTTCCACCTACGTGGCAGGCAAGTGCCACTGCACTGTCATTGCCGCTTCTAAGCATAAGCCCATAGAGCAAATCAATTACTTTCAACTTTTCGCCTTGTCTAAGATAAATTGATGTGCCCTCAACTCCCACTGACATATTGTCAACGACAATTTCTTCTTGTAAATTGTCACAGTTTTGAATAGCAGTTATTGCAGTCACAATTTTTGTAGTTGACGCATTGGCAAGACATTTGTTTTCGTCAAAAGAATACAGGACTTTTCGCGTGTTCTTTTCCATAACACACATTGCCTTGTAGTTTTGCCTTGCATAACTTTGCCCATATATTGTGTATCTTGGTTGCGTATTACACAATATACAGATGTTGGAAAAAATCAACGCACATACAATCAAATAACAAAACCATAATTTTTTTTTCATATTATTTTTCCTTTTTCATATTTTTTAGCATTTCTGCAATAGTTTTTAGAAGTGACAAATATGCAGAAGATTTGTCTGCGTGGACAAGTTTAAATTTGTCGTCTTTCAAGACAAAAAATCCAATAGGATTGACAGTGTATCCCCCACCTGTGCCACCTGCGAGCGGAAAATCTGCGCTATTTCTTTTGGCATTTAGGTCTGAATATTCGCCACCGCCAGCAACAAATCCAACACTAACTTTTGTGACTGGAATAATAATGCTGTTGTCTGGCAAAGTCAGACTGTCGCCAACAACACAGTTGACATCCACCATACTCCTAATTTTGTCAAGAGCGACATCAATTATGCTCTTCACCTTGTTCTCTTTGTCTAGTTCTTTCATACTTAACTCCTTTTGACGACAATTTGCTTAACACAAAAGAATAAAGAATATCTACAATATTAATATTGAAATCGCATTCCAATTTAAAGTTTAAGCAATCTTCGTTATATTTTGCACCATTAATTATAAAAATATGTGAGAGTTTTTTATTATTTTTGATTTTTGCAAGCACGCTTTTTATCAGCAAATCAAAACTTGAACACAAAATTGATGTTGATAGAGCATTGTCCTTTATCCCATACTGCCCTGCCTCAAAAATTTCGTTTAGTTTTAGTCTAAAATACAAATTGATGACAAACTTTATTCCAAAAATCACATCAACATTGTTTGCGGTTAGTTTTTCTTTGTAAGTTATTCCTTTTTTGGTGATGTAAATATAATTTCCCTTGATTTTTATCTTCAATTTTATAATTTTTATTGCAAAAATCTTGATACACAACTCGCCAGACAAATTTAGGACATTGAGTTTTAAACTCACCCTTGTGTTGAATGGCAAAAACAAAAAAATTGCAATCAGTGCAAAAAAAAGATACCAAAACATAGTTTTAGTATCTCAAAAATTTGAATAATTATTCTTGTTTTTCGTTGTCTTCTACAACTTTGACTGCATCGCTAAGTTTAACTGACACAATCTTTGACACGCCTTTTTCTTCCATTGTTACACCAAACAACGCATCAGCAAGTTCCATAGTAGGTTTTCTGTGTGTAATAACAATAAATTGTGTTTCTAGTGAAAATCTTTGGAGATATTTTGCGTATCTTTCAATATTTGCATCGTCTAGCGCTGCCTCAATTTCGTCTAGGAAACAGAAAGGCATTGGCTTCAACTTCAAAATTGCAAACAAAATTGCTATCGCAGTCATTGTCTTTTCGCCACCACTGAGTAGAGTAATATTTGTAATTGCTTTGCCTGGTGGTTGTGCCTTGATTTCTATGCCTGCTTCGAGTGGGTCTTCGTTTGGCAAAATTTCAAGCCTTGCATTGCCGCCGCCAAACAATTCTCTAAACACTTTTGTAAAGTTTTCATTAATTCTAACAAATCCTTCATTAAATTTTGTAAGCATTTCGGTTGACAAATCATCAATAACTTTGATAAGGTCATTTTCGGCCTGTTTCAAATCTTCGACTTGACCACTCATTTCTTCATATCTTGCACCTTCGCTCTTGTATTCTTCAATAGCGTGAACATTGACAGTGCCAAGAGATGTAATGAGTGCTTTGGTTCTAGAAATTGCAATCATTCCTTCTTTTATTTCAAACTCAGACTTTTTGAACGGCAAGCAATCATTGTATGTAAGTTGATATTCTTCATAAATACGCTCTTGCATATTTTCTATATCAATATCGACTTTTTGGAGTTTGCTGTCTTCATTGAATATCTTGTTTTGAAGTCTTGATATTTCTTCATTGAGCAAGTTCTTTTTGTCATCAATTTCTTTTAGTTCACTCAAAATTGTTGCCTTGTGCTTGTCAAATGAAGAGAGTTTCAAATTTAAAGTTTCAAGTTCTTTGTTGCTAGCAACAGTTTCTTCATCTTGCGCAACTTCTTTTTGCATATTTATTGCTGTTTGATACAAAGTGTCTTGATTTTGAACATCTTTTTCTTTGCTATCAATCAAAACTTTCGTGTTTTCTTGCTCGGCTTCATAGCGGGTAATTTCTGTTTGCAAAGAATTGATTTTTTCTTCACTACTTGCAATTTGAACCTTGATTGCAGTCATTTCTTGATTGTATTTTTCTCTTTTTGCTTTCAATTCTTCATATGCGGATTTTGAGTTTTCGCTAAACGCATCAACTTGCTTTTGACTTGCTGTGATATCAACTTCAAGCATATCGACACTATCAATTTTTTGTTGCAAATCTTTGATGAATGTCTCTGCACTATTGATTTGAGAATTGAGTGTCCTAATATCCAAACTCAAATTGTTGAATTTGTCTTTTAATGATTCGGCATTGGAAATTTTTGACCCAACAACCCCATTGACTTCTTGCAATTTGGTTGTAAAACTATCAATTTTTGTTTTTAATTCAGCAATTTTGTTGGAATATTTTTCATAATCCTTTTCAAGAGACTTCAAATAAATCTGGTTTTTGCCAATATTGTTTTCTAGTTGTTTGATTTCGTTTTCTTTGCTCAAAAGTGAACTGTCTTGATTCTTTTTGCTACCACCACTCATAGAGCCTTGTGGATTCAAGACATCCCCTTCAAGTGTTACGATTTTGAATGAATAACCGCTTTCTCTTGCGATTGCGACCGCATTGTCAAGATTGTCAACAATAACAGTTGAGCCAAGCAGACTGTCAATGACAGACTGGAATTTTTTGTCAAAATCAATAAGTTCACTAGCAACTCCCAAGCAACCACGTCTTGACAAAAATCCTCTGTCGCGCGCAGACAAACTTCTTGGTTTTACTGCACTGATTGGCAAAAATGTTGCTCGTCCAAGATTGAATTGCTTTAAGTAAGAAATAAGTGTTTTTGCATCCGCTTCATCTTTTGTAATAATATTTTGAATACCTGTTCCAAGAGAAATTTCGATTGCTGTCTGATATTGAGACTTTACACTAATAACATTGCCAATTACACCCATAATTGCACTGCTAAGAGCCTTGTTGGTGCTGCTGTCTTTTAATAAACGTTTTACGGCAAACTGATAGCCTTCAAAATTTGCTTGCAAACTTTGCAAAATATTTTTGCGGTTGGTGTCATTTGTGATTGCCGTTTTGTAAGCAAACATTTCTTCATTAAGTTTTGCAATTTTGTCGCTATATTCAGCCAAAAATTCTTTGTTTTCAGCAAGAGATTTTTCAAGTTCGGATTTGAGTTTAGTTTGAGTTTTGAGTTCGTTTTCGGCCTCAACAACTGCTTGCTCCAAATCGACACTTGCGTGCTCCAATTCATTCAATTTCAACTTGTCTTGTGTCAAGTTTTCTTTCAAAGTATCACGCTTGGCAACAAGGGCAGACATATTTGTTTTGATGTCTGTGAGTTTGGTCATATTGTCAATAAACACCTTTTGACTTTCTTCTTTTTCGCCTTCACTCTTGGTGATTGTGTCAATAAGTTGCAAATATGCTGTTGACAATGTTTCACTCTTGTTGTGAAGAAGTTTTAAATCCTTTTCTTCTTTTGTCTTGTTTTCTTTTGCCATTTCAAGCAAAGTTGCTCTTTGTTTAAATTCCATTTTCAAAGAATTAAGTTCGCCAGTTAATCTGTCAAGTTGGTCTTTTATGTGCACCAATCTTTCATTGATAAGGTTGTTTTCACCTTGCTTCTTTTCAATTTGGATAGTGATATTCAAAACTCTGTCGTGCAAATCAGAAACAGTCTTGTCAATCTTGTTGATTTCTTCCATATTTTGGTCGTATTTGATTTGCATAGAATTAAGTTCATTTTGCTTGATTGTCAAGTTGTCATTAAAGCCTTTTTTCTTTTCATTAATTTCGGCTTTTGTGGCGCTTGCGTGCTCATATTGATAGATATAGGCATTGACTTCCAAATCCTTCAAAGTATCTCTTAATTCAAGATATTTTTTGGCATCTTCGCTCTGGCGTTTTAATGGTCCAAGTCTACGCTCAACTTCATACAAAATATCGTTGAGACGAGAGAGATTTTCTCTATGTTTTTCGAGTTTTCTTTCGCTTTCAACTTTTCTAGCCTTAAACTTGGCAATTCCTGTTGCTTCTTCAAAAATTGAACGTCTATCTTCTGGTTTTGAAGAGATAATCTCTTCAACTTTTCCTTGTCCAATAATTGAATATCCGTCCTTGCCCACACCACTATCATACAATAGGTCTGTAATATCTTTGAGTCTACAAGGCTTGCGGTTGAGTTGATATTCACTTTCGCCTGAGCGATAAAGTTTTCTGGTTATTACCACTTCATCATATTCAATGTTGAACCACTTGTTTGTGTTGTCAAAAACAAGACTTACTTCACAATAAGAAAGTCTTTTTCTCTTTTCTGTTCCAGCAAAAATAACGTCTTGCATACTTTTTCCACGCAAGGATTTGCTAGATTGTTCACCCAAAACCCAACGGATAGCATCTGCAACATTGCTTTTGCCACAACCGTTTGGTCCAACGATGGCAGTAATTCCCCCATCAAAGTTGATTATTGTAGGATCAGCAAATGACTTAAATCCTGTCATTTCTATCTGTTTAAAAGTAATCATAATACCCCACGACAAAAATTTGTCTTTTAAAATTCACTATATTATAGCAAATATTGTCAATTTTTCCAAACAAATTTCGCTATTTTTCGTTATTAAGCATATTTAACAAAGTTTTTTCATCAATAATTTTTACTCCAAGAGCCTGCGCTTTTACAAGTTTGCTCCCCGCATCACTCCCAGCAATAACCAAATTTGTGTTTTTGCTCACACTAGAAGTTACATCTGCGCCTTTTTCTTGCAAAATTTTGGTGAGTTCACTTCTTCCAAAATTTTCTAGCGCACCAGTCAAAACAATTTTTAAGTTTTTAAATTGTGAATTGCTTTCGCTATAATTTGGATAGCGAACACTCACACCTGCTTTTAGCATTTCATTAATATTCAACATATTGTCTATGTCGGCAAAATAGTCCACAATATTTTGTGCCACAATATCGCCAATATCTTGAATTGACACAAGTTGTTCAAGGGTGGCATTTTTCAATTCTTCAAGGCTCAAAAACTTTTTGCTCAAAACAAATGCAGTCTTTTTGCCAATAGACAAAATTCCAAGACTAAATATAAAACTTGCCCAATCGACATTTTTGCTTTTTTGTAAACTTTCTAGCAAATTGTTGATTTTTTTGTCCTTAAAACCATCCAATTTTGCAAGTTGCTCAGCCGTCAAAGAATATAATTCATAAGGATAAGCAATGTTATAAACCTTGTGCAACTGCTCAATAGTTTTTTCGCTAAGTCCGTCAATATTCATTGCATCACGTGATGCAAAATGTGTAAGTCGGTCAACAATTTGCTCAATACAACCATTGTGATTTTTGCAAAAAAGGTTGGCGCCCACTTCCACCAAAGGATAATTGCAAGACGGACAACTGCACGGTTTTGTTATTTCTACGCTATCGTCAAACTCTTGTGCAAGCCCTGTTATTTCTGGAATAACTTCGTTGCTACGTCTAACAAAAACACGTGAGTTTATGCTCACATTTTTTCTTGCTATGTCATTAAAATTGTTGAGTGTTGCACGAGAAACAGTTGCCCCAGCGAGTTCAACAGGCTCCAAAATTGCTATTGGCGTAACCTTGCCAGTCCTGCCGACCTGCCATATGACATCTTTTAATATTGTTGATATTTCTTCTGCTTCGAATTTGTAGGCAATGGCTCCACGCGGAAACCTGTCTGTGTGGCCAAGAGCATCTTTGTCAGACACATTGTTGATTTTAAACACAAGTCCGTCAATCATAAAGTCTAGTGAATTTTTGCTTTTTGCAACTTCATCAATAACATTTTTTACATCATCCCAAGATTTGATAATCCTGTGAAAATCCAGCACCAAAAAGCCATTTTCTTTCAAAAACTCCACTTCTTCAATATGGGTCAAAAACTTTTTGCCTTCGATATAATTTACATTGTATGCAAAATAGTCAAGACGTCTACTTGCTGTAACTTTTGGGTCAAGATTTCTTATGGCACCAGACGCTGCATTTCTAGGATTTTTGAGCGGAATTTCAAGTTTTTTGTTCAACTCTTCCAAAACACTTGTCCTTATCATCCCCTCGCCTTGAATTTCCACATAACCTTGATATTTTATGTTTAGCGGAACGGTTTTAAAAGTTTTTACTTGTGCGGTCACATCTTCACCAACAGTTCCGTTGCCACGAGTAACTGCACGAACAAACTTGCCTTGGTCATAAGTGATTGCGACAGTAAGTCCGTCAAATTTGTATTCACAAACCAGTTCAAATGGAGATGGATGAATTTTTTGATTTCTATCATTCCAATCCACAATTTCTTCAAAAGACTGGCTTTTTTCTAGGCTATAAAACTTGTTTTTGTGTGTGACTTTTTTAAACTCACTCACTGGGTCTCCGCCCACTTTGTGAGTTGGAGAATTATCAAGCACAACACCGCTTGATTTTTCTAGCGCAAAAAGTTCGTCCAAAAGTCTATCATACTCAATATCCGCCATTGTTGGCTTGTCCAAAAAATAATAATTGTAGTTGGCTTCGTTCAAGATTTTTACCAACTCTTTCATTCTTTCAATTTCGTTCATAATTCCCCTTTACAAAAATTTTATTGGTGCATATTCAAGGTTAAGAGACTTTTTTCCAAACAGTTCAAAATCAATCACAACACACCCATTGCTCGCAACATCTTGTGTATTCACAATCACACCACTACCAAATTTTGTGTGATAGACAAGTGCACCTACCACTGCTTTTGACAAATCAATATTGGATTTTGACATACCTTTTGTGACACCTTTTATTTCTCCCAATCCAAACGTTTTTGGTGTTGATTGAAAATTGCTTTTTGCATAATTTTTTATTTCACCATTGCCTTTATATGACTTTTTGTAATCATATTTGTTGCCATAAATTTTGTTGGCATACTCACCATATGGAGAGATATAGTCCAGCGCTTTGTCTTTTATCATTTTGAGTTCTTTCAAAAATCTGCTTGGCATAGAAGGTTCTCTCTTGCCATACATAAATCTTGACTTGGCATTGGTGAGATACAACTTTTTTCTTGCCCTAGTTATTGCCACATACATAAGACGTCTTTCTTCTTCCAAATCATCATCTCCGTCACGAAGAATAGGAAAAATTTTGTCTTCAAGCCCAACAATAAATACATTGTCAAATTCCAATCCTTTGGCGCCGTGCACAGTTGCAAGCACCACACCGCCTGTTGTATCTTCTTCATCCACTTGCGCTGTCAAACTAACTGTTTGCAAATAGTCAACAATCGTGCTTTCTGGATTTAGGACAGAATACTCTCTAATAGACTCAACAAGTTGGTTGACATTCATAAATCTTTCAAGTCCTTGCTCATCATTTTGGTCAAAAGACTCTTTGATTTTGGCTTCATCAACAACATACAAAACAAGGTCATAAAGCCCCAACTCTTTGGATTTTTGGTCAATGTCGTCGAGAAGTTTTGCAAAACTTTCCAGTTTGGTTTTTAGGGCAGATTTTATATCTTCATTCCTAAAATTCAAGATAATTTCTTTCAAACTACATTTTTTCGCATCGGCAAGTTGTTGCAATTTTTCAATACTTGCTTCGCCAATTCCACGTTTTGGAAAGTTGATGATTTTCAACAAATTGTTGTTGTCGCTTGGATTGGCAACCGCCACAAGATATGCAAGTGTTGCCTTGATTTCTGCCCTATCATAAAACTTAAAACCATTATAGATTTTGTGCGGAATATTCAATGACAAAAGTTTTTCTTCAAACGGTCTAGTAAGAGCATTGAGTCGCATCAAAATTGCTATTTCGTTGTAAGGCACTCCCTGGCTGTGCAACATATAAATATGCCTTGCAACATAGTCCGCTTCTTCACTCTCTTCATAGCCAGAATAATACTCTATTGGCTGACCTTTTTCGTTGTCCGTATAGAGTTCCTTGTCAAGACGATTTTTGTTGTTTTTAATTAGTTCATTGGCCTTGGACAAAATTTCTTTGGTTGAGCGATAGTTTTTTTCAAGTTTTACAACTTTGGTGTCAGCAAAATCTCGCAAAAACCTCATCATAATATCAGCATTTGCGCCACGCCAACTATAAATTGACTGGTCTTCATCCCCCACGACAAAAATGTTTCTGTCTGGACCAACCATAAGTTTTAATATTTCATATTGAAGGTTGTTGGTGTCTTGAAACTCGTCAACCATAAGATATCTAAACTTTCTTTGAATAGAAAATCTGACATCATCATTATTCTTTAAGAGTTTGTAAACATTAATGAGCAAATCGTCAAAGTCCATTGCATTGTTTTTTATTAGTTCTTTTTGATAGAGTTCAAAAAAGCGTTTTACATAAGGAATTTCTGCAAAATATTTGTGAATTGAGCAATACTCTTCAATATCCAAACAATCGTTTTTGATTTTGTAAAAATGGTTTTGAATTTTGTCTTTCAACTGACTTTCAGTTTTGTCAATTCCCATTGTCTCAAAAACAGTTTTAAAAACTTGCTTTTGCTCTTTGTCTGTGTAGATAGAAAAGTTTTCTTTGTATTCTGGCAAAAAACTTACATAAGTTCTAAGCAGTCTTGCACACAAACTATGTATTGTTGAAACATTGACATCTCTCCCAGACTCTTCATATTTCGCAATACGTTCTTTCATCTCATTGGCTGCTTTGTTGGTGAAAGTAATCGCCACAATATTGTGTGCGGGAACATTTAATTCTGTGAGCAAATATGATACTCTATAAGTCAACACTCTTGTCTTGCCACTGCCAGCCCCAGCACTAACCATAACTGGACCCTCTGTTGAAATAACCGCTTCATATTGTGCATCGTTTAATAATTGTTTGTAATCCATAAATTCTCCAAAACTATTATATCACACGAGCAAATTTATTCAAAACAAAATTGCAATTTTAAGCATAAAAAAAGACAAACATTTCACACTGTTTGTCTAAAAAAAGTCCCCTAAGGGACTCTTATTAATATCTGCTCTTTTTCATAGCACGTTTTCTAGCAGCCTCGCTCTTTTTCTTTTTTCTTACGCTAGGCTTTTCATATTGTTCTTTTTTTCTCAAATCACCAATAATGCCGTCTTTTTGACATTTACGTTTGAAACGTTTCATAGCACTTTCGATAGATTCATTTTCTCCAACTCTAACTGTACTCAACTTAAATTCACCACCTTGACAAATATTTTCTTGTCTATTATACCCACAAAAAATGATATTGTCAAGAGTTTTTGACGAATTTGGCAAAAATTATAAATTCTTCAACTTTTCGCCGCCCATAATGTGAATATGCAAATGTTGAACAGATTGACCTGCATCTTCGCCTTGATTGATAACAAGTCTATATCCATTGCTTAGACCCAACTCATCTTGAAGATTGGCAATTTTGTTGATAATCCTGCCAAAGAGTTCTGCCCCTTTTTCTGTCTGCATATCAAGTGAACTATAATGCTCTTTTGGAATTGCAATAAGGTGAATTTTTGCCATAGGATTGATATCCTTTATGATAAAAAAGTTGTCATCTTCATAAACCTTTGTTGATGGCAATTCATTAAATTTGATTTTGCAAAAAATACATTCTTCCATAATTCTCTCCTAATGTTATTATATCTTAAAACTCAAAAAACTTAAAGCAAAAATGCCAAGTTTTTTTCAATTTTTTAAATTATTTTCAAAATCTTGCAACAAAAAGCACTTTATTTTGCAATTTCGCACACCGCTCCGTCACCAAATTCTTGTGTTGGAATTACACTCACAATTTCGCCTTCTTTGATATCCCCCTTGATGTAACAATAGAGATAGTTTTCACTATATCCACAAGAATATCCGTCAATGTTTTCTTCAACAAGCACTTTGTGGGTTTTGCCTAAATTTGACAAAACAAATTGCTGTTTTATTCGCTTGTTGTATTCAATAAGTTGTGCTTCTCTATTTTTTACCACATCGGCTGGCACATCACCACCCAATTTTTCTGCATTTGTTCCCTGCCTAATGCTGTATGGGAAAATATGAATAAACGCAAATGGGATTTTCTTTAAGTTTTCAACTGTTTCATTAAACTCTTCATCTGTTTCACCCTTAAAGCCAACAATAAGGTCAGTAGAAATTGTGCTTTGTGGGAAATAATCCTTAATTTTCTTGCACACTTCAATATACTCTTCAATCGTGTAATGTCTGTTCATTCTTTTTAAAGTCGAATTGCAAGCCGATTGCAAACTCAAATGAAAGAATGGACAAAAATTGTTTAGACTCTTCAATCTCTTCAAAAATTCATCATCAATAATCACACATTCAAGAGATGAAAGACGAAATCTTATGTTGAGTTTGTCAATTTCTTCCAACAAATCAATGAGCGCAAGTTGTCCGCCTATCCTGTAATCGCTCACATTAATTCCTGTGATTACAATTTCTTTGGCGGTGGATTGTTTTATCTCGTTTATGATATCCTGCTTGTCCCTACTTCTACTTCTGCCACGAGTATAAGGAATAATACAATAAGAGCAAAAGTTGTTGCAACCGTCTTGAATTTTTATGTATTGTCTTGTCTTGGTCTTGGTTGCATACTCCATTGGTGTATAATTGGTGGGAATATCCTTTAAATTTTCTTTGTGTGAGTTGTTTATGTATTCAATGATATTTTCCTTGCCGACATTCCCAATCACGCTTGTAACCTCATTAAAATTAAAGAATTGAGCATTGTTGTGTTGTGATGCACAACCGCAAACAACAATCTTTGCATTTGGACTCATTTTTTTTATTTTGGCAATCATTTGTCTAGACTTTCTCTCTGCCATATTTGTGACTGCACAAGTGTTTAGAATATAACAATCCGCCACCTGCAATTTGTTGCTCACTTGATGACCGAGTTTGACAAGTTGCGTAGTCATTGACAAACTTTCGTATTCGTTGACCTTGCATCCCAGTGTTAATATACAAATCTTCATCCGCCACCTACCTATGCCACTCACCAAGAAGAGATAAAGTTGAAGCCAAAAGCGAAGTCGCTGCCACTGGTGCTCTAAGGATTGTTCTGCCCATACTTACTCTTTTGGATATTTTGTCAAGTTGTTCTACTTCATTTGGAGCAAATCCCCCTTCTCCGCCTACTATAAGAGAAATATGTTTGTCTTTGTATTCCCCTATATTTAATGTCAAAAAGTTGTCACTTGCATTTTCATAAGCAAATATATTTAGGTCACTCGCTTTCAACTCGTCTATCATACTCTTAAAGCCTATCAATCTAATATTTGGTATATCCGCTCTCTCGCTCTGCTTTGCTGATTGAATAAGATTGTTTTTTAACTTTTCTATTTTGTCTTTGGTATATTTGGCTTGTGTATATTCGCTTTCAAATATAACAATCTCTTTTGCATTAAGTTGTGTAAGATTGTCCAGTGCTTCTTTTAATGCGTCTTGCTTTATACTTGCTAGATAAACTGTAATATTGGGTCTATCCATAGAATTGTTGTGTTCTTTTGACACAATGCTACACACTGCTTTGTTTTTGGTTATATTGTCAATCTTCAAGACATAGTCATATCCGTCAAGACATATAGCGTGAATTGTATCTCCCACACTTGCTCTTCTAACCTTTGCAAGATGAATGTATTCTTGCCCAACAATCTCTATTGTGTCTTGGTTTGCTTTTTCAAAATAGTATCTATTGTCCATTATGCTTTGCCTTTTAGACATTGGATTGCTTCATAAGTGTCATTGTCATAAATAAACGAACCAACTGCTAATATATCTGCTCCTGCCTTTACACATTGAGGTGCAGTCACTCCATTTATTCCGCCGTCTATCTCAATAAGAATAGTCTTGTTTGCCTTTCTTATCTCTTTGGCTTTTTTAAGTGCACTATCATTAAACTTTTGACCGCCACGACCTACTTTTACTGCCATAATACAAACCATATCAGCAAGACTTAGATAAGGCATAATTTCTTCTACCTTTGTTCCCACATCAATAGCAATACTTGCCATACATCCGTTTTTCTTTACAAATTCCAATCTCTTTTTAAACACATCTTTGTCTTGATATGCTTCATAATGGAGAGAAATAATATTTGCCCCATACTTGATATATTTCTTTATTAGAGCAGTGCTAGGTTCTTGCACCATAAGATGAACGTCAAAAAGAAGCACACTATTTTCTCTCAACTGCTCCAAATAATTGAAGTCAATAGACTCTCTTGGAACAAACTTGCCATCCATAACATCAATATGATACATATCTGCACCAAAATTTTGCACACGAGTGATATATTCCAACTGACTAGACATATTTCTCCCTGCTGGAAGTGACGATGCCGAAACAATAATTTTTGCCATAATATTCTCCTATGTATTATATTATAACACTTAAAAAAAAATTAGTCTATTATTTTTTATAGACTAACTTTAATTTTCTTCTATTTCTTCAAGACGCTTGGCACGAAGTTGCCCGCAAGCACCTTGTATGTCACTGCCTTGACTTCTTCTAAGCGATGCCGACAGCCCCAATTCATTAAGTTTGGCAATAAAAGCGTAGGCTTCTTTTTTTGTGGTGGCGGATAATTTATCGTCTTTTGGATTTAAGCATATTACATTAAAGTGACACAACATGCCCTTAAAGATTTTTGATAGTCTCTCACAGTCCTCAAAACTATCATTTACACCCTTAATCAAGCAATATTCAAGCACCACACGGCGTTTTGTGTATTCTGCATAATCTTTGACCGCCTTTGCAATTTCACTTATTGAATAGCGGAAAGCAACTGGCATAATTGATTTTCTATATTCATCAGTTGAAGCGTGAAGAGAAATGCAAAGTGTGACATTAAAATTAAGACGCATAAACTCATAGATTTTGTCAACCAGTCCGCAAGTGGAAAGCGATATATTCCTTTCGCTTACATTAAATCCCTCACCAGTAACAAGTCGCAAAAATTTGACCACCTCATTAAAGTTGTCAAATGGTTCTCCGCTCCCCATAAGAACAATGTTTGAAAAATTTCTTTCGTTGCACTTTCCATTGTCAGCATTTAGTGTCGCGATGCAACCAAGCATTTCACCGCAAGTCAAACTTCTAATAAGTCCGCCCACAGTAGAGGCACAAAATTTGCAACCCATTCGACATCCTACTTGCGTTGACATACAGATTGTGTTGCCATAATTTTGTTTTAAAAACACACATTCAATAATGTTGTTGTCAGTTAGTTTCAAAAGATATTTTTTTGTGCCGTCTTTTGACTCGTAAACCTCAAATATCTCAACAGGCTTTAAAATATAGTCTTGTTGCAACTTTTCATAAATTGCCTTTGGGATAGTGGTGTTGTTCCAATCCTTTGCTTGAATTATTGCGTCAAAAATTTGATTCACCCTAAATTTGGGCAAATCTTTTAGTTCATTCTTCAATCCTTCCTTATTAAAATCTGCAAGTATTTTCATTCTTGGCCACCAAACCTATATTTTTGCATAATCCTTATGCCTATTCATTTTTTTTGACTTAAATTGTTATCAAATTTATAAATTAAAAACCAACCTTTCCAACAAAATCTCCAACCTTGATTTTTCCGCCATTACAAAATGCTTTGGCATCCATAACTGCTTTCCCTTCTGGTTGGATTTTTACAATTTCAATTGCTTTGTCGCTTGTTGCAATGACAAGTCCATTTTTGTGACTTGCTTCAATCACTTCACCAGCATTTCCTTTGCGGTCTAAAAGGCGCGCAAAAACAACTTTGTATCTCAAATTGTTGTGCATAAAATACGCCGTCATACAAGTTGAAAGTCCGCGAATAAGATTGACTATTTTTTCTGCTGGCAGGCCAAAATCAATCTCTGCCATTTCCTTTTTTAGCATTGGAAAATATGTCATCTCGCTCTCGTTTTGTGGTTGGGCATTTTGCTTGTAAAAATCAATATCGTCAAGGAATTCAACAATCGCATCTCCGCCCAAAACTCCCAATTTTTCAAATAATGTATCACTTGTATCAGTATCCAAAATATCTATTTCTTTTTTCAAATACATTTCGCCACAATCTAGTCCTAGTTCTGTTTTCATAATTGTGACGCCTGTCTTTTTTTCACCATTAATCAAGCACCACTGAATTGGCGAAGAGCCCCTATATTTTGGAAGAAGTGACGCGTGCACATTGTATATTGGGCAAATGTCTAAAATATTTTGTTTGATAATTTGTCCATAAGACGCGGTCACAAAACAGTCCGCATTTATTGACTTCAATATTTCTTCGCCGTCACGATTAAGTTTTTCAAACTGATAACAAGGGATATTATTATTCATAGCAAAAACTTTGAGTTCATTAAAACTCACCTTGCCATTTCTGCCATTAACCTTGTCAGGCTGAGTCACTACTGCTATGATTTTGTGTTGACTATCCTTCAATCTTTCCGCCACCAAAGTGCTAAACTTTGATGTCCCAAACAAAACAATATTCATTTAGTTTTCTCCATACATTTCTTCACGAGTTGCATATCTTTCAACTTTGTCAATATAAAGCACTCCGTCAAGGTGGTCGTATTCGTGACAAACAGCAATAGCAGTATAATCACTGCACGTATAACTAAACTCGTTGCCCGCTCTATCCAGCGCAACAACTGTTACTGTTTCTGGGCGTTTTACAAAAGCATAAGGTTTTTTGATGCTTAAACAGCCCTCAATTTGACATTGCTCTCCTTGTTTGTCAACTATCACTGGATTGATAAACTCCATATACACTCCATTGATATTGATTACAAAAATACGCTTTAATATCCCCACTTGAACAGCCGCAAGTCCTGAGCCGTTGGCTTTTAGGACAGTTTCTTTCATATCGTCCAAAAGTTCAATGATTTTGTCATCAATATATTTTACTGCTCTTGATTTGTTTCTAATAAAACTATCTGTATGTTGCACAATATCTCTAATTGCCATAATTTCTCCTTATCTCAAATTGTTTGGATTGGTTTCTACAAAAACCGAAACATTTTTTTCTATAATATTTGAAGCGTTATAAAATTCTGCTATCAAATTGTCCTTTGGACTAACTCGCGCAAGAATTTGATATCTATATTTTTTTTGAATACGTTTTACTGGTGCATTCATCGCTTGCAAAAACGCTATCATATTACCATATTTTTCTTTGATTTGCAATGTCTTGTCATAAATTTTTTTAGTAGCCACCAAAACCCTTTGTTCATCTTCTCCGCTCACCAAAATCCTAATAATTGTTGTATATGGTGGAAATTTGGTCGTCTGTCTAAGGTTTATTTCTTTTTCATAAAAACCTATGTAATCATAACTTGAAGCAAAGCGATAAACATAATGTTTTGGCGCATAAGTTTGAAGCACGACAAAGCCGTCATTGTTTTTTCTACCTGTTCTACCCGCCACCTGAGTTACGAGTTGAAAAGTGCGTTCTGTTGAGCGATAATCACTTGTATATAAACTAACATCCGCATCCAAAATTCCTACAAAAGCAACATTTGGATAGTCGTGACCTTTGGCAATCATTTGAGTGCCTACCAAAATACTTGGACTGGTAGCAGAAAACTCTTGCAAAATCTTTTTGTGTCCGTCTTTGCCCCTTGTTGTGTCGTTGTCCATTCTAAATATAGGAACATTTGGAAAAAACTCTTGAAGTTCCCTGCACACTCGCTCTGTTCCAAGTGCGCCATATTTTATGTTTTTGCTCTTACAATTTGGGCAATTTGTAAGCATCCTATATCTTTTGCCACAAAAATGGCATTTGAGTTCTTCGTCTTCTTTGTGATAAGTAAGAGACACAGCACAATCGTCACATTTGGCAATATATCCGCACTCTCTACACATAACAAAACTTGCATATCCACGTCTGTTGATGAATAAAATTGATTGTTTTTGGTTGTCTATTGCTTGTTGAAGTCGAGCAAGC
Organism: uncultured Lachnospiraceae bacterium; assembly: GCA_964416085.1. Taxonomy (GTDB): domain Bacteria; phylum Bacillota; class Clostridia; order Christensenellales; family UBA1242; genus Onthoplasma. Next base: position 15,962 of record CAYQCO010000002.1, on the reverse strand, counting down.
ATAAGTTTTGAATATGGCAAAGTGTTGCCGTTCATAATCTCTTGAAGCATATCTACAATTTGGATTGCTGGCATTTCAAGATTGTTGACTCTCTCGTTGAGTTCAATGAGTTGAAATTCTTTGTCTAGCGCTTTTTTGTAACTCTCAATCTTTGGAGTGGCACTGCCCAAAACAACTGGACAATCATTGTATTTTGCCCTAAAAATTGCCACATCTTCGGTTGCATATCTTGGATTTGACTCGCTCACATAACTTGAATCGTGTTCTTCGTCAATAATTATTGCACCCAAATTTTCAATAGGTGCAAAAATAGCACTTCTTGCCCCCAGCACAACCTTTGCTTCTCCGTCAAAAATTCGCTTCCATTCGTCATATTTTTCACCATCACTAAGTCCGCTATGTAATACAGCCACAATCCCCGGAAAACGTGAAGAAAATCTGTTCAACATTTGTGGTGTGAGCGAAATTTCTGGCACGAGCATTATGGCGGTCTTGTTGTTTTTTAGGGCATTTTCGATAACATTCATATACACTTCGGTTTTTCCACTGCCAGTGACACCTTTAATCAAAAACACTCCTTTGCCATTTGTTATTTGCTCAACCGCATTTTGTTGTCCAGCGTTTAAAGTGACACGCTTTTGCTCTTTTTGTGTGTCAATTTTGAGTCTATTAACCTTTTCTTGTCTAACAGACACAACACCCTTGTCAATAAGTGCTTTTATTGCACTGGCGCCAAAAAGTTCGGCCATTTTTGTTCTCAACTCTTCGCCGTTATCATTCAAATATGCAACCGCACCAAGTTGACTTTTGGCACGTTTGCCAACCACATTTATTGCTGAATCAATATCCATATTAAGTGACAAAATTTCTTTGATTTTGTCTTTTACAAGGTCATTTCTAATTATTGAAGGCAACAACAATTTGAACACATCTGCCTTACGCAAAAAAAACCGACTAGACAACCACTCGGTCATTTTTAACAATTCTGGTTTTATCAAAGGAAATTGGTCTAAATTTTGTTTGATAGTTTTTAGTTTTGAACTATCACAATCACTGTCATTTTTAAGTTTTAGGACATAACCCAAAACGAGCCTTGAAGCAAAAGGCACTTTTACGCGAGTGCCTACAACAGTGTCATCAAGCGCGACATAATCGTATACTCTATCAACAGAGTCGTTGGATATGTCAACAACAACTTCCGCAATCATTATTTGTTTTGAGGGACAGCCTTGATTTTTCCTTGATACAACTCTTTTGCAGCATATTCAATGGCAAGATTGGATGATCCTTGCAACAAAGCAGGAATTTTGTTTTCCAATTCTTTTGCCCTAGCACTAATGATGATAGTGGCAATATAAGCATTGCCGGCTTTTTTTATCAATTCATCAATTGGTGGTTCAAACAACATAATATAATCCCCCTTCAATTCTCATAAATAATAGCACAAAAAAAAATTTGTGTCTAGCAAATTTGACCCTAGACACGAAATTTGTTGCAATTTTTGTTGTTTTTTGGCGTATACGGGGGCAGAAGTGCACGCCGAAAGGCGTGCCGGTCGCCCGCAAGGGCGACAAACGGTTGCTCTGCAACCGTTGCTTCTGCCCCCAGCCTATTCCCCCGCACACAAAAATTCAAGGCAATATTCCGCAATATTACAATCATTTTCCAACTCGTTTAGCCTCACAAGTTTGCAATCTCTCACAAATTCAGGGTTTATCAAATGTTCAATTTCTTCACAAGACTTGATGACACAAATAATATGTTTTTTGAGCACCACTCGCTCATTTTCCATTACAAGTTCAAAAATGTCTTTTTCGTCATCTGCCACAATTTTTGTCAAAAACTCTTCTTCAAATTTTTCTTTGGCAAGTTTTATGTAATTTCTGTTGTTGTCAAAAATAGCATAACTTTGACCTATCAATTCGTCAACCGTTTTGCATTTTAATTTGTGCATTTCAACATCAAAAACAAAATGCGCTGGCAAGTATTCATCATTGTTTTTATACAAAACAATCCCTATGTCGTCATCGCTAGAAATAAATGACAAAAAACTAACAACAGCTTGGCATTTCTTGGGCAACAATTTTTTTGGCAATTTGCTTTTGTTATCTTTTGAAATTATCATTCTTTGTCCTTCTCTATTTTTTTGAGCGTCAATCTCGCTGCATTTTGTTCTGCTTCTCTTTTGGTTGAGCCGGTTCCGTATTTAAAGAACTCTCCATTTATTCTCACTCCGGCCTTAAAATTGGTTTGTCCGCCCTTGGTTGTATAAGTTGTGACAATATATTCCAGTTTGTCCTTGTTCTTTTGAACAAGTTCTTGCAATTCAGTTTTGTAGTCAGTGGCTTTTATACCTTTTTTTAGAGCGGATTTTAGTTCCAACATTTCAATGACGGATTTTTGAGTTTCTTTCAAACCTTTACTTAAATAAACTACTGCAATCATACTCTCAACCAAATCTTCTAGCATAGCATTTGACACATCGTGCGATTTAAAACTTCTTCCCAACTTAATTTTTTGGTCAAGTTCCATATCTTTGGCAAGTTTGCTCAAACTATCTGTGCAAACAAAAGTTGAACGGATTTTTGACAACTTTCCTTCGTTATAAGAACAATTTTTATACAAAAAGTCAGCCACACAAAGAGACAGCACGCTGTCTCCCAAAAACTCCAAAGTTTCATTGCTTGTGGCCTTGTGCATATTGGCATAACTCGAATGAGTAAATGCAATATCTTTTAATTTTTCATCACAAGAATTAAACAAATCGAAAAATTGCTTAGTTGTTTTCTTCATTGATAACTACCTTAGAAATATTTTCTATCATTTTGTTTTTGTGCAAAGTAACCACTTGATTGATTGCTGTTGCAACACTGTCTGCTCTGCTGTTGCCGTGACATTTCACAACAATTTTGCTTACACCCAAAAGTGGAGCACCGCCAACCTTTCTATAATCCATTCTTGCCTTAATATTTTTGAATGGTTTTTTGAGCCCCATAGCATAACAGATTTTTGCCCAACCACTTGCTTTGATTTCGCTCTTTATCATTCCCATCAAAAGTTCAACTGTTCCTTCAACTGTCTTTAAGCAAACATTGCCAGCAAAACCGTCAGCAACAACCACATCCACATTGCCTTTTAAGATATCTCTTGCTTCAACATTGCCGACAAAATTAATTTTGCTTTCTTCTTTCAACAGTCCAAAAACTTCTTTGGCAAGTTCGTTGCCCTTTTCGTCTTCTGTGCCAACATTAAGAAGTGCAACTCTTGGGTTTTCCACTCCCATTGACTTCATATATTCGCTTCCCATAAGAGCAAAATGAACAAGGTTGATAGGCTTGCAATCGACATTGGCCCCCACGTCCAAAAGCATCATATTTTGTCCATTGAGTGTTGGCAAAAGTGGAGCAAGGGCTGGACGGCTTACGCCTTGAATTCTGCCCAATTTCAACACTGCACCAGTCAAAGTTGCACCTGTTGAGCCAGCAGAAACAAGACCAACGCAGTTGTCGTTGCTTCTCAAATAATCATAAGCCACAACTATTGACGATTTGGTTTTTGTCCTAATAGCCATTGCTGGTTGCTCTTCATTGGTGATAATATCTGGCGCGTGAACAATCTCCATACGGTCAGACGCAAACATTGCTTTTTGCAAATATTCTGTAATTTGGTCTTTGTCACCAGCCAAAACAAGTTTAAGTTTTGGATTTTCGTTTAATGCTTTTATACATCCATCAATAATTTCGCTTGGAGCATAATCTCCCCCAAACGCATCTACTACTACTTTCATAATCTTCTCCCGATAGTATTATATCACAATTTGTTCTACATTCAAAACAAACAACAAAAAAAATTCGGGTTTTGCCCGAATTTTCTTAATCTTTCTTTTCTTTGTCTACAACAATTCTTTCTTCACCGTCATAATAACCGCAGTTTTTGCAAACTTGGTGAGCAATCTTCTTCTCGTGACAATGAGGACATTCTACTAAACTTGGAACAGAAATTTTCCAGTTTGCTTTTCTTTTATCTCTTCTAGACTTAGAAACTTTTCTTTTTGGAACAGCCATTTTTAACCTCCGTTGATATTTCTCGCAATTTCGCAAGATACAAATTACGAGTATATCTTACAACAATTTTAATGGTTTGTCAACTGTTTTTGAAAAATAATTTGGGAAGATGGGGATATTGTTATTTTTTTGTTACAAGTCTTTCAGTGTCTCTTGCAATAACGAGTTCTTCATCAGTAGGAATACGCCAAATTTGAACACGCGAATTTGGTGCTGACAAATTTTCGATAGTGCCACGAGCAATGTGGTCGTTTTTGTCTTCATCGAGTTGAGCGCCAAGATAATCCATATCACGCATAACTTCACGTCTAACGAGTTCGTCATTTTCACCAATACCACCAGTAAAGATAATATGGTCAACGCCATTCATAATTGCTGCATATGCACCAATGTATTTTTTGATAGAATAGCAAAGCATATCAAAACTTAATTTGTAAAGTGGTTTGTCAAGATTGGCATCCACATCTCTCATATCACTAGATTCACCATTAATTCCTAGCAATCCAGATTGCTTGTTGAGGATTGTCAAACATTCATCAATAGAACAATTTTTGATTCCACAAATTGATTGCAAAACACTAGGGTCAACGTCACCAGAACGAGTGCCCATAACCACACCAGCAAGTGGAGTATATCCCATAGATGTGTCAATACTTTTGCCGTCTTTTATGGCAGTGATACTACTTCCGTTTCCAAGGTGACAAGAGATAACCTTTTTGCCTTGGAGACCGCCAAGCATTTCACTCAACACTTCACTAACATATCTGTGTGAAGAGCCGTGAGCGCCATAACGTCTAATTTTGTTCTTTTCATAAAATTCATAAGGAATAGCATACATATATGCTTTCTTTGGAATTGTTGCGTGGAATCCAGTGTCAAAAACAACCACATTTTTTTTGTCAGGCATTGCTTCCATACAAGCGCGCATACCCAAAATATGTGCTGGATTGTGAAGTGGAGCAAGTGGAACCAATTCTTCCAATTTTTTCAAATCGTTTTCAGTAACTAAACAAGGTTTGATATACTTTTCGCCGCCGTGAACCATTCTATGTCCAATAGCGTCAATTTCGCTCAATGAACTGATACATCCATACTCTTCGCTCAAAAGATAAGAGATAAGACCTTTGATTGCTTGGCCGTGCTCAGTCATTTCGTAGTCTACTTTAACCTTGCCTTTGTCACTTTCAAATTTGATGAAAGAATTGCCAACTCCAATTCTTTCGCAACCACATTTTGCATAAACTTTGCCAGTTTTTGAGTCAATAAGTTGTGCTTTTAATGATGAACTTCCTGCATTGATAACTAAAATTTTCATAAATTCTCCTTAATCCTTAATTTGTAATTTTGTAATAGCAACTGTTGCCACTATTTCATCTATTGTGCAACCACGAGATAGGTCGTTGACTGGTTTCTTGAAATTCACCATAATCGGACCTATTGCGGTATAACCACCTAATCTGCTGGCAATTTTGTAACCAATATTGCCACAATTCAAATCTGGGAACACCATAACATTGGCATTGCCACCAACGCTTGTTGTTATCCCCTTTCTTTCTGCGGTTGTTCTGTCCACCGCACAATCAAATTGCATTTCACCATCAATCAAATATTCTTTGTATTTTTCCTTGGTGAGTTTGCAAGCGGTTTGCATTTTTTCTACCAACTCACTTTTTGCGCTACCCAAAGTTGAATAAGACAAGAATGCAACTTTTGGCTCTAATCCCAAAACATTTTTGACAAATTCAGCCCCACCTATTGATATATCGACAAGTTGTTCGGCTGTTGGATTTTCGTTGAGACTCGCGTCGCAAAACAAAAGTGTCTCAGGAGCAGTTTCTCTAACAAGCAACACACTTCCTGCAACAAGATTTTTGCCCGGCTCAGTTTTTATGATTTGAAGCGCTGGTCTAAGAGTGTCACTGGTTGTGTATTTTGCACCAGCAACAAGTCCGTCAGCATAACCCATATATAATAGCATACACGCAACGTATATAGGTTGTTTTAACAATTCATAAGCCCCTTCAAGAGTGAGTCCTTTGTTTTTTCTCAACTCAAAAAGTGCGACTGCCATATTGTCAATTTCTTGGAAATTGTCCAAATCAATAATTTTGATTAATGGGCTCTCAACAATCTCTTTTGAAAATTCTTCATTCTTTCCAAAAATTATAAGATTGCTTAATTCTTTTTCTGCAATAATTTTTGTAGCGCTCAAAACTCTTTGGTCAACATTTGCTTCTGGCAAAACAATGCAACCTTTTTTATTTTTGGCGCGATTTAATATGTCATTTAATACTTTCATTTTTTCTCCGTTTTTGTGTATTATGATTGTATTAAAAAATAAAAAATTTGTCCACTAAAATTTATTTTTTCTTGCAAATTTTACTCTACTATCAGTAGAGTTGCTTATTTTTAGGCATCCAAAAGTGCTTGAAGTTTGGCAATATTTTTTCTCATTGCGTTTTGGCCATTGATTATTGCTTGCTTTGTCGCCTTTTTTGAAAAATCCATTTGTTGAATTTCTGGTTGAGTTATTTTGACGTTCAAGTCAGACAATGAAGTGTCGACAAGTTGGGTCATATAAAGTGTGCTCATATTGATAATTTGGGTCATAAGTTTTATGCCTTTTTGCTCCACTTGTTTTGGATAATCACCAATCACATCTATGCTCAAAATAATTGCATTTTTCATATATTTTCTTGCGACATCTATTGGCAAATTGTCCATAATACCCCCATCGCACAATGTTTTGCCGTCAATTTCTATCATAGGAAAAACAGCAGGCATTGCACTGCTTGCCAAAACATTTTGCCAAACAAGGCCAGATTTTAGGTTCTTTTGTTTGCCTGTTGCAATCTCTGTCGCAACTGCAATAAATGGAATTTTTAACTCTTCGTGTTTTGTGTCGCCCAAAAGATTTTTGACGTATTTTTTTAGTTTTACTCCACGCATTAGACAACCTTTTTTTAGCATACTTTTTATGCTTATATCCCTAATTCTTCGCATAGAAAAACTGGTTGACATTTCTTCAAGTTTGTCAATTCCTATCCCTTTTGCATACGCACCGCCAACAACTGCACCCATTGAAGTGCCAACAATCAAATCAGGTTTTATGTTGTATTCATTTAACACTTTCAACACTCCAATATGAGCAAAACCTTTTGCGGCGCCACCGCCTAAAACCAAAGCCAATTTTTTCATCATTACCCCTTGTTATAAAATCTTGAAAACAATAATACAATTATATATGTCAAAAATATTAAAGTCAAACAGATTATTGTGTGTTTTTGTTATAATTTTTATACTTTTGTTTATTTCAAACCCAAATATTTATATGCAATCCTGCTTGGATGGTTTAAATGTTTGGTTTTTTAATATTTTGCCTGCATTATTTCCATTTTTTGTGGCGACCAGACTTTTGATTTTGCTTGATATTGACGACATTCCCCTGCTCGACAAACTTGTCAAAAAACTTTTTGGAGTAAACGGCGGTGGCAAAATTTTTTTGTTAAGTTTGCTCTCTGGTTATCCAGTTGGGGCAAAACTTGTTTGCGATGCACACAAAAATGGACAACTTGATGAAATTTCAGCCAAAAAAATGTTGGCATTTTGCTCGGTTTCTGGGCCAATGTTTGTTGTTGGAACAGTTGGAATTGCAGTTTTTCATAGCATAAAAATTGGATATATTTTGTTGTTTTGTCATATTATGTCCGCAATTATTAATGGTCTTGTTTTTAGGCAAAAATACGGCAAAGTTGACGACAAAATACTTATCCGTGTGCCACACAGGTCAAAAAATATTTTGGCGGACAGTATGATTGATAGTGTCAATTCAATTTTGCTTGTAGGCGGATACATTGTGCTGGCATACGTTTTGATTGATGCGTTGAATTTTTTGAGTATTATTCCATTTTTCTCCAATCTTGTTTGCAAAATTCCTTTTTTGAATGGGCAAGAAAATACAATTTGTGTGCTACTCAATGGCATTGTTGAAATGACTCGTGGTGTCGTTGATGTTGCAAGTTTGGGTTTAAATGTAAAAATTGTGTTGCCATTTGTCAGTTTTCTTATTGGTTTTGGTGGGTTTAGTGTGTTTTTTCAAAGCACAACCTTTATGCAAGAATTAAGCATAAAAAAGCCCACCTACCTTTTTCAAAAATTTTGTCAAGGTATTTGGGCAATGATTGTCACATTGATTGTATGTATTTTTGTTTAATATTTTAAAATCTTAATACACTCTTGATGCGTTTTTGTCTAATTTTAAGCACATTTTAATATGTGTTTGATTTAGTTTTCAAAACATTCTTTGAATTGCTCATAAATAATTCGTGTTCTTTTGTTGGACACACAAAAATATTCAAAACCAATAAGCAAGGCATACACGACATTTTTGTCATTGTTTTCGCAAGCGGTTATCATACAATTTAAGAGTGTTGCAAGTTCTTCTTTATTTACATCACGAAGTCTAAACTGGTCAAGGTCATCAAGGTGAATTGTGCAAATTTTCTTCAATTTGTTGTAAATATTGTTTTGATAGTCATCGCTATCCACAAGCACGTGAGTTCTCTCATAGACATTGTTGATTGCTTCTTTGAACGGAAGCACAATATTGTTGGCAAAAAGTTGAAAACTGCCCATATTGTTTAGTTCGTCAAAGTTGTAATACGCGGTCAAAAAGTCATAAAAATCAATATTTTTTACGTCAATATTGTATAGCAAACTAAACGAAAATGCAATTATTCCCTTGGCATCTTGTGGCAAAGTAATAATTCCGTTGTCCCCAACCGCCTCATCAAAAGCGGCTGAAAAGTTGTAATTGTTGACACATTCTGCTACAATATCTTTGAGTTTGTTGTTTTTTGAAAGAGTCAACAAAATTGAAGAGATTTTGCTCTCGGCCAAAATGTATTTGCCGTTTAAAAAGTCATCACAAGCGGTATTAAAATCTTTTAATTCATTATTTTCCATAATATCACCTAATTTATTATAACAATTTTTGTCATACTATGCAAGAAATTTGCAAAGAATTTATAAAAGTTGAAAAATTTTTGAAAAAATAGTCATTTTATTCTTGAAAAAAATGCGAAACTCTGCTATTATATACTTGTGAGGAAATTATGGAGTTTGTAGCCGATAATACTGTCAACAAATTAATCCTTTTGTTTGTTCTTGACAAAATGGAAATCCCTTTGACAGAAAATTCAATACTTGAAATTTGTTGCAGTCAAAACAACTGGATTAATTATATGGATTGCAAAGACCTACTTTTTCAGTTGCTTGAAGCCAAGTTTATTTATAAGCCTAACACTTTTAACAATGAAAACAGATACAATATCACAGTTGCTGGGCGTGAATGTCTGTCACAGTTTTTTACAAAAATTCCTGCAAGTATGCGCAATGATATATCAAAGTTTTCGGTTGAAAACAAACTTCATTTCAAACGTAATCAAGAATACATAGGCAACTATTACAAGGCGATTGACGGAAGTTATACTGTTGAGTTGAAAATACTTGAACCGCTTACTACTGACTCAATATTTAGTGTATCTATCAAGTCAGACACACGACATAATGCGATTGTTGCTTGCAAAAAATGGAGAGAACTTGCCCCTACAATTTATGAGCAAGTGTATTCAAAAATTATTGAAGAATAACAAAAAAGCACTTTGTTTAAGTGCTTTTTTTATAATCCTTTTTTGAGTGCATACATATTTTCAACATTTTTGCAACTATAATATGTTGAAAGCAAAACTGCCAAAAATACTGGCAAATAATAGTTGATTGTTGAAGAATACACATAATTCCAAACTGAGTAGGTTGCAAAACCAACCACACCTATAATTGTAATCAACAACAAAATATATTCTAGCAATCTAAACACATTGCCGAATGATGTTTTTTTGTCAAAATTCATAAGCAAAGTGCTGGCTTGGACATAACCGTTTTGTTTAACTTTTTTGATTATCGCGACACATTTGGCAATCTCTGCAATCTGCATCAAAACAAACAATAGTGCAAATATCATTGTTGCAATACTTACAATATTTTCTGCTAGGGACAGGTCAATTTTTGACTTGTGAGCATCAAGCAAAAGATATATCTCCAAAAACATAATTGCTATCATAAGCAATGCAAAGACACAACTCCAACGTGTTTTACGTTTTAATGTTGGGACTGTCGATGTTGAATAGTTATACTTTTCGTGGTGCATAACTTCCCCCTTTCTAATATTGTAAAACAAAGTTTGGGTTTTTGTCAACTAAATTTGCTAATAAGGGTGAAATTCTGTGTCTTTTTTGTCATTGCTTTTTACGACATACTGTGGGTCACCCGGTCTAACATAATCAATCATTGCATAGTTGATTGAGTCGTGATACAAACTTTGGCAAGCATTTGTAAACGCATTGACATAGTCCACTGCCTTGTTTTCATCATCTGCATCAAAATAATAACTGCCATTAGCCAACAAAAATTTTGACATAATATTTGCCATCATATATGGCACTATCCTATCCCTTTTGTAAGCGTTGTAAGCACTGAGCATCCTTTTGAAGTCAACTGTTGAAAGTCTAATATCTTGGCGCAATGTGACATTATGTCCACGATTTTTTAATTCTGTTGCAATTTTTTGTGGCAAAAGAGTTGGCATAAAAGACATAAAAGCGTTGTATCCCAATATTTCTAGATTATATTTTTCTTGAAATTTGTTGCGGTTTTGTGTCAATTTTTCTGCAATCAAACTTTCTTTTGTATTTTGTGCTGCATATCCATATAATTTGTATAATTCATCAAATTCAAAAAAATCAAATATCATTTTTTACCTACCTTTTAGTTAGGTCATTAGTATAACATAGATATTTGCTCTTGGCAAGTATTTTTTGAATATTTTTTGGGTGTAAGTTTTATATGTTAGTTTTATATAATCTAGTTGTAAGGCGAGATGACGGGGGCAGAAGTAACGGTTGCAAGGCAACCGTTTGTCGCCCTAACGGGCGACCGGCGTGCTTACGCACGCACTTCTGCCCCCTGCCCCAACAAAAAACACCAAACTTAACGCTTGGTGTTTTTCAACAAAGTTTAAGCGAACTACGACTTTGTAAAAATTGTCAAATTTTCAAATAAGCGAACTACAATGAAAATTTTTCAATGTATTATTTGTTTTTGATAGCGGCTTGAGCAGCAGCAAGTCTTGCGATTGGCACTCTGAATGGTGAGCAAGAAACGTAACTCAAACCAATCTTGTGACAGAACTCAATACTTGATGGGTCGCCACCGTGTTCACCACAAATTCCGCAGTGAAGATTTGGTCTAACCTTGTTGCCAAGAGTTACGGCCATATCCATAAGTTTGCCGACACCGTTTGTGTCAAGACGAGCGAATGGATCGCTTTCAAAAATCTTGTTGCTATAATATGCAGGCAAGAATTTTCCAGCGTCGTCACGACTAAATCCAAATGTCATTTGAGTCAAATCGTTTGTTCCGAAACAGAAGAATTCTGCTTCCTCAGCGATTTCGTCAGCCAAAAGTGCTGCACGAGGAATCTCAATCATTGTTCCAACTTCATATTTCAAGTTGACATTTTGAGATTTGATTGTTGCGTCAGCAGTTTCTACAACCACTTTCTTAACAAACTTCAATTCTTTGATTTCGCCAATCAATGGAATCATAATTTCTGGAACTACATTCCAATTTGGGTGACGTTTTTGAACATTGATAGCAGCCTTGATTACTGCTCTTGTTTGCATTGCTGCAATTTCAGGATAAGTAACTGCAAGACGGCAACCTCTGTGTCCCATCATTGGGTTGGTTTCGTGCAAATCAGTGATATATTGCTTGATTTGAGCAACTGTTTTGCCTTTTGTCTTTGCCAATGCTTCAATATCTTTTTCGTCAGTAGGAACAAATTCGTGAAGAGGTGGATCCAAGAATCTAATAGTAACAGGTTTGCCTTCAAGTGCTTCCATCAAGCCCTCAAAGTCTGCTTGTTGCATAGGTTCAATTTTTGCAAGAGCAACTTCTCTTTCTTCAACAGTATCGCTACAAATCATTTCTCTAAATGCACCAATTCTGTCTGGGTCAAAGAACATATGCTCTGTTCTGCAAAGACCAATACCCTCAGCGCCAAGTTCAGCAGCACGTTTTGCATCTGCTGGCGTGTCAGCGTTGGTTCTTACTCCCAATTTACGATATTTGTCAGCAAGTTTCATAATTCTGCCAAAATATCCGCTGTTTGGGTCAGCAGGAACAGTTTTGATTGCTCCGTCATAAATCTTACCAGTTGAACCATCAAGAGAGATTTCGTCTCCTTCGTGATAAGTTTTGCCAGCAAGAGTAAAGCACTTGTTCTCTTCGTCCATTTTGATTTCGCCACAACCAGAAACGCAGCAAGTTCCCATTCCACGAGCAACAACGGCTGCGTGAGATGTTTGACCACCACGAACAGTCAGGATACCTTGTGAATATTTCATACCTTCGATATCTTCTGGGCTTGTTTCAAGACGAACAAGAACGACTTTTTCTTTGTTTTTGCCGTGAATAACTGCATCCTCAGCGGTAAACACAACTTTGCCGGCAGCAGCACCCGGAGATGCAGCGATACCTTTTCCGATTACATTGTTTTTGTCAGCCGCTTTGAGTGCTTCTGCATCAAATGTTGGGTGAAGTAGCATATCAAGAGTTTTTGCATCAATTTGCATCAATGCTTCTTCTTCGCTAATCATTCCTTCATCGATAAGGTCGCAAGCAATACGGATTGCAGCGGCAGCAGTTCTTTTGCCATTACGAGTTTGAAGCATATACAACTTCTTGTCCTCGATAGTAAATTCCATATCTTGCATATCTCTGTAATGATTTTCAAGAGTTTTGCAGATTTCTAGGAATTGAGCATAACATTCTGGCATAATTTCTTTCATCTTTGCGATAGGCATTGGAGTTCTTACACCTGCAACAACGTCTTCACCTTGTGCATTCATCAAGAATTCTCCCATCAAACCTTTTTCGCCAGTTGCTGGATTACGAGTAAACGCAACACCAGTTCCTGATGTTTCGCCCATATTGCCGAATGCCATCATTTGAACATTGACTGCTGTTCCCCAAGAATAAGGGATGTCGTGGTCCATACGATAAACGTTGGCACGTGGGTTGTCCCAAGAACGGAATACTGCTTTGATTGCTTCAAATAGTTGTTCTTTTGGGTCTGTTGGGAAGTCTTTCCCAAGTTGATTTTTGTACTCAGCCTTAAATTGACGAGCGAGTTCTTTCAAATCATCAGCGGTAAGGTCTACGTCATAAACGACACCTTTACGTTCTTTCATTTGGTCAATAAGTTTTTCAAAATACTTTTTGCCAACTTCCATAACTACGTCGCTGAACATTTGGATAAATCTACGATAGCAGTCCCATGCCCATCTTGGATTGCCTGACTTCTTGGCAATAACTTCAACAACTTCTTCATTTAGGCCTAAGTTAAGAATTGTGTCCATCATTCCTGGCATAGAAGCCCTAGCACCAGAACGCACAGAAACTAGAAGTGGATTTTCCTTGTCGCCAAACTTCTTGCCAGTGATTGCTTCCATCTTTTCGATGTTTTGCATAATCTCAGCACGAATGTCTGGGTTGATTTGACGTCCGTCTTCGTAATACTGTGTACATGCTTCAGTTGAAATAGTAAAACCTTGTGGCACTGGGAGACCAATTCTTGTCATTTCTGCCAAGTTGGCACCTTTTCCGCCAAGGAGTTCTCTCATCTGAGCATTACCTTCACTAAATAAGTAAACGTATTTTTTCATATTTTCTCCTTTTAACTCTCTTATTGTAAATCATATTACAAAAAAAGGCAAATGATTTTTGTCACTTGCCCCAAAATTATTTGTTTAGTTTTTCAAATTCTTCACAACTTGATGTAAAAATTTTGTCCACGAAGTCCACAAACTTTGGATTTAATCTATAATTATATCGCTCAAATATTTCATTTGCGCAACGTTTTATGTCAATCTTGGAACAAATACCTAAAAACTCTTTTGGTGTCATATATTGCTTAAAATTGAAAGATTTTAGGTTGTTTTTATATTCTTCTCTTGCTTCTTCCTTTTGATACACTCCATTATAAAATGGTTGCATTGCATAATAATCAAAATAATCGACCAAAACACTTGGATAACTAAAACCTGTTGGCACGACTTCTTTCATCCCCAATTTGCCACCCCTTTTTACATACAACTTGGCTGGATATCTGTCTTGAATCCAAAACATCATATCCGCAAGCGAGATTTTTATGTAACTATCCATCATTCCTTTGTCCCAAAACGTGTGAATTTTGCTGGCTTCGTTTAAATTGTCAAAATACATATATCCATATCTGTATCTATTCATTTCATCGTGAATATAGTCTTTGCCGTGACAAATTTTTTCGCTCATCACCCCTGTTTTGCCGTTTGTTTTGATTGGAATTGCTTGCGGATTGCTTAGTCCTAGTTTTCTGTAAATATAACTTAACAATACTTCACTATCAATAGAAAATTCGCTAAACCTTGGTCGTGTTTCATACACTTTATCCCCTATTGCTATGTCACATCCAATTTGCTGGTCACTCGGCAATTCGTATTGTCCATTTGAATGTTGTTTTATCATTTCTTCTATTAATCTTGACATATTATTTTATATGCCGAATGCGGTTTTGTGTGAAAAAAAAGACCTAGTTATACTAGGCCTTTTTTTATTTGCGTAGGATTTAAATTGCTATATTTACATTTTACACGGAGCCATAATCAAATATTATCGTTGTCTTTTCATATATTGGAAGCAAACAATATGTATTGATCCTGGATACATAATCTCTTATATTACAAGCGCGAATATCATTTATATAAATCGTTACACGCATATCACAAGGAGGCCCCCCGACATTATCATAATTATCTTTTTCTATGTTTGTTATAGCCGTCTGTTTTATATCGTTTGTTAAATTTTGAGTAGACCCCCTATTTATGTTTTCTGTTGTGTAACGTGCATATGAATATTCCCAGAGTTCTGCAAACAACACGTTTTCTTCAATAGTCCAATAATCGTCAGGAAGATAATCTGTGTACATTGCAATAAATATTTTGCTATTTACACTTAATTCTATCGTCTCGCCTACTGATAAAGTATGCAATTCATTTTCACCATCTAAGGCATAATATAACGTGCAGCTATCGCTTATAGTCACCTCATATGCCCTCTTTGTCCACTTGTTGTGGATAGCGGTGACATCAGTGTAGGTTGTACCTGTGGTGTTGCTCTCTAAATAATCCGCTTGGATGACTTCGATTTTGACACCGATATTAATAGTCGCACCCATATAATAGTCACAACCGCCATCACCAACCCAGTCGTGAACCTTTAAATTTATATTGAAATTTTCGTCTGTTGTTGAGCTTTTATTTGGTGTTGTTGGGCTCATTTTGTAATAAATTGTGTTGCCGTCATCATCTTTGCCATATTCTTCATAGGTCGCACCGCTTCCGCTCACTGCAATGCTCAAAATATCTATATCATTGTCCACGTGGTCAGCGCAATTTGTTGAGTGTTCTTTGATCGTTTTTGGAGTTACTGTGGCCTTAAAAAGTATCCTAGTATAATAATTTATGTCGCTATCTACAACCGCCTTGTAACTGCCACCAAACTCTTGATTTGGGACCACTCCGTCAATATTCCAGTTGATTTCCGCATTGTCCTTGGTCTTTAAACTATCAATCTTCAATGTCCCCATTGTGATTGTTCCGCTGGCATTGCTGTTTGCATTGAAATAGGCATAGGTTCTCCCTGCCCATACACTTGATATGGTGATTAAACATACCAGTGCAATGATAATAAATTTGTTTTTTGTTTTCATATTTCCCCCTGTTTATTTTGTGCAGTTTT
>CAYQCO010000001.1:0-71965 GCA_964416085.1 uncultured Lachnospiraceae bacterium | reverse complement strand
ATTTTTCATACTGCCGACCTTATGGCAACCTACCTTGATGAGACAAAATAGATTGATAGGGGGCGACCGCTCTGCACATTTACGCATCGCGACCGCCCCTTTTTGTTTATCCGCTCTACCACAATGAATAAACTCAACCACTTGTCATACCGAACACGAAGTGTGAGTGTATCTAGCTTGCGATTGAGTATCGCACATTTTATTGCCTTTATTAAACTATTTGCCAGACATACTCAATTTTGTTGCACAAAATTTCGATGTGACAAGATACGACAACTGATTTAGTGTAGTGAGATATGACAAAGTGAAAAAGGTGTAATTTACAAAAAATTCAATCAATATATTGTGGAGCAAAAATATGTTCTAAACAATATATTAGGTATGTGGAATTGTGGATAACTTGGCAATTTGTCGACAAATTTGGACAAAAAGCCCTATAAATAGCATAATTATAAGTAAATTTGTGTGGAAAAAATTGTGGATAAGTGGATAACTCGGTGGGTTTTTTGATACTTATCCATATTTTTTCATTTTTTTGGTTGTTTGTCTTTATTTTTTGATTGTTAAATTTTTGTTTTTTTGATATTGATTTTTGTTATTTATTTAAGTTTGATTTTTTATGAATGTTGTGTTGGGATTTTATTTTTTAGTTGTTTAGAATGTTGTTAGGGTGTTGAATGTTTGAGTGTTGAATAATGTCTTGGTGTTAGTTTTTGATTATCCCAGCATAATAGGTGCCGGCGCCAGTTGGGGTGGCAAGAAGATTGGCGCGAGCAAGGATGTCTTCTGGGGTGGTGGCCCAAATGATAGATACTGAGCGGGTGGTTTCTGTTTCTGGAATAGGGAATTCGGTCTCAGTGGTGATTTCTACTTCGCAAACAAGGTGGTCAAAGAAATACCAAAAAGACGATTGAGCCAAATATCTATACAATGATTTAAACGGCAACCAAATTTGAAGAGTGTCAATATGTTTGCCATTGAATAGCATAGAATTGAGTTTTGTGTTTTCGGCCAAAAATACTGCTTTTTCCACAGTTGCGGAAGTGGTAAAATTGAGTGTGGCAATTTCGGTTATGTTGGCAGGAACGATAAGTTGTTTTAGGTTTGGGACATTGTAAAAACATCTTTCTGGAATGATAGAAATTCCTGTGCCAAAATTGATTTCTTCAAGCGAGTCACAAGAATAGCACATTGATGACGGAAGAGTTGTGACTGTGTTTGGAATGGTGAGAGATTTTAGGTTGTTACATTCATCAAAACAATGCTCGCCAACATCTGTTAGGCTGTCGGGCCAAACAATTTGTTCAATTTTGCTGGAATAAAATGTGTATTCTGGAAGAGTGGTGACCCCTTCTTGAATTATGTGCTTTTTGGTTGGTGTGTCAATGTCAGAAAAGATAAATGGTTTGTATTCAAAGTTTTCGTCAAAAGTCTCGGGCATTGAGCGGTTGAGATAGTTTTGCCAAATTTCTTGATAGGCATTTGACATATTGCCAACTTCGAGTTCGCCTGCTGAGTTATAAAAAGTTTTGCCACTGGCAACATCGCTTGCTGTTGCAGTTGCTTTTGACATATCCTTTGGCGAAATGTGGCTGATTGCCGTTGTGAGTTCGGCAGGGGATGGGTTGATGTGGGCTGTCGTGACTGTTATTCCTTTGCTTTCTAGCATATTTTTTTGCGCAATGAGTTCTTGTTTTAGTTTTTCGATATTTTCCATAATTTCTCCTTTTAATATTCTCCGCTAAAAATCTCGTCAAGTTGTGAGTCGGTTATATATCCGCCGTTTAAAATAAAGTCAAGTTCGTTTTGAACTAGATTTTGTTTTAAAAATGCGGTGGTGTCATTCAATTCAGTTATTTGGGATGTATGCTCTTGCTGTTGGTTTTTTATTTCGTCAATTTGTGTGGTCTTGGCTGTCAAATCTTCAAGTTGGGTGGTGTGGGATTGGCTTGTTGACTCCAAATTGGTGACTCGTTCATTGGTGTCGTTGATTTCTAATTGCAAGACTGTCACTCGTTCACGATTGACCAAGATGTCATTTGACATTGTTTCATTGGTGGATTTTAGCGTGTCAATGTCAGTTGAATGTTGTGTGGTGGTTGATTGCAAGTTTGCAATGTCTATGGTGTTTTGGTTGGTGGTGGATTTTAGTGTGTTTATATTGTTGGCATTGGTTTGAGTGGTGGATTGTAGGTCTGTGATGTTTTGGGTGTGGGTTTCTGTGGTTGAGTTGAGAGTGGCGATTGACTCCGTGTGCCCCGCCACTGAACTCACAAGACCAGCAATGCTGACCTCGTGCTCGTCCAGCGCCGATTGCACACTGCTGTCTACATTGTTTAGGTTGTCAAGAGAATTTTGGATTGACAAAATTTGTGCCTGCAAATTGTCGATTGTAGAATTGAGTTCCCCCACATCGACATTTGACAACTCAGCAACCGAAATGCGCAAAAGTTTGACCTGTTGCTCCAAGTCTTGCAGTTTTTGATAGTTAAGTTGAGATAATTGTTCCATAATGATAATCCTTTTTGGATATTGTATATTATGTTTTGATTGTTTGTGTGGGCAACTGCCAAATTTTTTTCCAGTTTTATGATAATTTTTTTGTATTGGGGCAAGATAAAGTTGTAAAAAATGTCAAGATTTGGGCCAAAAGTGTAAAAAAATTGAAAAATTTTAAAAAAATTGTAAAAAATTTTTAAATTTAGTTGATTTTTTGTTTTTGACTTGTTACAATCTTTACATAGATATCACCTAGTGTGATTATTAAGGGGGAAAATTTATGTTTAATATGTTATTGGATGGCAAATGGTATGATGTCTTAGTCGATGCTGTTGACAATCTTTTGGGACCAATCCTTATTGTTATGTGTAGTGTTGGTATTATTTATGCTGTTGTTATTGGTGTAAAGATGATGAAAGCAGAGTCTAAGGAAGACAGAGAAAATAACAAGGCTCGTCTTATCAACATTGCAATAACCATTGTGGCTGTTGTATGTTTGATCGCTATATTCTATGCTTTGAGAAGTTATTTAGACAAAAATGGAACAGGCGGAATTACTGGTGCTGCTGGTGAAAAAGAAACCGCAATCAGTTATTTAAGATTAATGTTTAGAAAATAATTTTGATACAAAAAAGTCCCTTGCGGGACTTTTTTTGTGTGCTATTTATATCAAGCAAAGTGACTTTATCGCATTGTCATACCAACATTCCGCCTACTTGTTGCGGGATGTTGTGTATCTGGCTGATGATTGAGTATCGCTCATTTTATAGGATGTATTAAACTAATTTAACAACTTTTTTCAACAAATTTTTTATTTGTTGAATATTTAGTTGATAAAAGTTGTGAAAAAGTTTATAATAATATAAATTATTATAAGGGGCAAATTAAGTTCTTTTATATATTTCACGACATTTGGTGTGGCAAGACAATGAGTTAAAATAATAACAAAAGGGGAAAGATATGACAAAATTGTCGACAATTCTAAGTATAAGCGAAGATGTAATGGATTATGTCACTGGTTCGATTGGCAAAGCGCTGTATGAAACATTCGGCCGTATTATTATTCTGTTGCTGGATTGGTTGCAAGATATTTTTAGGGGCCTTGCTGGTCTTGAAGGTATGAAAATCAATGGCACACCAGTCAATGGTGGAGACGAAAAATATGACCTTGTGTTTTGGCTTGTACAGACAGACATAATCCAAGATATATTTTGGTCAATGATTTTGTTTTCAGCATTCTTGCTGATTATTATGACTGTTTTGGCACTCGTTAAAAACACATATGAAGAAAAACAAAAACCTGTATGGGATATCATCAGTCTGTCATTTAAGGGATTGTTTGGATTTATTATTGTGCCTGCAATGATACTTGTAGGCCTTGCATTCAGCAATATTCTTTTGCAAGCGATTGATGCAGGAACAAGTTTTGGCAACTCAACCAAAATGTCAACTACTTTGTTTATGTCGTCAGCATATGATGCCAACAAAGTGCGTATTGCGGTCAACGATCAGAGCACAGGTGAGTGTAGAGAAGCATTTGTGTATATTGTGGAAAAAACCAACCTACTTGATGTTGACAAGAGTTTGCAGAGCGCTTACAATGCACTGGGAACGCTGACACTAGAAGATTATGACGAAATTGCAACCAAGATAGACAATGCTTTTACATCAGGCAAATTGGTCGGCAATTTGGGGTTTGTATTAAGTGCTCAAACAGCCTCCGAAGTTGCAGTAATATACAATGTGTGGAAAATGAACTATCTAATACTCATTGCTGGTGGCTGTGTGCTGATAGGAATTTTCTTCAAAATGTGCTGGGGTATGGTAGGTCGTATGTTTAAGGTTTGCTTTGACTTTGTGCTCATTCCAGTTGCCTGTGCAATGACTCCATTTGACAGCGGAAAGGCTAACAAAAGTATTCAAGGCGATATGGTAAAAAACGTCACAATGGCTTATGGCACAGTCGGTGCACTTAACTTGTATTTTTCTATTTTGCCTATTGTAAACACTATTGAGTTTAACAATGGCGGTCTGCAAAGCACTGGGTTTATGGCAGCAATATTCCAGTTGATGTTGTCTATTGTAGGATTGTTTAGTTGCAATGCGATAATAAAAACTGTCAACGGATGGTTTGGCACAGGTGACGTGCTTGCAGAAGGCGACAGCACATTAAAGGCTTTCCAATCCGGAATGAAGTCAATGAAGAGTGGCTTTGGTGTTGGCGAAAAGGTCAAAAAGGCAAGCAAGTTTGTTGGCAATCAAAGGGGTGCATATCTTGGAGGAAAAGCCGCTGCTGAAAAAGCTGGCAAAGGCAAAGCTGGTCAATTCTGGGGCGGACTTTCATCTGCATTTAAAACAACCAGTGCTGGCAAATATATGGATGAAGCATCGCTGTTTAAAAATATCGCAGCAGGTAAAAAAGCCGGAAAAGAAGCCTATGCAAATATTCAACAAAGCAAAGGTTTGGGCAAAGACTCGTGGCATACAAATACTGACTATAATGATGCCGCAAAGGCAGAGTATGAATTAAGGCAGGCTAAGGGACTTTTGGAAAAAAAATATGGGTCAGATGAAGCAAAATTGGCAACTCTTACTCCTGGAACAAAAGAATATAGTGATTTAAAGAAAAAACTTGACAAGAAAAAGGCGAACGACCCAATTATTCAACAACTTAAAAAGGGATATGAGTCCGCAAGTTTGACGTATACTGATGCAGACGGAACGGTACATGCCGGTGAACAAAAAACTATGTTAGATTGGGATGAATATGTGGCTGAACGAGAAGAAGATCTTGGCAAAGCGGAGCAATCACAACAGGCTGTATCAGGGTTTGCTAGCGCACTTACTTCTGAAACAACTGCAAGAGATATGTTAGGCTATGGCGCTTTTGGTACGACGCAGCAAGAAAATTATGCAAAGTATTTAAGGGGAGAAGAAACTAATCCTAATACTGTTATATCGGGTATCAAGGATAATGAATTAGAAATATTAAATGGTGCAAGAGATAATTATAGAACAATGATGAGTGAGTCATTGAATGGTATTGTGGCGATTTATAAAAGTAATTCAACAACTCTTGACGGGAAGACATTTACTCATGGTGGCGTTAGCAAGACAATAAGCGAATCCTATATAAAAGGTATTACTGATCCACAAGAGGCGACAGAATGTTTATATGAAATGAAAAAATATATCACAGATTTCAACAGGATTTCCGCTCAGTTGGCTGCTAAGAATAAGCAAGAAAGCGATAGAATTAAAGATTTGAAAGCAAATATCAATGCTGCCGAAGCTCAAATTTTGGATAATGTAAAATCAGATCCTGCCGCATATGCTGCAAGTTATAGTAAAGGTGCAAAATAAACCCAATAAAATAGGAGATAAAATATGATTAGGTATATACCTAGCAAAACAAGAATAAAAGTTGAATTTGCCAAGAATATCACTCTTGGCGATATTCTTATGATCTTTTTGGGGCTTGTTGTTGGGGCTGTCATACTTTTTAGCAACTTGTTTGGTTCTTACAAATGGTGGTGGCTGATTGGCTGGGCGTCTGTTTGTATCAGTTTGTTTATTCCTATTGAAGACGGACTGAGAGTGTATAGCAGTTTGATTTTGCTTATTAAGTTTGCTGCTTACAGAAAAAAATACATCAAAGGCAAGACCAACAAAAAGACCAAAAAATATCGACCAATGCAAGAAATTATGCCATTTGTTGGTATCGAATTGGGAAAATATATCAATTTTCAAACTTATTCTGGTATGGTTGTTGAAGTTCAACCTATTGCGCTGGAACTTATGCAAGTTGAGGCACAAGACAGGTGTATCAACACTGTTGCCAATGCGCTTAGACGACTTACACCTTATCAAACCATATCCATAATCAAGACCAGAAAGCCAATGCGTTTCGACATCTTTCTTCAAAGTGATGACAAAAAATTTGAACTTTTGAACCAACTTTATGCTCGTGGGCAATACACTGACGATGAGATGAATTCTCGTAGTGAGATTTTTAGGGAGCGTGTTGCTGCTCTTCAAAATGCTATCAAGGCCGAACCTGTTTTGCAAGACCACTTTTATATGCTTATTTGCGGAACGGACAAGCAAGGGCTTGAAGACACTGCAAAAGGAATTGTGAGTGACCTTGGCAGTGGGCAAACAACTATTATTGCCAATGTGCTTGAAGGTGGAGATTTGGTGTCATTCTTGAAGTCTAACTATGACGAAGTCTTTGACGAAAAAGAAGTTGACAATATGCCACAATCAAGTTATATGAACTGGATTTATCCAAGCAAAATTGAGTTTGGTGTGTCCAAAATGATTTTGAACAAAAATGAGTTTAAGCAAGTGTCCATAACTGATTATCCAGTGGCAGTTGGCAATGCTTGGGCTGCCAATATATTCTCTCTCCCTGGCACAAGGGTTTGTATGAAAATGACCCCTATTGACAAAGAAAAGGGCGAGCGAACCATTGACAAAGTTATTATGGAAAGAGAACTAAAACTTGAAAGAACATATACAGAATCCAAACGTCTTGAACAGCAACAAGATTTGGACAGTTTGCGTATTCTTTTGCAAGAATTGAAAGCCAACAATGAGCAACTATACGATGTTAACATTCACTTTACTGTGCTTGCTGAACAAAGAAAAGAGTTGAAAACAATCCTTAAACAAAATGGGTTTAGGTCAAGCGATATGTTTGGGCGACAAGTTGATGCTTTTGTTAGTTCCAACGTGTCTAGTCTTGAAAAGTTGAAAAACTTGTCAAGAAATATGCCAACAACCACTATTGCTGCGTCTTTCCCGTTTGTTGCATCATATATGCAAGACCCAAATGGATTTTATTTGGGCTCGTCAAGTTCGGGATATCCTGTCTTTGCTGACTTCTTTGCTCGTGACAGACGTGCTGGACGTATCAACAGTAATATGATGATTATTGGAAAATCCGGTTCAGGAAAATCCTATGCAACAAAAACAATGCTTACAAACCTTGCTGCCGACAGAACAAAAATGTTTATTCTTGACCCAGAAAGCGAGTATGAAACAATGACAAGAAATCTTGGTGGAAAGATTATTGACGTAGGAACCAACACAATGGGTATTATCAATCCATTCCACATAATGATGTCACTTGAAGACCTTGATGCTGTCAACCAAGACGCCAATGACGAGTTTAATATTGACGATGTGGTAAAAGCATCATCCAACAAGACATTCTTCACTTATCTGCAATTCTTGGAACAGTTTTTTAGAGTTATTCTTGAAGGTATCAGTTCTGACGCGTTTGAAATGCTCAACACTTTGATTGTTGACCTTTATCACGAAAAAGGCATTGACCAAAACACTGACCTAATAAAACTCAAAGCAGAAGATTATCCAATTTTTGATGACCTTTACAATCTTATCTGTGACAGACTCAAAAAAGAAAAAGACGCATATTATCGTCAAAATCTTCAAATGCTTCAAACCTATATTCAAAAATTTGCAACAGGCGGACGAAACTCAGACCTTTGGAACGGCCCAACAACTATTGCAACTGACGAAAACTTGATTACGTTCAACTTCCAAACATTGTTTGCAGCAAAAAACGACCGTCTTGCCAATGCACAAATGATTTTGGTCTTTAAATATTTGACCAACGAAATCATCAACAACAAAAAGTTTAATGAAATGTATAAAAAAGAATATGGCATCGACATCAAACGTCAAGTTGTTTTGGCGGTTGACGAAGCGCATATGTTTATTGACCCAGATTATCCTGTCGCGCTTAACTTTATGGCAGAAATGGCCAAGCGTATCCGTAAATATCAAGGAATGCAAATCGTTATTACACAAAACATCAAAGACTTTTTGGGAACGGTGGAAATTCAGCGTAGGTCAGCCGCAATTATCAACGCAAGCCAATATAGTTTGATTTTCCAACTTGCGCCAAATGATATGAGCGACTTGTTGAAACTTTATTCATCAGCCGGCGGTATCAACCAACAAGAGCAAGACGGAATTGTCACTGCTCCAACCGGCCGATGCTTCCTTATCACTGGGCCTACATCAAGGCAATTTGTGGACATTCAAGCACTTCCAAATGTCCGTTATTTGATGGGCGAAGGCTAGCAAGAATAAAAATCTCTTAACTGGAAAAACTTAGTTAAGAGGTTTTTTTATGGATGATTTAATTTTGAGTATTGACAACCTTGGGCGAGTTGCAATCCCAAGAGAAATAAGAAAAATGTTGAATATTAAAGAAGGCGAAAAAGTGGAACTAGGGGTAGAAAAAGAAAAAATAACTTTCACCAAATACTCTCCAATGAGCACTTTGCGTGAATGGGGTGCTTGCATTATGTCCGCGCTTTCTAGTGTGATTGAGCACGACATTATCCTTTGCGACAAGGAAAAAGTCATCGCTTCGACCAAGAAAAAATATCTCGCCAAAAGTTTAAATCCCAGCACAATAGAACTGGTTTACAAGCGAGATATTGTGATAAAAAAGATTGACGACGGCAGCACAATGGTTGATATTTTTGACGACTTGGAAACGGATTTTTGTTGTCAACTTATTGCTCCTATTGTCAAAGAAGAAGATTTGCTTGGCTCAATTATTGTGCTTGCGACCGAAAACAAATGCTTTGACGATGATGTGTCAAAAATCTGTAAGGCCTTTGCGCACTTTATTACTTGCGTAATAAAATGAACTTGCAACCAATTTGTCATACCAATATTTTGCGGTTAGCAAAATGTTGCGTATCTGGCTGAAAGTTTAGCAAGTCTATTCAAAATGCACTTGCCAAATCATAAACCAGATACACAACAGTTGACGTGCTTCGCAAGGTCAACCGTTGGTATGACAAAGTGGGGTGTCATACCGAGCAAAGCGAGTGTATCTGGCTGATAGTTTGATACAATCAATAAAATGTGCGATAATAAACCACAGGCCAGACATACTCAATTTTGTTGCACAAAATTTCGATGTGACAAGGTAGAATAATGCGATTGAAAAAACAAAATCTTACAAATCTTCTGGCAAATTGTCTATCAAATTCATTGTTTCTTCAATGCTGGTGACACTGACCGCTTGACGTTTTAGTTCACTGGCATTTTTTAGATTTTTCATATACCAAGCAAGGTGTTTTTTGAAATAATTGAAACACACCTTGTCGTTTTTTAAATATTCTCTCATCAAATTGAAGTGGAGTTTGACCGCTTCTTTTTTTGAATAAGGCAATTTTTGTCCCTTTAAGTTGGCAAAAATTTCTGGTGAGCCCAAAGCCCCACGTGCAATCATAACCCCAGCACAACCAACGGATTTGGCGTATTCAACATCTTCTTTTGTCAAAATATCTCCGCTCCAAAAGACTGGAATATTAAGGCTATCTACCAATTGTTTGTAGGCGGATTTGTCGACCGTTCCAGCGTATTGTTGTTCACGAGTCCTAGCGTGAAGAGTGACAAAATCCACACCACATCTTTCACACATTTTGCCAAATTCAATATAGTTGTTGTGTCCGTTAATTCCAAGCCTAAATTTTACCGAGATAGGCTTGTTAGTCGCATTTCTAATTGCTGTGATGATTTTTTCTGCATTGTCAATGTCTTGCATCAAAAAACTGCCTTCGTGATTTTTTACTATCTTTGGCGCTGGACAACCGCAATTTAGGTCAATAATATCAAAGTCATCAAGCGCACCGCTTTTTATTATGTTTTCAATAGGCTCAATTTCGTGCCCAAAAAGTTGCACGCATTTTTTTGCATTGTGCTTTGCTTCAAAAAGCATTTTGATTGTCTTTTTGCTGTCGTGCTCAAATGCCTTGGCACTAATCATTTCGGTCACAACCATATCTGCACCAAAGTCGGCACAGATTTTTCTAAAAGCGAAATCCGTAACTCCTGCCATAGGTGCTAATGCAATAACAAATTTGTCAAATAATTTTTTCATTTTTTCTCCAATTATTATATTAGTATTATAATCTAATAAATAAAATAAAGCAAATTGCAAAAAATAGTTTTGATAAAATTTACAAAAATAATCAAACAAAATAAATTGATAAAATTAAAACTAATCAATAATATATCACTCAAAATAATTAAAAACAAAAATAATTAAAATATTATTAATAAAATTAAAAAATAAATTGTATAAATTTAATTAAACAAAAAATTAATTAAAAATAAATCAAAAAATATTATTTAAATATTTTAATTAATAAAAACACTTAAAAATAGTATTTTGTAATAAAATTAATTATTTTTTAAATAAAAATTTAATTTTAATAAAAAATATATAATGGGTGAACAAAAATGAAAAATAGTTTTTTAAAAGGTTTTACTTGGCTGGCGGTTGGCAATTTGGTTGCTAAGTTGTTTGGTGGGATTTACAAAATAATTTTAACGAATATTATTGGTGGACAAAATATTGGCGTTTATCAACAACTGTTGCCTGTGTATTCTTTTGTGATTGTCCTGACAAGTGTTGGAGTGCCTTTGGGGGTGAGCAAAATGCTTGCCAATATTGACGACA
Source organism: uncultured Lachnospiraceae bacterium (assembly GCA_964416085.1). GTDB lineage: Bacteria > Bacillota > Clostridia > Christensenellales > UBA1242 > Onthoplasma. Next base: position 60,954 of record CAYQCO010000001.1, on the reverse strand, counting down.
AGGAAAAGGCTTTTAAATCAACCAAAATTATTTTTTTGGTCTATTCTTGTGTGCTGGCAAGTATGCTTGCATTACTATCAAAAGTCTTTGCCAATGGGCACGGCAACGGAAGATATTGGGTAGTTTATATTCTACTTACACCAGCAGTTGTGCTGTCATCTCTTTCGGCTGTATACAAAGGATATTTTCAAGCTGTTGGAAATTTCAAGCCTACCGCAATTTCAAATATCCTTGAACAAATTGCAAAAATTGTGGTTGGTATTGGAATAATTGCACTGTTTGTGAGCGCTTCGTTTTGGCAAATAATATTTGCAATTTTGGCAATAGTGGTTGGCGAGTTGGTTGCATTTGTAGTTTTAAGGAATATGAAAAAAGGGGGAACTGCTGGCTCCATAACATTTGTCGATATAAAGTTTTATTTTCAAAAATTGGTCAAAAATGTTTTACCCATAATGCTTACTGGTCTTGTGTTGCCACTCACCAATCTTATTGACAGTTTTTTGGTGGTGAGACTGCTCAACAAGACTTTTTCGCCAAGCGAATCGGTCTATTTGTATGGTCTGCAAACAGGAGTGGTGGGAACATTGTGTAATTTGCCTGCGACAATAACTTTTGCAATAGTGAGTGTGCTGGTGCCAAGTCTTACAAAAGATTTTGCTGGCGGAAATGAAAGGTCATTCGAAAGGAAATTTCAACTTGCATTCAAGTGTGTTTTGGCAATCACAATTCCTTGCGTTTTGTTTTTGATTGTTTATCCGCAAAATATAATAGGGCTGATTTATGGCGGAAATCTCAATGCTTTTAATATGAACGGACAAGTTATTTCTTCAAAACTTTTGATTGTGTCATCGGCCAATATTGTGTTTTCTTGTCTGGCTACGCTTTTTGCAATGTGCTTGCAATCCAGAAATGTGAGATATTTGCCAATTATGAATAGTGTTTTTGGTGCTGTCATCAAACTCGTTTTGGAAACAATTTTTATTCCGTATCCAAGTTTGAATATTGTGTCATTTGGGCTATCTTCCGTTTTGGGAAATTTGGCGATTATGATATTGAATTTTTATGTGTTGACAAGAGAAAATATCAAACTCATAAAACTGTTGGATGTCCTAAAAATTTTGCTCGCTTCAACAATTTCGCTTGCTTTGTCACTTGTGCTCGCATTGGTTGGTCTCAACAATTTGACTTTTGTTTTGATTGCGATGTTGTCGATTGTGGTGTATTTGCTAGTGCTTGTCAAGACCAAAATCTTTGATAAAAAAGAAATAAAATCCTTAATTTCGGCCAAAAACTAGATTTAATATTGACTAAACAGCCAACTCTTGGTATAATTGAGCGAAGGTGAAATTATGAGACAAAAGAATAAACTGTTGTGCTTGTCAATAATATTTTTGGCATTGTCGATTTTGGCGGTGTTAAACACTCCAATGAAAATCGTTGCGATGGTCTTTTTGATATTTGCAGCAGTTTTGTTGAGCACACAAGACGGATTTATTTTTATAGCATTTTCTCTGTGTTTTGCACATCTTTTTGAATATAGTTGGCTGACCGCTTTTGCATATTTTTTGGCAATGTTTGTTTTGTCGGTCAAGGTATTTGCTTTGAGTGAAAGGCGACCTGGCGGTTGGATGAAACTATTTGTTGTATTTTCAATTTTGTATGCAGTTGTCGCACCACTCATAAAATCTATTGTGTTTAAGGCATTTTATCCAGCGATTTATTTTACTATCCTTGCATTGCTCTGTGCGGTTGTGTTTGTTGGATTTTCTTATGGCAAAATCAATCTAAAAAAACTTGCAACATATATAGTTTGTGGTTTTGTCTTGTCAGCGGTTTTGCTGTGTGTGTTTAGGTTGACAGAAATGTTGAATGGGTCGCTAAGGTCTATTTTTGAAGACTTTTATGTAATAAAAATTTCTGGGCTAGACTTTGTTGACCAACTCAAAAAAGCATTTTCGACCATTCCTAGATTGGTGTTTGGACAACATTCAGGAGTTGAAACGGACAACTTGTATATAATGTTGTTGTGCAATTTTGGACTTGTGGGGATTGCGATTGCAGTTTTGTTGTTGCTGGGATTGTTGAAAAATATGTTCAAGCAAAATGTCAACAGAAATTATTGGATTTTGGCGGCTGCAATTTTGTTGTCGGCCTTTGTTGAGTTTATCCCAGCAGGCTTGTTGCTCGCATTTGGAGTGTTGTCTAGTGGCGACAATTTGACTGTTGAGCATTTGGATGACAAGGACAAGTTGAAGTTTGGATATTATTTGATTTTGAAGAGAATGTTTGATGTCGTTGTGTCGTTGATTGGTCTTGTTGTGGCGTCAGTTCCTATGATTGTGGTTGCGATTTTGATAAAAACCACTTCCAAAGGTCCAGTGTTCTTTAAAGACAAGCGAATAGGAAAAGACGGAAAAACAATCACTGTCTTAAAGTTTAGGTCAATGTATCAGGATGCAGAAGCAAGGCTTGAACAATATCTCACCAAAGAACAACTCGAAATGTGGAAAAAAGAACGTAAGGTCGACAATGACCCAAGAATAACCAAAGTTGGCAAGTTTATTAGAAAAACAAGTCTTGACGAACTGCCACAATTATTCAATATTTTGAAGGGCGATTTGTCAATAGTTGGCAACCGACCACTGAGCAAACTTGAATATGATACATATTTTGATGACGAACAAAAGAAACTGCTGGATAGTATGCAGCCAGGTCTAACTGGTTATTGGCAAGCATATGGTCGAAGCAATGTGACATTCTTGTCAGGCGAAAGACAAAAGATGTATATTTATTATCCGCAAAATGCAAGCATAAAACTTGATATAAAAATATTTTTCAAAACTATTGCAGTTGTCTTAAAACGTGATGGTGCAAAATAAAAATAGGAAGATTTTTCTTCCTATTTTTTCAACTTTGCTTATCAATTTTTTTAATTCTTTAAATATTATTTCTTTTTTCGAATATTTTTAAAAAATGATTGAACAAGACTTTTTGCTTGGCTGTTTTCAACCAATTCAATCTGTGTTGTGTGATTTAATACATTGTCAGAAAGCAGGTGATATTTGCTAAACACTGCTCCGTGATTTTCGTCAAGACACAGCACTGTCACTTTTTCAAGTCGTGAGTTTAAAATTGCGCCTGCACACATTGGGCAAGGTTCAAGACTTACAAACATCTCACATCCGTCAAGTCGCCAACTTTTAAGTTTTCTACACGCCTTGTTGATAGCCACAATCTCAGCGTGATGAAGTGCATTTTGACTATGCTCTCGCTTGTTGTGTCCACGTGCAATAATTTTGCCGTTTTTTACAATTATGGCTCCGATTGGCACTTCATTTTTTTTGCCTGCTTTTTCCGCTTCCTTAATACATTCTTCAATATAATTCATACCTTATTATATCACACAAAATTCAATTTGAAAAGATGTTTTAAGTTTTAAAATTTAAATTTGCAATCTTTGCATTGGAATTTACTCAAAACTTTGTTGGCGGAGAATATTCCCCAAGCCCAAATAGAAACCACTTTGCTTGCACCGCTAATAGTTTTGACATTAGTGCTTCCGCATTTTGGACAGTGCATTGCGGTGTCGATTGGGGTTCCGCAATTTGGACAACTTTTTGCAGTGTTTGATACTTGATGTCCACATTCAGGACAATTAATTAATGCCATATTTCCTCCTTTTAATTGTTTTTCTAACAAGCAATATTAATATAACGGATAAGGATTGAGACTATATTCACTCCACAACATATCAATTTCTTCATATAATAAACCAAAATAAGTTGCCGCATCATTAAAGACTTCTTGTGAATAATCTTCTTTATTCCCATAATAAGAATAACGATTTTTTATCCATTTAATTATTGTCTTTTTGTCTGTCTGTGATAATGTGTTGTATTTGGCTTTAAAGTATACCGTTTCATTATCCCATTTTGTTTTTGAACCAAATAACGATATGCCAAAACTGTAAATTTGTGCGGACATTACACCCGAATACGATGAATTGATTTGTCGTAAATATAATTGAGAGTAAATAGTGTAGTCAATGGTTTCGTCATACTGATTGTTTTTTTGTTGATAATATAATGCATTGTAATAACAATAGATTGCGCATATTTCTTCGTTATTAGGATATTGCTGATATGCGTTTTCCAATTTTTTAGCATACTTGCTATTTGTTATGCTAAAATTTTCGGCCAATTCAGTCACTAATTGTTGTTCTTGTGTATTATCTTGCATATCGATACTGCTAAAAACCAATGTTGCAAGCGGAATAATAAATGCTAATACCACTACCCAAATAACCAATATTTTTGTGCCCTTTTTCATATAATTCTCCTACATAGGGTTAAAATACACCCCTAATATAATTGTATTATATAATAAATAAATATTGATGTCAACTGTTTAGGTTAAATTTAACCCATAAAATTAAATTGTATTGATTTAAACTAATATGTGAAAAATACCCCTTAGGAGTTAGTATGGATATTAGTCAAGCGGTATCAGTAAGAATATTAGAATTATTAAAAGAAAAGAATATTTCGCAATATAGATTGGAGCGCAATGCTTGTTTGTCTCACGAAACAATAAAAAGTATTATGAAAGGAAAAACAAAAGGGGTTAACCTGAAAACCATAATAGCGATTGCTGATGGTTTTAATATGAGCGTGTCTGAGTTTTTAAATTCGCAATTATTTGAATATGATAATCTAAATATGGATTAGATGTAATATAACTATTAAAAAAGGCAAATCTATAATTGGATTTGTCTTTTAAAATGTGGCTGAGTTGCTAATAAATGGTTTCTATTTTAAAGATTTAATTTTTTCGAACAAGTTTTTTTGGATTTTTTGATTGGGTCGATTAAACAATGTGTTGATTTCGTTTTGATACATTATGGCGAGATTTAATGCAAGGAGCGGAACGTCTTTGTTTTGCTCAAAGATTTCTGGCAAGTTTTCTTCGCCTATTGGGTGGGACAAAAGATTGGAGCCAACTTCGATTGTGTAAGACGGAATTTGCAGATTTTTTATGCACCAATCTTTGTATCCGCCAGTGCTGTTTTCGGTAAAAATCAATGGGTATCCTGTGAGAGCAGACAGTTGTTCACCAATATTGCGGTCTCTCACAATATCTTGCTCGCTCTCACCAGCAAAACCATAATATATTACTTCGCCTTTTGAGTGATAGGAAATTGTCAAACTTGGTTTTATTCTTTGTGTAAAGGTGATTAAATTTTGCACTTCTCTTTCACTATTTGGATAAAATCCCACAAAGTTTTCACTGCTAGGGCAAAAAACATTTTGACTTCCTTCGCCCCAGTCTGCATCAAAATTTGTGTTTAGGTCGACCAAATTTACATTTGCCTTGAATAGTGAAAAATCGTCACTATTGTTGTTGCCCAAAGTCAAATATTGTTTGGTGATTTCGCAAGGAATGTTGCCTATTCCGTCAAGCGCAATTTCTGTTCCGTCTGGATTGGTCAAAAACACAAAATATATTCCGCCGTCTTTCACCAAATCGTTGACATAGAGATATCTTGCTTGCTCAATCATCAAAAGCGTAGATATGTATTCGCGCGAGTGGATACCCCCTTGAATAATTATTTGTGTGCCGTCAAAACTCCCTAGGTGTGTGGCAAGGATATTTTTGTTTAATGTGCTTTTGCCAATGTTAAAAAGTTCCAACCCTTCATCTTGAAGGCTGACAATTCTGTTTAAAAGGTCTTGAAAGTTCATATTTTCTCCTAAGTCTATTTATGCAAGGAGAATTTTTTGTGTTAAAAAATGCTCTAATTAGAGCACTTTTAAATTATACCTACAACAAAAGTAAATATTGTGGCAACTGCTCCCAAAATTATTGAGCAAATTAGGAATAGGTTGTCAACAAAACTTGGTTTTTGTTTGTTGGTGAGACGAGTGTCTTTTTTGTTTTTCAACAACTCGTTGACTTCATTGATTTTTGCTTCGGCCTCAATGCTGTCCAGATTGTCAAGTTTTAGTTCGCGAGTCAGTTTGTCGACAGATTCTTTCAACCGTTGTTTTTTGATTAATTTTAATAGCCATTTGAACAAATACACAAGTCCAAGCATTGCGCCAGCACAAAATCCTATCAATAGGATTGGTGAAAGGTTGATAATTTTGTCAAACAAATAGTTGTAAAGCCTTTGGATAGGGAGCCCAGTGTCATAACTAAAATACACACTCAAAAAATTGTTGGTGAAGTGACAGATAATTCCTGTCCAAATGCTGTCGGTAGCCAGCACTGCAAGGCCCATACAAAATCCCAAAATTGTCGCATAGAAGAATTGCAAAATGTTTAGGTGCAAAAGTCCAAAAAGGATTGAAGAACAGATTAGTCCATATCTTGTATAACCTTCTTTTTTGCAGCCATTCAAAATTAGGCCTCTGTGCAAAATTTCTTCACAAAGTCCGGGCAAACAAGCGGTCAAAAAGAAGTCGCTGAGCATTGATGTGTAGTTGATAGAAAGTGCTGGGATTGATGACTCGTAACCAAGCAAAACAATTATGGTTGCAAAACTGTCCGCCACAAAAATGTTGAGTAAATAAAGTGTCACAGCAACTGCGATTGACAACAAAACCAGTTTGCCTGACATCTTTTTAAATCCAAAATTGGCAAATGTTTTCTTTACACTTTTGGTTACGCACAAAGAATACATCAAAATAGGAATTCCGGCGACAACAACAATTTGAATTAAAAATGTTGACAACCATTCGCTCGTCAAATATCCAGCGCTTCCGATCACAAAAATTATGGCAACAAGTATCATTGCCAAATAATATATGAGATTGATTAAAAATAATTTTTTGTCTTTCACTTTTCTATCTTATGCTCCTTAAAAATTTATTATGTTAGAAATACCAACAATATATACAAAACAACCATAACCGCAATCGGCCAAGAAATTTTGAATGTATCGCTTTCAAAAAAGTTTTCTTTTTTGTCGTTGGTTTTATTGTTGTCTGTAACTTGTTCTGGTGTGTTGCTTTCTTTTTTGTTGAGAAGCAAGAGAGAGAAGAATAATATCAGCAAATATACAACAACACCAATTATTACTATCCACAATTTTGGGGTGGAGATTGTGTTTGAGCTTGACACAAATTGTAGGGTAAGGTTGAGTGCATTGTTCAAAAAGTGCATACTGATTGGCACCCACAAGTTGTCTGTGTAGGCATAGGCTAGCCCCAACAACATTCCGAACAACAACGGATAATACAACTGAGACAGGCTAAAATGGAAAATCGCAAACATAACACTTGACAAAACAACCGCGAACAATTTGCCTTTTTGTTTTAATCCATTGAATATGGTTGCCCTAAACAACAACTCTTCTCCAACGGCAGGCAGAACTGCAAGACTAATCAATGAGATTAAATAACTTTGCCAACTGTCTATTGAATATTGCAAAACATTGGACGGTTGACCCATAAGATTGAGCGCTGTGGTGAAATAGTTGACAAAACTTGACAATGCAAACATAGTTACAACACCAAGTGCAAGGAAAACCAACAACCATTTTATGTCAAGTTTTTCTTGTTTGATTTCGTCTTTTAAGCCAAATTTTTTGTAACAAATCACAAATATTGACACAAACACAGCAAATTGCCCCAAACTATATACACAATACAAATATGGGTTGGACAAAAAATTGTCGACATTGTGATAACCGCACGCTTTGAGTATTGACAACAAAACAATTTGCCAAATCGCCATAACAATTTGTGCTAACAAAAATGCCAGTAAAAATACTAGCGCGGACTTTTTTGCATCAAATTTTTTGTCACTCATATATAAAGTATAATAAAAATTGGCAAATAAATCAAATAATAATATGAGAAATTTGGTCAACCTATTTATTTTTTTGAAAAATTGTGATAAAATGATGACGAGGTATTTATGAAAATTGTTGTTGGATTGGGCAATCCGGGCGGATTGTATGCGAAGACTTATCACAATATTGGCTATATGGCGGTTGACAGGCTTGCAAAATTGTGGGGGATAGATTTTTCAAAGAAAAAATGCAAATGCGAAATTGCCAAGTTGGGCGATATAATTTTGGCCAAGCCTTTGACTTTTATGAATTTGTCAGGGGATGCGGTCGCTGAACTTAAAAAATATTTCAAAGTCTCCAATCAAGACATATTGATTGTTTTGGATGATATAGATTTGCCAAAAGGTGCAATGCGTTTTAGAGAAGGCGGAAGCGCTGGTACTCACAATGGACTTAGGGATATTGTAAAAAAAGTTGGCGAGACTCCAAGGATAAGAATAGGCATTGGCAAACCAGACGGAATGGGTCTTGCTGATTATGTTTTGTCCAACATTGATATGATGTCAAAAGAGGAAATTGACAAAGCGATTGATATGGCAATAGAAAAAATCAAGGAAATGGTGGAAGCCTAATGATTGTTGAGCAAGCACTAGAAAAATTAAAGACAAGCGACATATATTTGAGTGGCGCTGGAATTGGCGAGCAGGGATATTTTTTGTCAAAAATAAACTCGCCTATATTTTTTGTCGCTTCAAGTGTGGAAAATGCTTTTAAGATTAGCGAGCAGTTGACCGCACTTGGAAAAGAAAACGTCTTGATTGACAGTTTTGACAGTGAATTTGTTTTTTCAAAATTTCAAAGCAAGGACAATACATATAAAATCATCAATGCTTTGAATGAATGCGTGATGGGCAATGTGGATACAGTCGTTACAACTTTGGCTGGACTCAAAACAAATTTGACAAGCCCAAAAAACTTTAAAAACTCAACAATCCAACTTGAATGTGGCAAGAGTTATGATTTGTCCAGTTTGTCCAAAATGCTTGTGGAAATTGGATACAAACGTGTGGATTTTGTTGATGCAATTGGCGAGTTTTCTGTCCGCGGAGACATTGTTGACATTATGACCTGCTCGCACGATTATTTGGTGCGAATAAACTTTTTTGATGACGAAATTGAGAGCATAATTTATTATGACAACATCAATCTTGCAAGGATAAAAAGCCTTGATGAAATAAAAATATTGCCCAACAAAATTGTTTTGTTAAACGAGCAAGAACAACAAATTGTTGAGCAAAATCTAAAAGATTTTTCTTCTACTCTTGAAGGTGACTTTTTTGACCTTGGAATTGACAAAGACAATATCCCAACCGAACTTTTGCCTTGCTTTGATATTGAAAATTTTCACCTTGTTGATTATTTAAAAAATCCAATAATTGTTCTTCAAAATGTGTTGACATTAAATACAGAAAACGAAAAATTAAATAATGAAAAAGTTGCAAAAATAAACAATAAAATAAAAAATAAATTAATTAATAAAAAATTAATTGAAAAAATTTCAAAAAATTTAGAAAATAGCAAAAATAAGCATATTTTTATTGAAAATGGCAGTATTTTTAATCAAAATGACAATTTTTTTGATTTTAATTCAAAAATATTAAACAATTATTTAAATAATTTAAATTTATTAAAAAATGATTTTTCTATTGAAGAATTAAAAAATAAAAAAATTAAATTATGCTTAAATGACGAATTTACAAAAAATTCAATAAAAGAAATTTTGTTTAAACAAAACATTCCTTTTTCAACCAATGAAAATAGCAATGGTTTTATTCTTACCGACTCAAATATTCCTTACAATATTTGCTTGAAAGATGAAGATGTTTTTTATGTTGGTGGGAGCAATTTTGCCAAGAAAAAAGAAGTAGCAAAAAAGACAGCAAGCAAACTAAAATTTTTGCCAAAAGCGGGCGAATATGTCGTTCACGAAATTCACGGAATAGGTCTTTGTGAAGGTGTTGTGACGTTAAAAGTTTTGGGTGCAGACAAAGACTTTTTTAAGATTGTGTATCAAAAAGGTGACGTGCTATACGTTCCAACTGAAAATACGGATTATTTGTCGCTCTATATGGGCAGTGGTGAAGTTAGACTCAATAGACTTGGCGGAAAAGAATTTGCCCAAACCAAAAAGCGAACAGAAAAAGCGGTTGAAGAAATGGCCAAAGAACTTTTGGAACTTTATGCCAAACGTTCTCAGGCAAAAGGGTTTAAGTATTCACCAGACAACTATCTAATGGCTGAGTTTGAAAACTCTTTTGAATGGACAGAGACCCCTGACCAATCCCTTGCAATTCAAGACATAAAAAACGATATGATGAGCGGAAAAGTTATGGACCGTCTTGTTTGTGGCGATGTGGGATATGGCAAGACAGAAGTTGCAATGCGTGCGATTTTTAAGACATTCCTTGATGGCAAGCAGACAGCACTTTTGGCTCCGACAACAATTTTGAGCCTGCAACATTTTATGACTTTTTCAAAGAGATTTAAGGATTTTGGTGTTAGAGTTGAAATGCTCAACAGATTTAAAACCGCCAAAGAAAAGAAAGAAATACTAAATAAACTCAAAAACGGTCAAATTGATGTAATTTGTGCTACGCACGCAATTCTTGCAGACGGAGTAGAGTTTAAAGATTTGGGACTTTTGGTGTTGGATGAAGAGCAAAGATTTGGTGTTAAGGCCAAAGAAAAACTCAAAGGGATAAAAAACAATGTCAATGTTATCACAATGTCGGCTACACCAATACCAAGGACACTCAATATGGCAATGCTAACGTTGAGAGATATTAGCATTATCAACACGCCACCAAAAAATCGACTCCCAGTCAAGACTTATGTGACCCCATTTGATATGACGACTTGTGCCGAAGTTGTGAAAAACGAAATAGACCGCGGCGGTCAAGTTTTGATTGTATACAATGATATAGAAAAGATTTTTACTTTTGCAAAAAATCTTATGGATGAATTGAATGATGAGAGATGCAGGTTTGATGTCGCACACGGCAAAATGGCAAAAGTTGAACTTGAAAATGCAATAAAAAGGCTTTATGACGGCAAAACAAACGTCTTTGTGTCAACGATCTTGATAGAAAACGGAATTGATCTTCCAAAAGCCAACACCTTGATTGTTTTGGATAGTCAAAATTTGGGGCTGTCTCAACTCTATCAACTTAGGGGAAGAGTTGGCCGAAGCAATGAACAGGCATATGCTTACTTTACTTATCCAAAGCACAAAACTATTACGATTGACGCTACCAATAGGCTTGAAGCATTGGCAGAAAACACTGACCTTGGCAGTGGGTTTAAGATTGCTATGCGTGACTTGCAACTTAGGGGTGCAGGCGAACTTTTGGGACGTGAGCAACACGGACATATGATAAAAGTTGGTTATGATATGTATGTTAGATTGCTTGAAGAAGCGACAAAAAGACTCAAAGGCGAAAAGGTGGAAGAAAAGAGAGAAGTCAAACTTGACATTGCAATTTCTGCCAAAATTCCAAATGATTTTGTTGCAGACGAAGCAGAAAAGCTGCGTATTTATTCAAAAATTTCCAACATTGACAGCATAGAAAGTCAAAAACAAGTTGTTGGAGAACTCAAAAATAGTTATGGCAGACTTCCAAAAGAAGTGTTGCAACTTACAAATGTGGCACTAATCAAAGCCCTTGCGCAAAAAGTTGGGGCAAAACATATCACAATCAACAAAAACAACTATTCAATCGTGTTCTACAAAGAAGACTTTGACAGCGGCAAATTGCTTTCAACTATCAACAAATTTGGCAAAATTAGTTTATTAAATACAGAATTGCCAACAATTAGGTTGAAGACAAACGAATTTTCACCCGATACAGCACAAGGTTATTTTGTGGAATTTTTATCCGCACAAATATAGTCAAATTAGTTGATTTTTTGATTATTTTCTATTATAATATACGAGAATGTATGGGGAAACATTTTAAGGAGAAAGGCTGAATGAAAAAAATTACCGTATTACTTATGACTTTGCTTATGGTTGTGACTTGTTGCTTTGCTGGTTGCTCCACATTCAAAGTGGATTATGTAAAATATTACAATGAAGTCGTAGCCGAAGTCAACGGCTATGAAATCACTAGACACGAATTGATTAATTCTTACAACAATTATGGATATAGTTATTATGTGAGTCAACAAGGCAAGAGCCAAGAAGAAGCACTAAAATCCACATTAAATCTTATGATTGACAGACGTCTTTTGGCTGACTATATCAAGCAAGACGACAGATATGCTTTGACAGAATATGATATCAACGAGATTTATCAAGAAGTGCTGGATTCACTTCAATCTAGTTTTGATAGTTATTTGACAACTGCACGAGAAATGTATAACGTTGACGAGCCAGAAGAAACAGAAGATGAGGAAGAGTCAACTGTATACAAAAAAACAGACTATCAATATTCAAAAAGAGCAGAACTTGAATATGGCAGCGACATAATCAAATATCTTGACGAAAAAGACGAAACAATCACAGAATATGCTTTGGACCACGACTATGTTGCAAATTATTCTTCAAAGAAAAAGAGCGAAATTGTTGGCAAGATATACGCCAAATTTATGGAAAATATAAACTACAACAAATATCTTGAAGAAAATTATGACGTGCTATCCAACAAGGCATTGAGTTTGTTGTCAAAAAACCTTATCAATTATGAATATTATTTGAGAGATGCTGACGGCAACAAGTATTCTACTGACACTGAAAGTTTGATAAAGAGACTTATTGAAAGATTGTATGACAACCAAGTTCAAACTGCATATATCTCAAATTTTGAAGATTATTATGTTGCACACGAAACACTTTCTACAAGCAAATTGTTGAACAAATATGTTGAGTTGGTGGAAACTGACCACGCAAAATACACCAATTCTTTAACAGATTATTACAATTATCTAAAAACTGTTGGTTCAGATGCGGAAATGGTGTATTACACACCAGAAAATGCAACTGGCAAATTTGGATATTTCTTGCACGTGTTGCTTCCAGTTGATGAAGATGTGTTTACTGCACTTGACGAGAAAGAAGAAACAGGTATTTATGACGAAGAACAATTTGCAAATTACAAAACTTCAACAATTTTGAGCCAAACTCACCAAGAAAGAGATACTGAAACTGGTGAATTGATTGATGGCGACAAGACAATAGAAGAAATTTTGCAAGAATACAAAAACGGCGTAAAGAGTCTTGATGACTTTGTTGACTTTATGTTTAGATACACAAGCGACACTGCAACTTTGACTGCTGACAAGCCTTATGTAATTGGTTATGACGGCGACACAGAATATAGTTCTATGGTTGAAGAGTTTACTGACGAAGCAATTAGACTTTTGAAAAATAACCTTACAAAAACTGAGTCAAACGAATACATCGTTACCCAATATGGTGTGCATTTGTTGTATTGCGTTGGCGAAGTAAAAGCAGACTTCAATTATGCTGACAGAAATGCAGTGGTTATTTCAAGAGACAATTCACAAACAAACAACTTGTATTATACATTGTCAAACGAACTCACTGGCAAGACATATTTTGATGTTTTGTTTGACCTTGTTTATCCTGCTTCAACTGGTTCAGTTTATGCTTCTTCAAATGGTTATACTGATTATGAAGAGCAAATTGTGGCAAGTTTGAAAGGCAGCAATGTGACAATTTATTCCACAAAATTAAACAATACACTTGATGTTTTGTAAAAAATAAACTCTCAAATTTAATTTTGAGAGTTTTTTCTTGCTTAAATCATAAAAAACCATTGCATAACTTGGAGATTTTTGTTATAATGTGGTTATTGTGATAAAGAAAGTTTATAAGGGAAAAGTGTATCATAATAATGCGACAGAAGAAAATCGCATTTGGTTTTTTTATGGACTAAACACCAAGACAAAAAAAATAAAGCCACAAGTCCAAAACAAAAAATCAAAAATCTGGTCACTTTTATTTTTTATTGTAAACATTATCGCTGTGGGAGTTGTGCTGGGCATACAAGTCAATTCGGAAGAGGGTGTAAGTTCAATTTCCAACGTGTTCAACAATGAGCATCATATGGTGTTTTTTGTCCTTGCAATCGCTTGCTTTTTGGTCGCAGAATTTTGTATTGCTATTAGACTTTATATTTTGTCAAAAAAGTTTAACAAAAAGTCGAGTTTTGAAGGGTGTTTAAAGAGCGAATTTGTCTGTCAATATTATTCCAAAATCACACCATTTGCAGTGGGGGGGCAACCATTCCAAGTTTATGTCCTAAACCGCCACGGCATAAAAGCCAACAATGCAATCACAACTGTTAGTTGCAACTATGTTTCACAAAAATTGGTGTATTGGTTTGTGGCATTGTTTATGATGGCGACAATTGGAACCAACTCACTTGTAAAAAATATGAGCGGGTCAGCATTCCAAATTACAATGATACTTGCTGGTGTATCGCTTGGATTTATGTCAATATTCTTGACATTTGTAATCTTGGTGTGCGTCAACAAAAAAATTGCCAGCAACTTGGTGGCATTTATTATCAAGATATTATACAAACTAAAAATTGTAAAAGATAGGAAGAAGATGTATTTCAAAATTATGCGTCCGGCTTTGTCCTTCCAGCACAAAATGAAAATCTTCTTTACATCTAGAAAATTTGCATTGCTGACATTGTTGTTCTCTTTGATGATATATTTAATTCAATGTTGTATTCCTGCTTGTATTTATTTTATCTTCAAACCATTTGATATCTCAATTTTTTGGCAATTATTGTCAATTGCAGTTATTATTCAACTGTCTTTTGGTGTCAACCCAATCCCAGGCGGAACAGGTGTTGCTGAACTCTCATTCTATGCCGTGTTTACACTTTTGATAGACAAGAGTTTGGTGTTCTGGGCCTTGATTATTTGGAGAGTTTTGACATATTATATATATTTGATTATTGGAATATGTATTGTAATTTATGATTATTCTTATGGCAACAGAAAATATCGCAAAAGAATACAAAAAAACAAAGATTGATGAATAAGATTTGGTTTTTCACACACAATACTCTTATCAAAAGGAGTATGTATGGACAATCAAATTATTGTTAGAAAAAAGACAACACCAGCAACAATAGCAATTATTGTGCTGAGTGTCTTGTTGCTTGCGAGTGTGATATTTGGAGCAACTTTGGCGTATTTTAGCGCAAATCAGGATGTGACAGGAACGATTACTCTTGGCAATCCGGTCAATATCAACATTACACAAGGCGGGGCAAGTGTGTCAACTTTGACTTTTGACGGAACTGCTATGCCGGGTAGTGTTTATAGTCAGCCGATTGGAATTTCTGTTCCGGCCAACACATCAAACGCTTTGCTCAGAGCCAAAATTCAGTTGACAGAGACAGACGGTGACACAACAAAAGTGCTTGCAACCACTACAAACAATTGGACAGAAGGTGATGACGATTATTACTATTACAACGGAGTCGCAAAGTCTAGCGATGCAATAGAATTTGTGTCAAAAATCACTGTGCCCACAACACTGACCAACGAAGACGCCAACAAAGTGTTTACAGTAAGTGTGGTGGTAGAAGCAATTCAAGAAGCCAACAATGCGGCACGTAACGTCTGGACAACAGCCCCAGAAGAATGGCTAACAACTTATGCCCCAGTAACTGAATAACCAAAAAAACAACCCTTAGGTTGTTTTTTTGTTATTTTTTTGAGAAGTCAATATATTCGTTTGGATTTACATATGATTTGTTGAGCAAAAGTTCAAAGTGCAAATGGATGCCTGAGTTTTGCTCTCTTGCCATTGATGAAGATGTTGTTCCCAATATTTGACCTTGTTTTACATAGTCTCCAAGTTTGACCTTTACATTGCTGTCAAGTGACTTGTAAATTGAAGTAAAACCATTGTTGTGACTAATCTCAATCACTGTGCCTTCAAGTCGGTTGGTATAAAGATTTGTGACCGTTCCGTTGGCGATTGCGACAACGTTGGTTGCATTTTCTGTCACAAGGTCCACTGCTTTGTGGATTTCCCATTGTTTTAATGTATCATTATATTGCAACTCGTCAGCATTATAATCTTTTTGCACTGTGCAATCTGAAATAGGACAGGTGTATGTTGTTTGATTGGTTGCAGTTTGGATTATTGCTGTTGTGTCATTGTTGTTGTCGATGTTGACAGCCACCAAAGTCGCTCCCAAAACAATGCTACACACCAAAGCGATTGCATAACTTGTATTTTTTATTTTCTTTTTTCTTTGGTCTTTAAAATTTTCTTCGTTGGTAAAAACTTTTTGTGTTCTTGTCATAATTTTTTCTCCTCAACTTAATAATTGACAAGTTTTTGCAATATAAACATAAAATTTATTTTTTTTAAAACCCACCCAAAATCATAGGCCAGCCAACCACTGTATATTCTTCACAGGTTGCAATTTGCAAATTGATTTTTTGGTTGTTATGCTTAACTTGTTTGTTGATTTTGTCAGTCTTGCAAAACAAAATTGTCAAGTCGTCCAGATATTCAACAGACAAAACTTTTGCATCCAAAATATCTAATATTTGGCCTGTCTCAAAATTTCTTAAAAACACGCTTTCGCCAATAACAGAATTTCTGTTTTGAGTTATGTAAACATCTTGAACAATTTCTTGGCTGTCGCAATCTTTAATGTTGGAATAAATTGTGATTTGCCCTTCTGGAAAATAATCACTTAGGCTAAAATCTTTTTTTATATACGCACAATTAAAAATTACAATAATCAACAAAATGATAAATATCAATATTTTTTTCATAAAAAAATTATGGACAATTTATTTTTAATTAAACCACCCATAAAATTTTATTTTTTCAAAAAACATTAAAATAATGCAAAAAGATGATATTTTTTAATTTTTTATTATTTTTTAATAATATTTATTATTTTTTTAATTATTATTTATATTATTAATTGAAATATTTAATTTTTTTAGCAAATCAAAATATTCCGTCCAGCGATATTCTCTGATTGGCATTGGCTTGTGGTTGTCAAAATAAAAAACTAATGCAGGAGAAATATGTTTGTAACTGGGCAGAATTGTTGCACCCAAAAAATGTTTGGATTGAATAAGTTTTTTGCACTGTGCGTGATAATTGAAATAACTCATTCTTTATTTTGTGCAAAAGTTGATTGTTTATTAATTAATATTTATTTTTGTGTGTTATTTCAATTCGCCAGTGTTGATTTGATAAATATAACTTTCGGTTACTTTTTTGTGTTTGGCTTTTTCGATTGCGAGTTTATACAGTCTAAGTTGTGTCGCGTATTTTTCTGTCAAAGTGTCGATATTTGATTTTGAATATTTAAAATCTACAAGGATAATTCGGTCATCAAATTCAATCATCAAGTCCACAACTCCTTGAACAAGCACTTTGTTTTCAATTTCGCTGTCAGTATAAATTTGGTTGTAAGGCAGATACATCATAAATTGTGCTTCGTGGTGGATTTTGGTTGCTCCACGAGTGAGTGCAAAGATTTTTTGATGTGCAAGTCGCAAGAGATTTTCATCAGGCACAATAGTTTGTGGCGATTTGTAACTAGACAAAAAGTCAATTTCGGACAACGCTTTGTGATAAAGTGTTCCAATTTCTGCACTTGACGGAGTAGTGGCATTGAGATTTTCTTTGATGTTCAATTTGTTTGGCAAAATGTTATATTCAGCATTTTGCTCACGTGAAATGGCTGTAACATTGTTTTTCAAAGAAATTGCTTGCAGTTGAGAATAAGGATAGACAAAGTCGATATTTTTGCCATTGATATTTATACTTTTTTCTTGCTGAGAGTTGTGTGTCGTTTTGTCCACAACAAAACTAGCGAAGTGATAAATTGTGCAATTCTTAAAAATCGTAACTTCATCATCCACATCCAATCTGTCCATATATACAGAATAAATGAGTTCAAGAAAATTGTTTTTTGCAACCTTCTTTTCTTTTAGGTGTGTGAAGTTGGCTTCACCAGTTATTATCAACTTGTTTTTTGGACGAGTGGTTGCAACATAGAGCAAACGCAACTCTTCTTTGTAGCATTTTATTTTGTTTTTTGTGGTTATTGCAAAGTGGGGGATAGAGTCAAATTTTTTTCGTGCATCCAAGTCATAATAGCACATTCCAATCCCAAGTTCGCTGTCAAAGTTTATGTCGTCACGATAGTTGTTTGGCTTAAAAGTTTTTGAAGCATTGAACAAAATTACAACTGGATATTCAAGCCCTTTGCTAGCGTGGATTGTTTGGATTGTTATGGCATTGACACCATCACTTAGGTTGGTAGGGGTGTCGCTATCCATATTGTCTTTTAAAAATTGCACAAATTCTGTCAAACTTTTGTCCGCTTCTTTGCCTGAAAGAGATGACAAAAAGTTGTTGAGAGTGTCAAGTTCGTTTTCACCATTTTCACTGTTCAAAATGTATTGTTTCAAGTGATAAGTGTTGAGCAATATATTAATCTTTTCCAAATTGTTGCTGGTAAGAAATGCAAATTTTATCTCTTCAATCAGGTCAAAAGCATATTTGATTTTTGATGAAAGTTGATTGTTGTTTTGCGCTTGATAGGTCAAGAGTTTCTCTGCCAAATTTCCGTCAAGATTTTCTGTCGCCAAAAAAATTTCATCCAAAGTCATTTGCCCAAGGTTTGACACAAGATAAGTCAAAAGTGCAACATCGTCATAGTTGTTGTTGACAACTTTCAAAATGTTGTAAACAAGACGCACACTCTCACAGTTTTTTATTTCAATTTTGTTTGAAATATTGATAGGGATGTGGTGGAGTTTTAGCGCTTCCAAAAGTTTTTTGGTCTTGCTGTCATTTATTGACCTAGACAGTATTGCAATATCGCTGTATTCCATTGTTCTATTTTGCCCAATCGAAGAGTCAAAAAAGTCTTGTCCAACCAAATTCTTGATTTTGTCAACAACGAAGTTGATTTCGCTATCGCATATATCTTGTGTATTATTGTCATTACATACACTATATATGCCAGTTGCAACTTCTTCTTCATTTTGCACTTCATCAAATGTCGCTATTTCAACATCGGTCGCATTTTGTGGAAAGTCTGTTCGTTTTGGGTCAAATTGGGCGTCATTTTTATAGTCAATATCTGTTGCTTCTTCTGTCATAAGGACTGAAAAGATTTCATTGTTAAAATTTAAAATTACAGGATTGGACCTAAAATTGATATTCATATCAAACGACTTGCTTTTTTCAGTCGTTTTGTATTCTTTGTATTTTTCCAAAAACAATTCTGGTGTGGATTGTCTAAATCCATAAATACTTTGCTTGGCATCGCCTACAAAAAATATCTTTGCATTTCCGCTTTTTAGGTGCATAATTATTTCATCTTGCATAGGGTTTATGTCTTGATATTCGTCAACAAAAATATATTTGTATTGCAAAAACAACTCGTTTTTTATCTCTGGATTTGAGAGAAGTGACAAAAATTTTCTTTCCAAATCAAGAAAGTCTACAACCTTGTATTTTTCTTTGGTGTTTTGATAATTGGTGATAAACAATTTCAACAATTTTACAAAAGTTTTGAAATGCGGATTGCCAACTTCCAAATCGGATTGGGAGATATAAGACAAAAATTCAAAATCTTCCACCACATTTTTAATTTCTTGGAAATGTGATTTTATTATTGCGACATCATCTTTTAGGTCGTCTGAGACTTTTGAAAATCTAACAACTGGCAAAAATGCAAATTGCTTTTGATTTGTGACAAGGTCGTTTTTGTCGCTCAAAGTTTTTAGCACTTCTAGATATGATGAAAGGGCATTGTGCAAATTTTGTGCGCTGGCAATATCTGGCAACAATTGTTCTATTGCAAAAGCGTGCTTTTGGATTGTTGTGAGCAAATATTTGTTGAGAAAATCGGCCGAATTTTTTTGCCCCAAATATTCGTTTTCGCTAAGACTTAAAAATTTTTCATAATCTTTTTGCGCCATAATAAAGTTGAAAGCATTTAGCAAATTTTGTTTTAGAGCATCAAGATTGCGGGCATTTTTTTCAAAGCAATCGGCAAGGGATACAACTTCATCCCTATCAGTTGCAAGCGCTTGCTTGATTGTATCTTTCAATGAGTTTTCTACATAATAGTCCAGCGAGAGTCCGGTTGCAATGGATGTTTCGGGTGAAAGGTTTAGAGCGTAAAAATATTTTTTGCACATTTTTGAGCAAAATCCGTCAATCGTGTCTATTGATGCTGTTTCTAGGTCGGCCAAAATGCGAGAGATTTTTTCTGTTTGGGTTGGGTTTTGCGATTTTTGAAGTTCTTCGTTTACAATTTTTATTAGTCTTTGTTTCATTTCGTGAGATGCAAGCACAGTAAACGTCAAAACCACAATTTCACTTGGCTTGACTTTTTCGTCAAGTAAAAGGTCAGCAATTTTTTTTATCATTACAGTAGTTTTGCCACTGCCAGCGCCAGCACTAACAAGTTGCTTTTCTTCCACGCAGTCCAGCACTGCTTGTTGTTTTGGGTCAAAAGTTTTACTCATTGTTACCTCCAAATGATGACAAATTTACATCTTTTTTGTTGCGCATTGCAATATTGCAACTATTTTTTCGGCAAATTGCAAGATATGGACAATAGTCACAACTTGTGCTTTGCTCACCAAATTTCATAGGCGATGTCGCAATATATCCAGACTTGATTTCTTCAATAGCCTGTTTTGCGACTTTCAACGAATAGTCAAGCAGGTTGTCAAAATCGTTTGGATTGAGCACTTTGGTTGAGCGAGAGTCCACACGAATGAGTCTGTCTTTGTTTAGACTCAAACTCATAAGGTCGGTGTTGTTCATTGTTTCAAGACGTTTGTCCCAAGCAAGAATAAGGTCGTTGTTGGCGACATAAAAACCATTAAGTTTGTATTGCTTGGCTTTTTCGTCTGAAACAATAGAGTTTTTGATAGGGAGATAAAAACTTCCGGCAAGTTTTTTGCCAAAAATCTTTTCAGATAGTCGCCCATACAAAAATAGTTGCAATTTTTTGCCATAATACAATTCGTCAAGACTTGCATCCGCATTTCCTGTTTTGTAGTCAATTATGCGCACAAAATCTTCCCAAAAATCCACGCGGTCAATTTTGCCTTTCAAATATACATTGTCTGCAAGCGGAATGGTCTTGTTGGATTTTAGACCAAAATTATATTCAGCAAATGCTTGCCTAAACTGGCTGTTTTCATTGAGATATTTTAGGTGAAACAAAAATCTTGCACCTTCTTTTAGTAGGTTGAAATATATTGGAGTGGAAATAAAGTTGGCAAGTTTTGGGTCGTTTTCCATATATTTGGCAATTTGAATTGTCACAAATTGTGGAATGTCCACCATTCCTTTTGCGCGGAAATAGTCTTCTGCTAACTGGTGAAGCATATTTCCCACATCAACTTTTGCAATTCCTTGTTCACGTTCTTGCTTGATTTTTAGCGTATGATTTAAAAAGAACATCATAGGGCATTTAAAATAATTTTCAAGAGCAGAGCAAGATATTTCGTCAAAGTTTAATTTGTTCGCCAAATTTTCGGGCAGATATTTGATAGGGGAAAACTTTTTTACGCCATAAACATCCAACAAATCATCAAATTGTTGGTCGCAACTGTTTGACAAAAATTCTATCAAATCCCATTTGCTCAAAATTTTGTGAGATTGAGAGTTGACATTTTCACTAATGTTGTTTTTTACAATATTTTGAATAGAAGAAACAAGCGGACTTGCTTCGCTGTCATTAAATATTGAAGAAGTGATAGTCAAATTTTGATTGAACATCAAAATTGAGTTGAAGAGTTTAAATTTGGCAAGTTTGTTCAAGTGGTTGATAGTAGGTGACAACTTGTTTTTAAAGTTAAGGTTGGCAATATCTTTGTCCAAAATTATTCCTATATCTTGAATTATGCTTGGAGCGGTCGAGTTGTTGACATTGACAAAATATATGTGCTCAAAATCGGTCATAACTTCGCTTGCGTCAAGCACTTGCACACAATCAAGCGACATAGGGATTGGCATAATTTTTTGGTTGTTGGCACTTGACTCCAAAATGTCCACAATTTCTTCAAGCGGAGCATTGGCATAAAACTTCTTGATTTCAGTCATCAAAGACTCAAATTGGCTAGGTGATTGCACAAGGATTTTTTTGTCATAAAGACTATTTGTGCTGTCGACAATATTGTTGAGTTTGCTTTCAAGGTCAAGCGATTGCTTCAAATTGTTGAGAGTAATTTCAATATCTTCAATATGGTCGGTTTTTTTGATAGCGAATGTATCAAAAATTGTAATCAAACAATTTTTTAATTCGACTAGGTCGTCATCAACTTTTAGTTTTGCAAGGTTTCCAGAAAAACTAATTTCTTGCAGAAAGTTTACAAATTTGGTCTTTGTGCTGCTAGCAAAATCTACAAATGGACTGTTGACAAATTCAATAATATTTTCCTTTTTGAAGTTGTTGGAAAAAATTTTTAGATAATTCAAAAAGAAATTAAAATAAAATGTTGAAGAAAGTTTTGCAGAACTGTCAAGATAATAGTTGATGTCATATTTGTCAAAAGCATTTTTGATTTTTGTCTTGTGAGTTTCTAGGTCAAAAACAGCAACCCCAAACTCATAAAAATGCTTGCCAGACAAAATATTTTGCCTAATGTCGCGCGCAACATATTCAATTTCTTGCTCAATGTTTTTAAAGTTTTTTATTTCAATTTGGTCAGTGTCCAAAACATTTGTGTTAAACGAAAAAATATTGTCAGACAGATTTTGGTGAAGAGTGTCAAGAGTGTTGCCTGATTCTTGAATGTCGAGTGGCAGGCCTTGATTGTAGCAAAGAGCAACAAGTCGGTCAAACATTTCTTGTGGATAAATATTTTTGTTGCCCTTTTTGGAAGAATAAACTGAGATATTGACACCTTGTGAGTGGCGGATGAGTTGTTCAATCAAAGTGTAGCCTTGATTGGTGAAGTCGTCAAACCCAAGGAAGAAAAATGTTGTGTTTTTTATGTATTCACTAGACTTTATTTCACGTGCAAAAATTGTGAGTCGGTCAGTAGGGTCAACAAGTCCCGCTTTTCCGTTTTCATATTCTTGATACACGATTTTTAAGTCGTGGATTTTGTCTTGAAGTGGAACAGGCTTTTTTTCATCAACAATCATTTCGTTAGGAGTTATGGAACTTGCCTTAAATTGAGTGATTGTGCGGAAAAGCAAGTCTGTGTAGTTGTAAGAAAAACTAGGCGAAGAAAACAGTTTCAAATCATTTCTTCGTTCGTTCAATATTTTTTTGAGCAACACAATGCTTCCAATTTTGCTTATGGGAGTATACTCAACGCCAATGTCGGCAAGAATTTTTTGGCTAAGACGTGTGAGTGTGGTGATGTTGATATCAAAGCAACTTTCTATGTTGAGATGTTCAAACAACTGCTTTTCGGCAGTTACAGTCAACTTGTCAGGAACAACCAAACAAATGCTTCCACTAGTTTTTTTTATTTCATCAAAAACTGTGGACATAGAAGACTTTAAGTTTGGTGTTTTGAGTAATTTAAATTTCATACAAAAATTATAGCATAATAATAAAAAAAGAGCAATGTGTGAATAAAAAATATTTGTTGGGGAAAATCAAAAATATATAAAATGCAATTTTTGTTTGACATATGACAACAAATTGTGCTATCTTTTTAATATTAAAGGGGGAAATTTTATGAATAATTTTGAAAATCAAGATTCAATGATAAACAAACGTTCAAATCAAGGCCCTAGACCAGCACCTCAAAATGTGCAACCGGCAAGACCTAGACCTATGCCACCAAAACCAGAAAAAGAATACAAAAATGCAAAGTTTTTGGCGACAATATTGTTTGTTTTGTCAGGAGTAGCAATCGCTTGCTTCTTTATGCTTGCAATGTATAGCAAACATTACAACACAACCAACACAGATGTAAAAATCAAGTTTGTAGAGTTTTTGTTGGAGACAGGAGTTGTCAAAAATATGGCTGTTTGGCTTTTAGTCGGATTGTCAGTTGTGTTCTTGTCTAGCATCATCAACATTAGATATGGCAAGACAGTAAAATCAAACTGTGTGTTTGTGCTTTGCAACTTTTTGGGAGTAGTGGGTGCACTTGCGGGAATGGTGTGTGCGACATATTTAATCACAAGTCTCAAACTAACAATGATGGGCGTAATTTGGCTAGGATTTTTGGGAGTTATTTTGCTCCTTCAAATTGTTGAATTTTGGCTTAATAAAGAAAATTAATCCAAACAAAAAAGAAGTTGGAGAAATCCAACTTCTTTTTTTTATTTTTCAAGGTTTACAATTCTTGGGATATTGTTGCCAGAAGAAACATAATACCAAGTTGTAGATTTGTCTGTTGCAATCTTAAATCCACAATTTGTATAAGTTGCAATTTGATACAAAGTTGTAGAATTTGCTTTTGTATAATTTGAATTTGATGCAGCAGGTTTTGTTTGGTTGAACAAGTTTTTGTCATAACTTGGCTCGTTTGCGCCAGTTGTTCCTGTGCAACTTGTGTCAATTATGCAATTTTTTATTGTTCCTGTGCTACGATTTGAAGCAAATATTGCAGCAGGTGTGAGCAAGTATTTGTCGCCAAGCCCTGCAAATTCGTTTGAGATAATGCAGTGCTCAACTGTTGCATATCTTCCGTTGGTAGACACTGGGAAGTCAAGAACTACGCCACCCAAAATGCTTTGACTTGACAAGCCATAAGATGTTGTAAGTATCAAGCAATCGCTAACATCTCCGCCAGCAAGATAGCAAGACAATCCTGCGACATAATTTCCTTTCAAAAGCACACGTTGGTCGTAACCAATAGATGATGTGCGGATGATTGAATTGCCTGTTGTGTTGTATGCAATTCCGCCAACTCTGTCGCCATAAACATTTGAATAAGCAACACAGTTTTCGATTGTTCCGTTTTGGTTGTGGCAGACAATTCCACCAGCATAAACGCCAGTCATTTCTGCACCAATTCCTGTCAATTCGTTTTTACAATTTAAAATTGTACCCAAGTTGTAAGACACAAATCCGCCAAGATTGATTGTTCCGTTGTTTGCAACAATTTTGATAGATGAACTAGTAGTTTTGCCTTTTACAACACAGTTTGCAATAGTATTTGAAGAGCCTGAATATGCTGCAAATCCACCAACGTAGATTGTGTGCAAATTGTCATAGTTGTTGATTGAAATATTAACTAGGACAAGTTGGCAATTTTCAACAGTGTTGAAGTTAGGTCCAATAAATCCACCAACATAACTATTTTTGCTTGAAGTAGATGATACTTCAAGTTCAACTTCTGCATTTGAGTCGGTAATAACACCGCTGTTTTCTGCAACAAATCCGCCCAAATATTCGCTAGCAGTCAATCTTCCAACAAAGGTTGAGTTGTCAATTTTTGTGTTGGCGCCAGTCATTCCGACAAATCCGCCAGCATTTTTTATTTGTCCATCAATGTCGGCTGACACTGAACAATTTGTAATTGTGTTGTAACTATTTTCACAAGCACCAACAAGTCCGCCAACATAATCTGGGTGATAAGTTGAATATGTGAGGTTAATTTTTGCACCAGTTACATCAACGTTGGAGATATATCCAGCATTGACAACACCAGCCACAATTCCAACGTATTGATATTTGGTTGAACTATTTTCAACTTTTGCATTGCTGAATGTTATATTTTCAACACTGCCGTTTACGATAGATGAGAAGAACCCGCAATAATTTGTGCTACTTGTAATTTTGAAGTTTGAGATTGTCTTTGGACTTTCTGCAACAAAGTTTGCTTGTTTGAGTTGTTTTGCTGTCCAAGTTGTTCCACCAAGGTCAATGTCTGACATAATTTTGTAAGTTTTTCCTGCCACAAATGAAGTGATTTGCAATAGGTCGTCTTTTGAAGAAATTTCAATTATGTCGCTGTCGTCTGGGTCGTCAGGGGTAATAGGGTCAATAGGGATAATAGGGTCAACAGGGTCACTAGGATTGCTAGGAGTTGTGTCAATATTGTCAGGGATTGCATTTTCAAGATATCTCAACACTGGATATTGTCCGTCAACCAATTTCCAGACACTTGTTCTCCAACTAACAGGATTGTGGTCGTCATCATAATAGAAGATATATGTTGAATTTTGTGTCAATTCTGTGGTGTTTTTGCTAGCATTGTCAAGAGAAGAAATATCTCCACTAGCCACACCATATCCATATTCATAATCACAACCAGTTTTTGTTCCGTCAAAATATAAACCCAAAAGTGAGTTGTTTTCGGCAATATCGTCAAATTGGATTGCTCCAAACAATGCACCTTTGGTTGCATTTGAAGAGTTGGCAACAACATTGCTCAAAGAATAAGATTCACGAACATAGCCATTGAATGTGTCAAGTTCAATTTTTCCAGCAAATCCGCCAGCATAAGCAGATGCTTTTGATGTAGAAGTGATTGTTGTTGATGTTTTTATTCCTTCCAAATTGGCTTTGATTATTTGGCCAGCAATTCCGCCAACATAAGTTGTTCCTGTGATGTTGTTTTTGTTGGTTGATTCGATAGCAACTCTATATACTGTTGCGATATTTGTTTCATCGCCAACAATAGATGTTTCAATTTTTCCTGCAAGGCCACCAGTTGTTGAGCCAGATTTTGTGTTGTTGACAGTAGAATCCAAAACTTGAATACGGTCAATATAACCATTTGCAACACCAGCAAGGACTCCTGCATAATCAAACGAACCAGAAATATTTGCATTTTTAAGGTTTAGGTTGACAACAGTTGACTTGTTGCCCAAAACTGCAAACAATCCGCCATATTCATTTGCTTGGTTTTGTAAGTTGTGGATTGTGTAATAATTTCCATTGAAATATCCGTCAAAGTTGTCACAATCGTCTTCTGTTCTGCCAATAGGCAAGTGTGGAGTTGTTACAACAATGTCGTTCATCAAAACATAGTGAGCGGTCAATGCTTCGTTTTCTCCGTTGTCAGGAGTTGTGTCGAATTTTGATGTTCCGATTGCAAACAAGTCATCTTCGCTATAAATTTGATAAGGTGTTTCTTTGCTTCCGTTGCCCACAGTAACCTTTATTTCAAAACGTTTGAATTTGTAGTTGTTTGTGGTGATGACAATAGTTGCATTGCCACCTTTTGTGGTAGAAACATATCTGCCCAAAGATGAGTTGTAAGAAATAATTGACTTTGAACTGTCATCTGCGGCATTGAAGTTGATTTTAGTTTCTTTCTTTTTGCCAGTGTGAGAAAAGCCCAAATCTTCAAGCGAGATTGACTCACCAGCGTTTATGTAAACAGTAGAAGTGTTGAATTTTATCACTTCTTCATCTTTTGCAAAATAATAAAATGTCATTCCCAAACAAATGACCACAATAATAGATACAAGGAAAACTAGAAATTTTTTCATAATACCCCCTAAATGTCTTAACGAGAATATTATACACTAAAATTGACATTTGTCAATACCCAAATTTTGAAAATTTGACAAAAAAACAAGAGCAAATCAAATTTGCTCCTGCTTGGTTGTTAAAATACTTTGCCAGTCTTTTTAAATCTCTTTTCGATTTTTTGATATTCTTTGGCGGTCAACACTGCAACCCATCCCCAAATACCCAAAACAATCAACTCTGCCAAAACCAAAATAGCATAATGCCATCCGTTCATATAGATTTCAAAGCAGTTTGGTGCACGCCAATAGATATGCGCTGCTTCACGCTTTGTTTTGTCTGCGTTTTCGTTTTCCTTTTTGAGTTGAGCATAAGTCAAGTTAGACTTTGTTGCGGTTGTTGAATAGTCTGCTTCTGCGCTATCTTTAAAATAGATTGCAAAAGTGTATTCGTCTTTGGTCTCTGCCAAAGCGGTTTCAATTTTTTCAAATGCAGTTTGTCCTTCTTCACCTATATAATCTGTTGTTGAGTTGTCAGATGTCTTTGTGGCAACAATTTTATACAAGTTGTAACTCTTGTTATACATAACGCCTGCGTCTCTCATAAACTCATTCAAAGTTTCTTGTGAAACTTCTGACATATATCTTGTCCATTCGTCTTGACCTGTCAACCAACTGCGGATATAGACATTGTAAGTGTTGTCGTCAGTCTCTGCAATATACAAATTGTATGTGCCTGGACCATAAGAACTGCTTTTGTGGTCGTCAATTTTTTTCATAAATATTGAGTAAATCATTGCTTCAAGCAAAATGGCCAACATAAGCACAGCCAAAACGCTTGCGAGAGCCTTCAACCCCAATTCAATAAACTCTCTTGTTTTCCTTCGTTTGATAAATTCCATAATATCTCCTTATATGTTTACACAAAGTATACCAATTTGCGAGTTTGTTTGTCAAATAATTTTTAAACATTCTTTACAAAAAAAACATTATGTGCTAAAATAAACGTATGAAAGACAACAAATATTATCAAATGAACTCAATAAAACTTGCTTATGTGGGAGATGCGGTGTTTTCATTGTTTGTGAGAGAGCATTATGTTGCCAACACTGATATGAAAAATAGTGTCTTAAACAAAAAGGTCAA
Organism: uncultured Lachnospiraceae bacterium; assembly: GCA_964416085.1. GTDB lineage: Bacteria > Bacillota > Clostridia > Christensenellales > UBA1242 > Onthoplasma. The sequence goes on along the minus strand of CAYQCO010000001.1, from coordinate 32,566 downwards.
TTCAATCGTCTGTGCAAAAAATCAGGCCGAACTTATGAACAAGATTTTTGACCTTCTTGATGAAGAAGAAAAAGATATTGCCCTGCGTGCCAGAAATGCTCATATCAACAACAAGGCAAAAAACAGCACTTTTCAAGAATATAGCCTAGCCACACAATTTGAAGCGGTTTTGGGATATATTTATTTGACAGGCGACAAGCAAAAACTTGACAAGATATTAAATCTTGCAATAGATTAGGAGAATTATGATAGTAGAAGGGATAAATTGCATACAAGAGTTGTTAAAATCGGATTATGGGGTGGAAAAAGTTGTTTTGGAACAATCTTCCAATCCAAAGATTGCCGAAATTTTATCGCTCTGTGCCAACAAAAAAGTTAAATATGAGATAGTTGAAAGAAAGACAATCAACAAACTTGCAAAAACAGACCACAATCAAGGGATTGTGGCATTTGTGCCAAGTTATAGATATGTTTTTTTGGAAGAAATCTTAAAAGATTGTGAACAAAAAGACAAACAACCATTTTTGGTTATGCTTGACGGAATTGAAGACCCACACAATGTTGGAGCAATAATTAGAACTTGCGAATGTATGGGTGTAGATGGTGTGATTATTGGACAAAACAGAGCGTGCGAAATTAATGAAACAGTTTTTAAGACAAGCGCAGGTGCAATTGCACACACAAAAGTTGCACAAGTTGTCAATCTCAGCCAAACAATCGAAAAATTAAAAAAGAAAAATATTTGGTGCTACGCTTTGGAAGCAGGCAACACAAAACTTGACCAAGCAGACCTTACTGGCGGAGTTTTGCTTGTTGTTGGAAGTGAAGGTTTTGGAGTGTCTAGGCTTGTCGCAAAGACTTGTGACGGAACACTATCTATCCCAATGTTTGGCCAAATCAACAGCCTAAACGCATCCAATGCGGCCGCTATTGCAATGTATGAAGTAATTAGACAAAATAGGAAGAAATAATGCTCAATATCTCAACAATCTTAAAATCTGCACAACAAGGAGACAGCGAGAGTATGGAACTCATACTCAAATCTTTCAAGCCCAAAGTCAATGCGATTTGCAGAGAATATTTTCTTGTTGGGAGTGACTTTGACGATATTTTGCAAGAAGGGATGATAGGATTATACAAGGCAATCCAAACTTATGACGAAACCAAAAATGACAATTTTGCACGATTTGCGAGTTTGTGTATTCATAGGCAAATTTTGTCAGCCATAAAAGTTGCCAATTCCAAAAAGAACATCCCGCTAAACGAATATTATTCTATATCCACAGACGGCGAGATTGAGAGCGACAGCGAAAAGCCACAAATCATTCTTGTCACCAAAGATAGAGTGGCCGAAAAAATATCACTTGCAAAAGAACAAAACTCAAATATTATTGCCAAAATAAAGGAAATATTAAACGAACAGCAATTTAAAGTCCTGTTGTATTATCTCAATGGGTATAGTTACAATGAGATAGCATCAATTATTGACGAAAAAGCAAAAAAAGTTGACAATATTATCCAAGCGATAAAACGAAAGTTGAAAAGCACCACTTTTGATATATGATATAATTAATATATAAATATAGATATTAAGAATACAAAAATCCAAAAATAATAGGAGAAATATATGATTGCTTTATATAGAGAATTTAGACCAAAAACTTTTGACGATGTGGTTGGACAAACACATATCACCAAAACACTTGTCAATCAAATAAAAAACAACACAACCACTCACGCATATTTGTTTACTGGTCCAAGGGGGACAGGAAAAACAAGTTGTGCCAAGATTTTTAGCAAGGCCATAAATTGTTTAAATCCACAAAATGGCTCACCTTGTGGCGAGTGTGAAGTGTGCAAAGCATTAAACGAAGTCAACACAGATGTTTTGGAAATTGACGCTGCATCCAACAACCGAGTTGATGAAATTAGGGAACTTAGAGAGCGCATAAAATATCCACCAGTTGTGGGCAAGAAAAAAGTATATATTATTGACGAAGTTCATATGCTAACAGAGAGCGCATTCAATGCTTTGTTAAAGACTTTGGAAGAGCCACCAAGATATGTAGTGTTTATTTTGGCAACCACAGAAGTGCACAAACTTCCTGCAACCATTCTGTCAAGATGCACAAGATTTGATTTTAGACTTTTGTCAGTTGAAGAACTTATTGGTCAACTCAAAAAAGTCTTTGATGCAAGACAAATCAAATATGATGACGAAAGCCTTTATATGATTGCAAAGCAAGGCGAAGGCAGTTCTCGTGACACATTGTCCATTGCCGACAGCGTGCTTGCATATAGTGATGGCGAAATAACTGCCAAAAAGACTTTGGAAGTTTTGGGGCTTAGTTCAATAGACCAAATTGCGCACATAATACAAGCGATTGCAAGTCAAGATGTGGGCGAAGTTTTCAATTCAATAGAAAAATCTCTTGAATATGGCAAAAATATTTCTACCCTTTGCAAAGAACTCACTGAGTTTTTCAAAAACCTTATTTTGATTAACCAAAATGTAACCGATTTCAAAACTTTGGGAATTATGCCAACTGATTTGGAAACTTACAAAAATCTAGCGTCAAAGTTTGATACCGCACAACTAAAAACTGCCTTTGAAAGACTAAGCAGAATTGAACTTGATTTGAAGTTTAGTATGAACCCCAAAAATCTTTTGGAGTCAGTGTGCGTGGGACTAATAAACACAACACCAAGTGTATCATCAACTCAAAATACACAACCTGTTGTGTCACCAAAAACAACTGCTCCAACTCAAACAGCTGCACCAAAGGTGGTTGCGCCAGCGCAAAATGAAATAACTCCAACACCTGCTCCACAAGAAAAACCTGCCCTTCAATCAAATACTGATGTGGAAAGAATTTGGGGCGAAGTGTTGAGACGTGTAAAAGAAAAAAATATGTTTGCGCTTTCAGCGAGCCTAAAAAATATTTATGGAGTGACGAGCACTGGCAAGACATTGATTTTAAAAACAAATGACAAAAGTGTTTATGAATTGATTGACACAGCGGACAAAAAAAGTGTAATATTGAGTATCTTAAAAGAAGTATCCAATGATTTTGATTTTGTTCAAATCGAATATGACGAAAGCAACAAAAGCAAGCAAGATATTATCAAAAACTTAAAAGATACTTTTATGGACAAAATAAAAATTAAGGAATAAGGAGATATTATGAACGGATTTAGAGGCGGATTTGGCGGTGGAAATATGCAAAATATTATGCGCCAAGCACAAAAAATGCAAGAAGATTTGCAAAGAGCACAAGAAGAATTAAAAAATACAGAAGTGACCGGCACAAGCGGTGGTGGAATGGTGACTGTTACTCTCAAAGGCAACAAAGAATTTGTGGGTATTAGCCTAAAAAAAGAAGCAGTTGACCCAGACGATGTGGAAATGCTTGAAGACTTAATCAAGGCGGCAATTTTGGATGCAAATTCAAAAGCAGAAGAACTAAGTGCAGAAAAAATGGGTGCATTTGGCAACCTTGGGGGTATGTTTTAATGTCCAACATTATTGAGTCAATGGAAGTGTTGACCAACGAGTTTTCAAAACTTCCAGGTGTGGGCAAAAAGACCGCTCAAAGATATGCCTATCATATCATCAACGGAAGTATGGATTATGCCGAAAGTTTGGCGCAAGCAATTATTGATGCAAAAAAAAATATACACTATTGCGCAAGATGTGGCAATTTTACTGACAAAGAACTTTGCGACAACTGTCAAAAGCCCAATCTTGACCCAATTATTTGTGTGGTCAAGGAGCCAAAAGATGTCACCGCTCTTGAAGGGGTGTCTGATTTTCGTGGGTCTTTTCACGTTTTGCACGGAGTAATTAGTCCACTTGACAACAAGGGGCCAAATGACATAAATCTTAGGTCTCTACTTGAAAGAGTAAAAAACGAAAATATTCAAGAAGTTATTATCGCCACCAACCCAGATGTTGAAGGTGAAGCGACTGCGATGTATATTTCTACACTTTTAAAACCCCTTGGTATAAAAGTTAGCCGACTTGCGCAAGGTATTGCAATGGGTAGCGAACTTGAATTTGCTGATGTTGTCACCTTAAACAAAGCAATCGACAACCGAACAGAAATGTAATGATTAAAATAAAAATTAAAGGTCAATAAAGACCTTTTTTATTTTATACCAAATAATTCATTTGGTGTGATTTTAAAATTTTTATATATTGCATTAATACTATCAAAAGATGGTTTTTTCTTGCCCAATAGCCATTGACTGACTGTTGTTTGATTGACGCCTAGAATTTTTCCCAACTTTTCTTGACTTAAATTGTTTTGTAACAAAATATCTTGTATAATTTCTTGAAATTCCATACAAATATTTTATCTCAATATAGGTCAAAAGACTTGACTTAGGTCAAAAAACCTAGTATAATGTAATCAGGTCAAAAGACTTGGGGGATAGATAATGAAATTTGATAGTGTGGCGAAAACTACGGAATGAAATAGCAAGTATTTAAGTGAAAACTTAAAGGAATTGCTTAAAGAAAGTCTATAAAAACAAAATTAAAAAATAAATTATTAAAGGAGAAAAGTTATGAGATATTCAAAAGCTGATTTTAAAATGTTAAAAGGACAAACGGTAAAATTACAAGTTGTTGATTATGGTGAAGAGGCAAAAGTTAAAATAGTTAATTGGGGTGAAGATATAACTTATCAAAAAGTTAATTCTGGTTCCGCATCTAAAACTATAAAAATTAAAATTGTTACATATGGTGAAGATGTAAAATTAAGAGAAAAAAGTTGGGGAGCAGACATTAAGGCAATTATTTGCGAATAAAATTTAAGAAATAAAAACATCGCCACCCTCCAATAATGATTATCTATTTCATAAAACATTAAAGACAATTGCGTAATTATATCAAAAAGTTGAATTAATAGATTTGATATTTATACAATAAAAAATAGTAAAACAAATATATAAGAGACATAATTAAAAGGAAACGTAAAAGTGATATCAAAAATTGAAGAACTAATAAATCAATTTTTAATTAGTAATAATTTTAAATCTATTTATAATGAAATTTCGCTACAATTTGAACTAGGTTACTTTTTAAAGGAGAAATTGAAAAATTACAAAGTGGAATTCGAAAGAAATATAAACAACTTTTGCTCTAACAAAGAAACTTTTGACAATACAAAATTTACAAAGCACGAAATAGATATAGTTATCTACGATGAAGTCAAAAATGAAAGTTATGCTATTGAATTAAAATATCCACGCAAAAAAGCATATGGTAAAAGAATGGATTCATTCTTAAAAGATATTGACTTTATCGAAGAATTAAAATTTAATTTGGATTTTAAAGGTGGCTTTGTTTTGACCTTTATAGATGCAACAGAGTATGGTTTTTACAAAGGCAATTATCAATCGGACAGCAACAATGCAATTTTTAGAAGTGCAGGAGAAATTTTATACAAAAATCATTATTCTGTTCATTGGGTGGATTATAAAAACAATTTAAAATATTTTTTGTTAAAGATTTGATATCAATACACTTAGGTGTCTGTTTGTTTTAAGATAAAAAGTCCTTTTTAGTTTTGAGGACTTTTTTTGTTTAGGGTGGGGATAAGTTGAACATTTATTTTTTTCTTCCATATTATGAAGTATGGATAAAAAGAAAAAGCGGATTGTTTTGATTGTGTGTGTTGTGGCAGTGATATGCTTGCTGTCATTTTTGGTGTATTTTTTGCTCAAAAAATTTAATATTACAAGCATTTCAACATTAAGGGATTTTATTGCAAAATTTAGTGGTGGCGCGTGGGCGGTATTTTTGCTCACACAGATTGTTTTGTCTGTGCCAATTTTTGTCGTGCCATTTGAAGACGAGTTGTGGGTGACACTTTCAATAATTTTGTTTGGGGCAAAGATTGGTTTTTTGTTGAGTGCAATAGGAATGATTTTGGTGTCGTCAATTTTATATTTTTGTGGCAATAAGTTTGGGATAAAACTTGCACAAAAGTTTGTTGACAAAAAAGAACTTGAAGATGTGCAAAAAAAGAGTGAAATAAAGAGCGCTCTTACTCTTCCGTTTTTGTATCTTATTCCACTTTTTCCGCACGACATTTTGTGTGTAACTTCTGGGATAAACAAAATCAATTTTGCATATTTTTTTGTTGTGACATTGCTAGTCCGCTCAATAGAAATTGTTGCAATTTGCTTTATGGGTGGAAGTGTTATTGATTGGAAAAGTTTGACAGTCGTTGAATGGATAATGTTGGCAAACTTGGCCGTAATTGATGTTTATCTTTTGACCAAACTTTCAAAGTTTATGGAAAAAAGGCTAGAAAAAAAGAGCAAAGAATAACTATTCTTCAATCTTCAACATTTCTTTCAATTCAGTGCAGGCAATATGAATAACATTTTTGCAAGACGGACGGCGGTTTTCAAGTTTGGTTTTCAAAAGACTGTCGTCTGCAAGTTTTGGGATGGTGTGGCTAATCAAATTACGCACATCTCTTTCGACACTTGCCACGCTCACGCCAAATAGCGATGCAACAAAAGGATAAGCCGAATTTTGCAAGTTAATTATGCTGTTGGCGCTAGTCATTACGCGAAAAATTACAGTCGAGAGATAAGTGTAACCCTTGTATTTTGGTGAAAATCCCAACGATGCAAGGCTTTTGTCCACAGCGTTTTTCAAATATGAATCAGTATACAAATAATTTTGACTTTTGTTGTTGGTTTTGCAAAAGTCAATAATCTCAGATGCCTTTTCAATGTCATCTGGATTAAGCCAAAAAGTATTTTCGCGGTCAATTTGCATAGGTGTTTCGCTCAAAATAACGGCAAATGGCACAAAAAAGCAATTTCTCTTTATCAAATCAAAAAAATCATTTGTAATTGGGAAATCATCCTTGCTAATAAAAATAATGCTAAATCTGTTCGTAACCAAAGATTCGATTGTATCACAAAAATTTGTTGCGTGGGTGACAATCAAACTTTTGTCAATGCAAACTTCTTTTATGTTGTTGAGATCTCTTCGTTTAGAAACCAACAGAATATGTCTGTTGATACACATATTTTGTTCCTTTGCTTTATTATACAATATTTTTTTACAAAAACCAAACATTTTTGAATTTTTTACAAAAATATTTATTTTTTTGCAAAATTTTCACACAAATGTTGAAAAAAATTGCACATTGTGTTAATCTATTGGTGGAGAAAATTATGCAAAGGATATTGAGCACATTAAGAAAAGCGGTGGAAAAATATCACCTAATTGATGAAAACGACAAAATTGCGGTTGGCCTAAGCGGTGGCAAGGATAGTCTTGTTCTTTTAAAGGCGCTAAAAATGTATCAAAGATTTTCGCCCGTCCATTTTGATTTGGTGGCGATAACTGTGGATATTTATTCTGGAAGAGAAGACTATTCTCACCTAAAAAACTTTTGCGATGAACTTGGTGTTGAGTTTGTTGTTGAAAAGACGGATATCCACGATGTTGTTTTTGAAATAAGAAAAGAATCCAATCCGTGCAGTCTGTGTGCAAAGATGCGTAGAGGAGCATTAAACAGTGCTTGCAACAGGCTAGGCTGCAACAAACTGGCCCTTGGTCACCACCTGCAAGATGTGATAGAAACATTCTTTTTGTCATTGTTGTATGAAGGCCGACTTTCCACAATGAAGCCAAAATCCTTTATGTCAAAAACCAAAGTGACTCTAATTCGCCCATTGTATTTGACAAGTGAAAAGACAATAAAAACTGTAAGCAAAGATTTTCCGGTCAAAAAAAGTATTTGTCCAGCCGACAAAGATAGCAAACGTCAAGATGTGGAAAAACTGATTGAAGATATCAACAAAATAATTCCAAACAGCAAAAAACGTATTGAAACTGCAATTTTGGATGCGGAAAACTACAATTTGCTAGACAAAGAATAGAATTTTGGGTTGAAAATTTTTTGCACAAATACATTTTAATTAAAAAAAGTTTAGATAAGCATTTGTCATTATTTGTCGAAAATAGTCATATACATATTTCACAAAGGAGTGAATTATGTATACAGAAATTCAAGATAGAATTTTAAATTATGCTTATTACATTATTGACAATGAAACTACAATACGTGCTTGCGCCAAACATTTTGGTGTGTCAAAAAGTAGTGTCCACGCAGATTTGAAATATCGCTTGCCGCACTACAATTTTAGATTGTATGAACAAGTGAAAATAATTTTGGACAAAAACTTTCAAGAAAAACATATTCGTGGGGGCGAGTCAACTCGTCAAAAATATCTTCACGAGCACGAGCGCACATTATAACAAACAAAAAGTTGGAGAGATATTCTCCAACTTTTTTGTATAATTCAACATTGACAATAGATTTTATACACATTTTTTGTTTGGGCTTTACACGTCTTTTTCGTCAAGTTGTGTGTGGGCAAGTGTCAAGACAAATGTCTCTTGACATCTATCTTTGATGATGCTACTCAGTTCGCTACACGTGGCACCAGTTGTATAAATATCATCAACAATAAGGATTGTTTTGTCTTTTAGATTTCGGCCAATCACTTTGAAAGCGTCTTTCAAATTTTTTCGTCTAGACATACTGTTGAGTCTTGCTTGCTCGTGAGTGTCAACTTTCTTTTCGAAAATGTCTTGCACTGGGATGTTCAAAATTTTGCCAATTTCGTTGGCAAGTTCTCTTGCTTGATTAAATCCGCGTTGCTTTTCACGTTTCTTAAACATTGGGACATAAGTGATTATGTCAATATTCCAATCCAAAGATTTGAGTTTTTCGGCCATAAAATTTGCGAGTGGCTTTGCAAGATATTTTCCGCTGCCGAACTTAAATTTGTGAACAATTGGACGGATAAAATCATCATAAACAAAAACTGAACGAGCATAAGAAAAATCAAAATTGTTTTTCTTGCAGTTGAAGCAAACACCTATTTGGTCTTCTTCCAACTTTCCACCGCATCGTGGACAAAAATCTTTTTCGAGAAATGGCAACAATTCCATACATTTGTCGCAAGTGTCAAAAGGTGTAGGGCTAGGCAATTCTTCATCACAAAAAATACACTTGATATTGTCTGGAAAAATTGAATTTAAAATTCTATTTTTTATTCCGCCAAATATTTTCATAACATCTCCTTATCAAAATTAATATTGAATAATTAAAATTAAATGTTGAATATTTAAAATTAATTAAATACTTAAAATTGCAAATAAATAAAATATTAAATAAATTCAAAATAAAATTAAATATAAAATATTTAAAATTTGCGAAAATGCTTAAAAATAGCATAAAAATCAATTATTTTGATGTTTTTATTATTAATTTCTAATATTTTTTATTTTTAAATCATAATTTTTTACAATTATTATTTGTTTTATTTATTATTTTTTTTATTTCAATTTATTACTTTTATTTTAATTTGAACTTTGCTGTAATTTATTTTTAATTTTTTGCAAAATATAAATAATTTTATTCGCAAAATTTTGCATATTCGTCTTGGATATAATTTTTTAACATTGTCCATCTTTTGGTTGTGTAGTTGTTATAAATCATTCTTGCAAGGTGTTGTTTTGGACCAATCAAGACCACAACTTTTTTGGCACGAGTGATTGCTGTATAAAGTAAATTTCGTGTAATAATCATAGGGGCGCCTGGCACAAGTGGAATGACGACTGCATCAAATTCACTACCTTGACTTTTGTGGATTGTGATAGCATAGGCGAGGGTGATTTGGTGAAGTTCATTTTTTGGATAAACACACACTTTGCCGTCATCAAATTCAATGGTTACTTCATAACTATTCGGTTCTATATTTATGATTTTTCCAATATCGCCGTTGTATACACCTTTGCCTTCCTGTGTGTCGCCGTATTTTCCGTTGCGCTTGTATTCTATGTCATAGTTGTTGACAATTTGCATAACTTTGTCGCCAACTTGAAAGCGCACAAAATCGCTGTTTGTGTTGTTGCTTTTAAATTGTGGATTTAACACCATTTGGAGTTTCTTATTAAGATTGTCAATTCCACAAACACCGGCTTTCATAGGGGCAAGCACTTGAATTTTGTCTGTTTCAATATGAAAATAATTTGGGATACGAGTGCTTACTAGGTCAACAATTTTTTCGCTGCATTTTTCCAAATCTTTTTCGTTTTCATAAAAGAAATCCTTGCTCGAATTGTCAATTTCTGGCATTTTGCCGTTGTTGATTAGGTGTGCATTGTAAATGATAAGACTGTCGTTGCCTTGCCTATAAATTTTTTGCAAGAAAGTTGTGGACAACTTTTCGCTCTCAATCATATCACGCAAAACATTGCCAGCGCCAACAGATTGAAGTTGGTCTTTGTCGCCAACAAGTATAATTCTTGTGGTTGTTTTTAGGGCTTTGAGTAGGTGATAAAACAATGACACGTCAACCATTGACATTTCGTCAATAATCATAACATCTGTGTCTATTGGGTTGCTTTCATTTTTGTGAAAAATATTGCCGTTGTTTTCGGTCGACATCATTTCGAGTGCTCTGTGAATTGTTTTGGCAGGTTTGCCTGTGCTTTCGCTCATTCGCTTGGATGCTCGGCCAGTTGGGGCGCAAAGAGTGACTTTTTTGTTGTTCTGTTCCAAAATACTCAAAATACACTTCAAAATAGTGGTTTTTCCCGTTCCGGGACCGCCGGTAATTATACTTACACCATTTTTTAAGGCGCTAGTTATTGCAGAAATTTGTTCGCTGTTTAATGTAATTTTGTTTAGTTGTTGATAGTGTTCTATGGCCGAAGAGTAGTCAAAATTGTTGTCAAAAATATTTTGCGACAATGCACATAGTTTTCTTGCGACATAAAGTTCTTGATAATAAAATTTGCTAAGACAGACAATATCTTCGCCCTTATAATTGAATGATTTTATACTTGCTTCCAGCACCATAAAGTCAAGCACATATTTGATTTTGCTTTCGTCTTCTGGTGTGAAGTTTAGCAAATTTATACTGTTGTCAATAAGGTTTGATAGAATTAAATATGTGTGGCCTTCTTTGTCACTTGCTTGCTTTAAGGTGTGAAGAATTCCGGCCTTAATTCTGTCTTCGCTAAAAGGGTCTACGCCAGTTTTTTGTGCAATGGTGTCGGCGGTCGCAAAACCGATTCCGTCAATATCTTCCACAAGTCTATATGGGTTTTCTTTGACTTGCTTTATGGTGTTTTGTTTGTAAGTGTCAAAAATTTTCAAGGCCATATTGGTTGTGATGCCGTGGCTTTGCAAAAACATAACCGCCTCTTGCATAACTTTGCAATCAAGATATGCTTCGCCGATTTCTGCCGCCTTGTTTTTGCTAATGCCCCTAACTTCACTAAGCCTAATAGGATTAAATTCCAAGATTGTCAATGTGTCGCTTCCAAAATGGTCCACAATTTTTTTGGCCGTTGCAGGACCAATTCCGCGGATTATTCCACTTGCCAAATATCTCTCTATTGCAAGTGCATTGCTAGGCTTCAATATTGTCACTTCTTTGGCGTTAAACTGGTCGCCATATTTTGAGTTGTGCACCATTTCGCCTTCTGCTTCAATCCCTTCACCGACACTTATTTGTGGGAGTTTGCCAACGACCACCACACGCTTGCTTTCGCTCTTTACGGCAAGGACAGTATAATTGTTGTCATCATTCCTATATATTACGCTTTCAATACTTCCGATTAACTTCATAATATGTATTATAAATTAAAAATAAATATTTGGCAACTAAAATTGATGTTTCAAACATTTGTTTTGGGAAATATGCTTTACAATTCCAATTTTTTTTGCTAAACTTTGCTTTATGAAAGTATGTAGTTTTTCAAGCGGAAGCAAAGGTAATTGTGCGTATATTGAGTCAGACGGAGCAAAGATTTTGCTTGATGTGGGTGTTACGACAAAACACGTTTTGGATTGTTTTTCAAAACTGGAAGTAAATCCGTCAAACGTTGATGCAATAATAATCACTCACGAACATAGCGACCACATAAAGGGTGTTGAAGCATTTTCAAAAAAATTTGACACTCCAATTTTTTGCCACAAATCACTATACAATGTTTTGTGCAATCAAATGCCAAGTTGTATTGCAAGAATAAATGCTTTTGACTCAAATTTTGAAATAGGTGACATAAAGATTTTTCCTTTTGAATTGTCGCACGATTCAACGTCTTGTTTTGGGTATAGAATGACGGACGAAACTGGCAGTGCAAGTTTTGTGACGGACACAGGATATTTGCCAGATTATGCCACAAAAGTTATTGAATCATCTAGCCTTGTTTTTTTGGAAGCAAACTATGACCCAGATATGCTCTTTGCTTGCTCATATCCAATGTTTTTGAAGAAGAGAATTTTGTCCAACCGCGGACACTTGTCAAATTTGGATTCAGCCAAAATAATTGAGTGGTTGTCAAAGACGGGGACAAAACTTGTTGTCTTGTCGCACATAAGCGAAAATTCCAACACTCCATATCTTGCATATAATACAATAAAAAATTATCTCGAAAGCCGTGGAATAATTGTAGACAAAAATATAAAAATAGGAATTAATTATCAAAATAAATTAAATTCAGTTTATAAATTAACTAAAAAATAAATTAAAAAAATTTAAAATAAATAAAAATTAATCAAAAATCAACAAAAATATGCAAAAATACACTATATTTGCGTATTTTTTTATTTTTTCTAATTATTTTTATTTTTTGAAAATATTTTAATTTAAATTATTTTTAATTAATTATTTAAAAATTATTTTTAAATATTTTTTGCGGAATTTTGTCAAAAATTGTTTTTTTCTTTGACTTATCTTATTTGTATATTTTATAATATATAAGAAATAATATTTTAAATATTAGACACAAGAAGAAAGGGGAGAGTTTTTATGAAAAAACTATTTTCAATTTTAAGTTTGTTGGTGTTGGCCATTGCTTCAAGCGTGGTGCTTGTTGCGTGCGGCGATGACTACAAAAATATGTATCTAGAAGTCGAGTATGTTCTTTGGTCAAACAATGACAATGAAGGAAGTTCAAGTCAGTGGACCAAGGTTGATACAGAAAAGGGTCTTGACTTTGTTTTGAATGAAAACAGTTTAAAAACAGACGGCAGCGGAAAGCCTTATTATTCGCTAAGGATAAGGGTGAATGTTAAGGGAACAAAAAAGGACGTTGACTACATATCTGTTTCTTGCACAGGGTCACCATCTTTGCAGTTGGAAAAAAAGACAGTGTCAAGTGGTGAAGCATTTGAAATCAAAGTTTGGACAACTGGTAGTGCTAATTTGTCTTTTACACCAAGTATCAAGAGTGACAAAAAGGCGATAACTTTCCCAATAAACCTTTATGCTGAATTGGGGGGGATTGCACAAAATGATACATACACTCCTGCGGTTGTAAAAGGTGGAACATTGGAACTCAACAAGTTGACCGACTTGATAGTTTATTCTGGCAAAAACGAAATGACAACCAATCAACTTGGTGTTGTGTATTCTATTGATGAAGTTGACGGTGTAACTCTTGAAACGGACAATAATGTCAACAGATTGACTGTGTCAAGAGAATTTTCGGGCGATACTATCAATTTGACGGCCACATCAGTTTATTTTGAGGATATTTCGTGCAATGTAACTATAAAGGTTGTTGACAATATTGACCAGTCAAGTTTTTTGGCTAATTATAAATCTAATATGACAGGCTCGTCAGAAAATGACAAGCAAAACAAAATAACACAAATGGAGTTATATCCAAATTTGGCAACATATAACAGTTCCAACATTATTTTGTCAGGATTGTTCAACAGCAATTCAATATACAATTTTGACAGCGAAGAGATTGAAACAAGAGTTTTTGTTGACGGCAAAGATGTGACAGAGAGTGTTAGTGCTTACAATGGGCTTGTGATTAGCAAGACTGAATCAAAAGCAACTCAACAACAATGGGTTGTCTCTGCTGAAACATATATGAAGACAGACAGCAACATTGTTGAGTTTGTGGTTGGATTTAAAAATTACAAATTTACTGGAACAAAGGACTATAATATTGACACAAGCGTGTTGAGATATAGTTTTGAAGTGAAAAGACAAGAATTGCCAAGGTTTATTCGTATAAATGAAGAAGCGTATGTTGACAAAGATAGTCTTTCAATGAATATTTACAACAATTATGAAAACAAAAGTGGTTTGCAACTGACTATAAATTCGGGTACCAAAACTAATGACACAACCAAAATTGTGATGAAAGCGTATACTAGCAATGACAAGAAATATGACGAAAGCAAAACCGCACTTAATGTTTATTCTCACAACGGCCAACAACTTGGCTCGGCTGGGGCTGGTGTGGTGCTTAATAATGTGAGTAACACAATATATTTGAAATATGGCAGTGGCACTTGTCCAGAGATTGCGTATATTGATTTTGAAGTGCTTGCGACTCCTGCATATTTTGAGGGGCAGGAAACAAAAGAGAGTGACCGAAAATATATCACAGTTACATTGACCTTAAACACTATTGGAAAAATTGACACAGTGTCATCTTCAAGCAATGCGGATGCAACTATCAACAATTTGTTTGATGACAAAAATTTGACACAAACTATTCAAGCAGACAAAAGTGTTGAGATGTATGTTAGATTGTCAAACTCACAAGGAACAACTGTAACATATTCGGGCACAAAAATCTCATCCAACAATGATGATATCTTGTTGTCAAGCGACAATATTAATTTTAAAAAGGAAGTTGATTGCGGAACTTTGGTCAACAAAAAATTGTATATCAAAGGTGCAACTGGCAAGTCAGGACAACTGACAATCACTACTCCGCTAGGATTGCAAGTTGTATCAAGAAAAATAAGTTTTGTGTCAGTTACAACTGATGAATTGCCTCGTTTTGCCATAAAAACCAACGACTCAAATGTTGTTTCTTTGGGTAGTGTGAGTGATTATGATGATGCAGGCAATCAAGCCAACTTTTATGCAATGCAATTCAATTCTTCGGCTGACTTTGTGGTGGCTTATGGTGACAGCGCCAACAAGTTTGTGGGAATTTCAAAATTGAGTGTCGTGAGTCTGTCAACCAAAGCAGGAATAAGTCAATATGGGGCAGACGTATTCAAGACAACAATGCTCAATAGTTATTCATTCAATCTACAAGCAATATCAGCCAATTTGACATCTGCACTCAAAGTGACAATCAAATATAACACAGGAAGCAATTATTCAATCACAGAAAACACAACTGTTTTGTATCTTGAAATCGCAAGTTTTATACCTGTATCAAATATTCAACTTTCTGTCAGCAATTCAGAAGTGTATTATGTCAACAGTTTGATTACTGACAAGGCGACAAGTGAAATTACATTGAGTTTCAACAGCAATGCTTCAACTTATCTCAGTTTTAGTGACAAGGATATTGAAAATAGTGTAAATTCTAGTTTAAACTCAAAAATAAAATCCCTATATTATGTCAGTGTGAGCAATGAAAACACTGGCGCACAAATGGGCATAGAATCATTGTATTTGTATAATGGGACATATTTGGATATGGAGTCAAAAACTTATGGTTTTAGACTCACCAAATCTTTGGACAATATCAATGCTATCAATGTGGTGTTTACATTAAGATATTATGGACTTGGCATTTCAAAGACTGTAACTGCCACAATTAGAGTTGTTGACTTTAAAAATTCCACAGGAATTGAACTTCGCGGACTCAATAAAAACAACAATATCAATTTAAGCCTGCAAAGTGATGCAAGAAGGTCTGGCGAATTTAGTGCGTATGTAAGCAACACAGATGCTACATACAAACTTCTTGACTATCAACTTTATGAACTTGACCAAGACAATGCGGACGGCGATTATTTGGGTGATAGAATAATATCTGACAGTGTGTTGCGTGTAGAATATTCTTCTCAACAATTCAAATTGAAAGCAACTGGTGAAACAGGTGGCAAATTTGTTTTGCGTGTTGTTGCAGTTGATTCATATAGCGACACTCAAAAAGATTATACAATTTTTGAATATGTGGTTGTGAATATTAGCGATGGTGAACTTGGCAATCCATTCTATTTGTATGATTCGGATGATGTGAAAAATATCACTAATGCAATGAGCAAACACTATGTGCTTGCCAACAACATTGATTTGTCAGGATTGGAAGAAAGCATAAAAGGTGAATTCACTGGCTCAATCAACGGAATTATGACATCTTATGACGCAAGCAATGGTGTGACAGTTATGTATACACAAAGTTTGTTCAAAAATTTGAACATAAACAACACAGATTTGTTGTCATTGTTTGAAAAGAATTCAGGAACACTCCAAAACCTTGTAATGAGCAATGTAAAATTCAACATAAACATAAACATTGGTGCTGGCAATGACGATATAAACATTGGTGCTTTGGTGGGAGAAAATGCTGGCACAATAATCAACTGCTCAGCAATCATAAATGTTGAAGGGACAATCAACATCGCTGCAACAAACAGCACAACTAGTGCAAAAGCATATAACGTAGGTGCTTTGATTGGCAAAAATACTGGAAATGTGTATTATTTTGACCAACAACATAGCGATTTGAAGCAATATTCAAATTATCGTCAAATGGCAGAATTCAACCAAAAATTGACAGTAACTTTGAACTCTGTTGGTTCAACAACTGCAATAAATGTCGGTGGTGCTATTGGTGACAACACAGGAATTGTTGTGGGCAATTATTCTGACTTCAATCAAGATGAAACAGAATATTTGACAAGTTATACAGATATTGATTTTGTTGCAATTTCTACGATAACCACCACTTATCAAGCAAATATTGGTGGATTTGCTGGTTCAAACAATGGAACGGTAAAAAATGTTGCCATAAAAGGTAGCATAACTGGTGCAGGCAACAACCTAAATCTTGGTGGAATTGTGGGTAACAATACAAGCAAAACCACAATAGATGAAAACGGAAATGAGAATGGTGGAATAATAAATAGTGCAACATTCTCTTGCGAAATAATTGGCCGACCTTATAATGACGGCAATATAGACCAAACTGAAATCAACAACCAAAACGTTGGTGGCGCTGTGGGATTGAACTCTGGCGATATAACAACTGTTTATGTTTTGTTTGTGCAAAATTCAAGAAATAGCAACAAGTTTGGACTTGTGAAAGGTGTTGATTGTGTCGGCGGACTTGTTGGTCAAATGGCTGACGGAACAATCACTGTTGGCAATGTTCAAGGATTTGTTGACAATGCTTGTGTTGTGGGCAATTTTGCAAGCAACAAGGCAGATGCTAAAAAATCTGTTGCAGGACTTGTTGGATATGCCGCTGGTGGCGAAATTAGAAGTTCTTATGCAAAAGTTAATATTTCAACTGACAGTGGTAGTGTGTCAACTCTTGCAAACGGAAGTGTTGAAATCAAAAATTCATTCTTTGTTGGAAGTATTGCAGATGTGGATAACCTTGCAAATCTCACAATCAACTCAAATGATTCAACATATTCGCTTGCAAAGGGTTATAAGTTGGGAGATAAGACTTATGGCAAATTGTTCTATAATGGCGAAGTTAAGGCTTATTACTATTATGACGAAGCACAAGAAAAAGAATTGTGGACAACAAGCGAGCCAACAATAGCGGACGGCGAAGTAAACTTGGTTGACCCAACAGAAATTGCAGATTTTGCTATTCCTAATTGGACAGAGAGCAACGGCTGGACAGATGAGTATAAAAAATACAACTCTGGACTTCCAGTAATCGTGTATAAAAGTGAACCAACATTGCTTGCTTTGGCAACAGATTTGATTGCAAATGTTGCGGACGATTATTTCAAAACTGGCACAGAAACAACAGAAAATGAGACAAAGGTTTATACTCACAACAACGGAATATTCTTCACAAATGGAACAACATCTACTGCTATTGTATTCTTAAATTACAAGACGTTTAATTTGGTTAAGAAAAACGCTGACGGACTTGTGGATATTTCTGTTTTGCCAAATATTGCATCCAAGAGTTATTATGTTGAAGTTGTTTCTGGTGGGGACTTGATTTCTCTTGTGGGCAACTTCATAACATTCAAAAAGGCTGGCAGAGTAGAACTTGAATTTGTGTCTACATTCAATCCAAATGCTTTGGATAGAGTGGTGATATTTGCTGTTGAACCTATCGACAGTTTTGAAGTTGTTGGTGGCAACAATATTTCTATGACATCCAACAGCAGCAAGATTTTGTCGCTTGTGGCAAAATATGGCGATATTACAAGCCAACTTTTGAACAACTATTTGTATGTTGGATATAGCAACGAAGATAGTTCAATAACAGTTACTCCTTTGGGAAATGAAACCACAATTGGTGAAACAACCTATTATGCAATGGACGATATTCAACTTGAAGTTACAGATTTTGAGGGCAATGGGAAAAATAGCGAGATAACTATTGATTGCTATCTTGACTTGTCAAAGTTTGTGTATACTCTCGCTGGTGAAGGTGTGGACCAAAAAACTTTGCAAGATTTGTTCAACTATAAATACAAAATTGCTTCACAAACACTCAGTGTTACACTATATCAAAAAGCAAGCAGCATTGTGTCAAGTTTGACTGATACAAAGGTTGCAACAAGTCAATCAGTGGATATAGAAGTTGAAGTGATTACTGGTTATGTTGACAAAAATGATACAGAAGCGATTGCTAGTTATGCTATTGACGGACAATATTTGACAACTACGCTTGAAAACAAAGAAAATCTTCAAATAAAACTTTCAACAGACCAAGATTTGTCTAGTTACAACTTGTCATCTGTTTGGGATATGTTTAATGTAAGCATAATCTATCAACTCAATTCAAGCAAGACTGGATATGTGTTTAATATCAATATTGAATTAAAAGACAAATACAAAGATATTGTGGATGAAAAGACTTTTGTGTTTGAATTTGCACCAAAGACCAACACAATTTTGCACAAAGACATAAGAGTTAGTTTTGAACCACAATCAATCACAACTTTGAGAATAGAAAACTTTAAGTCAGGTGTGGCGACTCTTACTGGCACAAACAATGTAGAAGTTGAATACACAAGCAGTGAAACTCAATCTTCAATCATTGTTCCAGGCAAGAGTGGGCTTGCAAAGATTTATGTTGAACCAACTTTTGCGAGAGTTGATGAACTTGTGATTTCTTCAAGCAGTGTGACTATCAATGGTCAAACTTATACAATATATTTCCAACAAATGCTTTATGACCAAAAGAAAGAGTGCTATGTGTCATATCAAGGTTATACAAGCGGAAGCAATTCGCTTAGACTTGTAAAAAATACATATATTGATGAAAACGGCACAATGCACTACACAGGTGTTGTGTATGTTAGAACAATTTTGGAAAATGCGGTCGCTCTTGACGAAACATTCACTTTGACAGTCGTTGCAACTGAATACAAGCGTGACGAAAATGGCGCAATGACAAACGAAATAAAAACTCAAAAAACAGCCACAAAAATGCTCGTTACACAATTTAATCCAGGTGTTTATGTGTCTTCAAATGGCACTCCTAAAAAAGTAGGCGCAGATGATGTCTATTTGATAGAAAAATCTTCAAATAGTTATGAAGTTAGTGCAAGAATTGTGGGCTACAAGACCAATCAAAACCCAGAATTGAAATTGGAGTGGAAAAATACAAACGAAACTGATATAAGTA
Organism: uncultured Lachnospiraceae bacterium; assembly: GCA_964416085.1. Classification (GTDB taxonomy): domain Bacteria; phylum Bacillota; class Clostridia; order Christensenellales; family UBA1242; genus Onthoplasma. The sequence goes on along the minus strand of CAYQCO010000001.1, from coordinate 12,909 downwards.
AATATGTGTCTTATTCTCAAAGTGTAATTCAACAACAATCCAATGGGGATTATTTGGTGACTTGGCGCTTGACAACAAAGGATTTGACGGCCCCTATTGTTGCGAGTGTCAGCATAAGTGTTGTCAATGAAGATATGTTGACTGACACTTTGACCAAAGAGATTACGCTCTATACAGTTGATTATATCCCAACAGAAGTTTTGTTGAGCGGAACGGCCAACGATGTGTTTAGAGTTGGTATCAATTCTAGCAAGAGTTTGGATATTGTTTGGAAAAACAAAGACGGCGAACTTGACAGCGAACAAATCAACACAAGTTTAGCAAATTATATTTCATACTTCTATCGCACAACTTACAATTCATTTGGACAACAAACTTATGAGTCGTGGGAAAGTGATACATACAAGAACTCAGAAGGGACAAGTGATAGTTACAAACTTGAAACAAAGGACAACAAATTGTATGTCACAGGTCTTGGAGAAGATTATGTAACAATAGTCTTTGGAGTAAAATATGGTTTTGAATATAGTGATGCTGATGACAAATTTGAAATAAAATTCGTAACCCTAAATAGCGAAACAACTGGAACAATCTTGCAATACACATTCAAACTTGATTTGAGAGTGGAAACAACCGAAGAAGAACCAGAACCAATTTATACTGCGACTGATTTGGCTCAAATGACAGAAGGTGGCAACTATATTCTTATGAATGATTTGACACTTGAAGATTGGGTGCCATTGACAGCGCAAATTGCAAGTCTTGACGGCAACAGCAAGCGTATCTTCATCAAGAGTTTTAGTGTTGCAACGGCAAGTGAAATTAGTGCTGGATTGTTTGCAAGTTTGGGCGAAAATTGTATCATCAAAAACTTGACAATAGACTTGCGTGATTTTGCAGGGAATGTGGACGACAACGGCAATTATATTGTCAATCTTGCTGACGACAATGCACAAACTTCAACTACACATTTTGGATTTATTGCAGGACAAAATGCAGGACTAATCTACAACAGTGAATTGATTAATACTTCTCAAAATGAAAAGAAAATCAATATAAAAACCAAATCAAATTATAGTTATATTGGTGGACTCGTTGGACAAAACACAGGCAACATAACCAATTCAAGAGTTGGGACACCTTACTATTTGGCTTTGAGTGTTGATTCAAATGGAAACGTTACAAAAACTGGCACCAATCAAACCAAGGAAATTAGTTTGAACTCAAATGGAATTATGGGTGGACTTGCAGCAACAAACAGCGGAATAATTTCTTCAAGTTATTTCCAAAATGCCAATCTTGTAAATCTCAGCACAGAGATGAGTGACGACACCAACAAAACTGCTGGATTTGTGGCAGTGAATACTGGCAAAATTTACAACTCATACACCAAGAGCAGAGGCAGAACTTCAAGCCAAGTTCGTGGACAAGAAACAAAGATTTCTTCAAAAGGAACTGCGGCTGGATTTGTGTTTGAGAACAATGGCATAATTGAAAACTCATACAGCAATATATTTGTAACATCATCAGCAAGCGCAGTGGCAGGATTTGTTTATCGCAACAATTCTGGTGCATCAATCAATCGTTGTTATAGCGCAAGTGCTGTGTTGTCAACTATGTCAAAAACTGGTGGCGCAACCGCAACAAGTCTTGCTTTTGTGGGTGTAGGACTTGAAGGCACAGAACTCAACAAATTGTTGTCATTTGGTGAATTGAACAACTGTTATTATCTAGAAATTGACGGCGATAACTTTGATTACAGTTATGAGTCAACAGGTATGGATGTTCCTATCCCACTTGACGACACCAACTTTGCGGATAGCGAAAACTTGAACAACTTTGCATTTGTCAATGGCAATTATGAACGTGCAACACAAGGTGTTTGGACATATTATGCAAATTTGGATAGCAATGATACGACTTCTAGTTTGGGCAAAACTTTCTTGCCAGAACTCACAAGTGCCAACCAAATTTCAAGAAGCATAAGATATTTGGTTTCAAAAGACAATGACAAAAATCAATTTGCATATGGCAAAGGTTATGCTTTGGGAACTGCCAACAACCCATATATAATAAGAAATTATATAGAATATAATAATATATTTAGTATAAAGACTTCGGCGGACGCAAATGTTATTAGTGGGTCAATTAGACTTATCAATGACATTGACTTTGCAAAAGATGATGGCACAACAGAAACAGTCAACACCACACAAGGATATGATTTGGGGGATTTAAAAAACAACACAATCACTGTCTTTGATGGCAACGGAATGACAATTTCTAGTGTGGATATCAAAAACTATGAGACAGCCGAACTTAAAACTTTGGGATTGTTTGGAAACATCTACAACACAATTGTCAAGAGTTTGAATGTCAATTATGTTGCAATGGATTATACTTCAACCAAAGCGATGTATTCTGGTGGCCTTGCAGGAACAATCAACAACAGTAGCATTGTTGACGTGACAATAAAGGGCAACAGCACAACAATCACTGCTCAAAACTTTGCAGGCGGAATTGCAGGATATGTTACTGGCGACTCAATACTATACAATGTGTCAGCAGATGTAAACGTGACAGCGGTGAAAAAAGCACAATCAACAAGCAATCAATATCTTTCAGAAACTAGATTTAAGAAGATAACAACGCTTGGAAATAATTATGAAGAGTATTTAAAGACATTGTCATATGCGGGCGGAATTGCAGGCGTAATAGATGTCAATGAATACAAAAACTTCACCAACATAAACCAACTTGTGGTTGGTGAAAACGGCAATGTTCAAGTTACAGCAGATATTGCAGGATTTGTGGCAGGATATTTGGGACCACAAGTCACAGCCAAGAGATTGAAGTCTTTTGTGGGAGCAGATTCTTATGTGTTTGGTGCATATATTGCTGGCGGATTGATAGGCGAAAACTACGCCAACATCTCATTCAGCCAAGTAAGTGCAGCGACAAGCGAACAAGAGTCTATTGACAGCGCTTTTGCAAGTTATATTTTGGCTGACAAAACAACTCCAACATCAACTCCTATCCCTAGCAATTCAAACTTTGGCAATTTGTCATTTGTTCGCAGTACAACAGATGCCAACAACACCAACAATATGGCTGGCGGATTTATCGGAGTTAATTACAACGGAACAATTCAAAATTCATACTCAAAAACATCAATTTCTGCCAACGCATCATATATTGGTGGATTTGTAGGAACAACTTTGGGTGGTGGATATGAGACGTGTTATAGCCAAACATATTTTGATATCCAAGACAAAGACAAACAACAATATATTGGTGGAATGATTGGTTACAACAAGGTTTCTGGCGATGATATGTTGTTAAAATATATCATAGACAGCAACAAAATATGCAAAGTAGACAACTTTGTTGCAATATCTTTCTATGACAAGAGTCAACTTGAAGTGGAATACAATGCAACAAGCCAAAAGACCATTGATTATATGGTTGGACATAGCGAAAAAGGTATTGCTTCAACAAAGAACGACAATGCAAAATCAATCTACACATATTATTTGTCATACGGCAATTTGAGTAGTGAAAGTTATTTCAACAAGGTAATAAAAATCCAAACAGATGACAAATATCTCTCAACAGAATCAAGAGATATATCTGCATTGTTTGATTTGACTCACGAAAAACAACTAGAAACTTTTGAAAACTTGTTTATGAACTTTGATGACGATATTTGGGAAAAGGACAACAAAAAATTTACTCCAACACTTCGAGACAATCCAGATTTGAATTTCTATCAAATTAAGTCAGAAAGTGATTTGGAACTCATCAGGCAACATCCAAATGGCAACTTTGAAGTTATGGGCAATATATCATTGTCAAAAGACTATGAAGACTATGTGCTTAATATAGAATTTACTGGCACAATGCGTGGAAAACTTGACTCACAGGGCAATCTTCCAAAAATTTCCAACATAAAAATCAAGTCAACCAGCGATACAACTCGTCCGGGTGCAGGCTTCTTCAAAGCAACAACTGGTGCAAACATTAGCAATATTGACTTTGAGTATCAAAGTATGAATTTGACACACAACAAGACTTATGTCGGTCTACTCAGTTCTGACGAAAAGGGTAGTGAAGTTACAGGTGTCAATATATCTTGTGGAAAAAGTAGTGCAATATCTGGCAAGTCAGTGCAACAATTTGGTGGTTTGTTTGGTGATTCGGATGCCACAATCTGCACATCGTGTAGCGTTGATTTGAGCGGCTGTAATTTTAGTGTCGAAGGTTCAGTCACCAACGACAAATCAGCATTTGGTGGACTTACAGGTTATGCAAAAGGTGAGTCAACTGCCAATGTCAACAGTATGTTTATGAATTGCACATTCACAAGGAATTTGGAAAGTATCGATATTACAAACTTTGAATATGTAGGCGGACTTGCTGGTTATGCCGAAAACTCAAATATCAACACAAGCACAGCCAAACTTTTGATTGCAGGCGAAAGCAATAGCAACAAATATGTCGGCGGTGCGGTGGGATATCAACACAATGCTTATTTGAGCACATTAGATATTTATGCGAATATTAATAGTTCCAACCCAGATGCTCATATTGGTGGAATTTCTGGCTATGTCAAGAATGACAGCAAAGAAAAATCTGCTGACATATCCAACTCTTCTGCACGCCTAATACTAACTCATACAGGTGTGGTGAACGCTTATGTTGGCGGAATTGCAGGCGAAACTTTAAGCACAGCAAAGATAGAAAATGTAGTCTCATACATTTCTGGAAGTATGTCGACTAATTTTGCATATTTTGGCGGATTGATAGGCCAAGTTGGTTCAGGTGCCAACTTGCTTGTGGTCAACAATGCCTATGCTTATGCAGAAGGCGAAAAGTCCAACACAGGATTTAATGTAACTGCTGAAAATATTATGGCAGGCGGACTCATAGGATATATAAATTCAAACAACTGTGTAATTTCAATAGATATGGCAGTTGCCAATGGTGGAGTTTGGGCTTCAAAAGATGCTCAAAAGACAGGAAAGTTGCATCTTGGTGGATTGATTGGTGCTTGGGGGACAAGTAAATTACAAGAAACAATAACATTTGAAAATGGCGACACTTTGACATCACATATTTCAAATGTATACACAACATTTGCTTTGGAATACTCTCAATACAAACTCAACAATGGCAACACGTTGAATTCAACTTTTGCAACTGATTTTGCGGTGAGCGGAATTGTGGGCAAAGTTTCAATGAGTTCAGACAAATTGAATGAAAGTGAAAAACTGAGTGTATCAAATGTAATATATTCATCCGACTATGTGCTTGCAGTGGAAGAAAAAGATGTGTTCAGTGGCACAATCAACAATGTTGTGGCAGATGTATTGCTTAGAGACGCCACACAAGACGAGTATTTTGACAATAGTTGGACAAAAGCAACAGGACATCTTCCATATATCGCTTCATTAAGCGATTTGATGAAAAAGGTTGATGTGCTTGATAAGTTTGAGAAAGATGCTGGCACTCAAATGGCACCAAAGTCAATCACAACTGACCAAACTATCAATACAGAAAGTTACACGTATTATTTGATTGAAGGTAAAAACACCAAGTCAAGTTATGTTGACAGCACACAACAAACAACATCTTGTAATGAAATCAACCTTACAGGAGAACTCAACGGATTTATTTTGGGCAATGGCAAAACTATTGCAACAAGTGAAGCCGGAATAATTGTTGGAAAGTCTTCTGTTGTGAGCAACTTAAACATTCAACTCAACAACAACAAATTTACAGATAGCACTGGAAGTGGAGTTGTTGCAACGACAAACAACGGAACAATCTTTAATTGTCAAGTAGACTTCTATTTTGCACTAGACAAAGACAACAGCAGCAATGCTAGTGGCGGTGGAATTGCAGGAGTCAATGAAGGAAACATCTTGTATTGCTATTCGACTGGTTCAATCGAAAATGCAGGAACAATCAATTTCTCAGGAATTGCCAAAGACAACAGCGGATTTATCTATTCTTCTGGTGCGGTAGGAATTTTGACAGGCGGGTCTAGCAGTGACTCTGCTGGGCTTGTGTCAAACAACTCAGGAACGGTTTACAACTGCTTCTCAGCGGTGAGTGTGTCGACATCTAAACAAGACAACACTCCAATCTCATTGTTTAAGGAAAACACTGGTTATGTGGCAAATTGCTATTATGATATGTATGTCAACAACGAAGATGTGACTTTGAAAGATAGTGACAACAAGATATTGGCAAAAGCACTTTCAACAAAAGAGTTGCAGACAGGTTATTCTAGCAAATTGCTTGGAAATTGGACCAACTATCCAATGTGTTCAATAACGAAAGATGAGACAGACGAAAATAACGAAACTCCAAGTTATACTCAAACAAAACTAAACTATTTCAACTATGGTTATCCAATTTATGTCATTGAACAAACTTGGTATGATAGCAATAGCGACAACAAACTAAGATTGGATAGCAAAAAGGGTATCTGGACAGGCGATGGAACAGAAGCAAATCCATATTTGATTGTCAATGCTGGCACATTGGAATCAATCAATATGTTTACTGACACAAGCGACATACATTTTAGATTGATTTGCGATATCGCTTTTGATAGCCAAAAGGGTGTTGGAATTATGAAAAACTGGGTAGGTATCGGTCAAGGTTCCAACTCGGGCGACTATTTCCAAAATGGATTGACTGGCAACTTTGCAGGATATTTTGCTGGCGGAGACAGATTTAAGGCGGATTGGATAAAGTCTAGTTTGTCGAGCACAGAAGACACAGACGGCAAAGTTCCAATGCGACAAATCAAAAACCTCAACGGCAACAGCCTATTCAACACAATTCTTGGAGCAAATATTCAAGGAATAGAGTTTGTGACTGATGACGAAAAGGCAAAAGTTGCAACTGGTGGCATACTCGTATCTTCAATCGAAGGAGCGGCAGCTATCAGCAACATAAATTTCGAAGGCACATTCAATTTGACCAACTCTGGCGCAAATGGTTTGGTTGCAGGAAGATTAAAATCAAAAGCAACTTTGGCAAATATTGCAATGAAAGAAGTCGTATGCTTGACCCAAGATTCATTTGGTGGATTGATTGGTGAAGTTGAAGGCAACTTGATTGCTCAAAATATTACAATGGAAAAAGGTCAATATGCTTTCAAAGGAGACAGCAACAAACTAAGCAATGTTCCAGCCAATGTCGGTGGCTTGATAGGAAAACTCACAAGCGGAAGCGTAAGTGTAACTTCTTCAAAACTAACAAATGTGCAAATCGTAGGACAAAGCAATGTCGGTGGATTGGTTGGTGTGATGACGAGTGGAAACTTGACAATTACATCAACAGGAATTACTGCTGAATTTGGAACAACCAGCGCTGGTGCTATGGGTGGCTTGGTTGGAACAATGGAAAACGGAAACATAACTATCAACGAGTCAACCAGCACAGCAACATTGTCCAATGAAAGTGCTCAAAGTTCAGGATTTGAGTTTGAATTTGGTATCGAACTTGCAGGCGGTGACAGAGTTGCAACATATACTGGCGGTGTTGTCGGCCATATGGTGCAAGGTTATATCAATGGCAATGGCGAAAGCGTAACAGTATCACAAATCAGAGCCAACAAGTCATCTGGATATGCTGGCGGTGTGATTGGATATATGGAAGCCGGCACAGTAGTGGGTGTCAGTGCAACAGTTGGTGACGACGACACTGATGTTGACTATGCAAGTGGCTTTGGTGGAGTTGTTGGATACATCAAGTCCGGCAATATCGGTTGCACAACTGATTCGGCAGACAACGCTCAGACGGATGTTGTTGCAATGGAGATTTCAACATCTGGTAGCATTACTCTTGATGCGTCAAAACAAGTTGGCGGAATTGCAGGTGTGGCAGACGGCGGAACATTTGGCAATATCGTATTGTCAATACCAACCCTAGCATCAGGTGGTCAGTCAAGTTCTGAAAATGACGGTCTCGGTGGTTTGATAGGTGTTGTCAATGGAGCAATTACTCTTGGCAATTTGACAGTAGAAACAATGAAAATTGTGTCAGACGGCAAATTATCAAATGTTGGTGGATTGTTTGGTGTGTTAAAAACCAATAGCATCAACGAACTTGCTGATGCAGAGATGTCTATTTCTGGATTGACAGTGATAGGAACAAACAACGTAGGTGGCTTTGCAGGACAATATATCAATGATTCATATCTTGTTTTGGGCACACAACTGAGCAAACTGTTGGGTGAAGAAGAAACAGAAAACGACAAAGCAAAAGCGACAGGCGAATCAGGAGCCAACGCATTTGCAAGTGTAGTTGGACCACGCAATAAGACTACAAGTCAAGATGCTATGAATTTTGGTGGATTGTTTGGATATTATTGTTCTGGGACTTTGGGCTATGCAAAGATAGACAAAACAACCACAGACAACACAGCAAATGACGAAAACAAAGAACAACAAAAAATCTATCCATTTGTCAACCGCAACTCAGTCTTGGCTGAGAAGAGTGACAGCGAGTGGAAAGGTGTGGAAATCAAAAATGTTGGCGGAATTGCAGGTCTTACTCAATCAATCAACATTTTGGGCAAAAACGAAGGCTCTGTTGGGTCTCTTGATATATCAAACCCAGCAAGCGCAAAAAATGAAGAGATTGGCAAAACAAAAACCATATATCTACAAAACGTTGGTGGAATTGTGGGCACATTTGAGGCGGGAGCAACATCATCTGTAACATTCAAAGAAGTGTCCAACACTGGCACAGTCAAAGGATATGAGGGTGTCGGCGGACTTATGGGCTTGTTTAGTTATGACAAATCCGTCCACGAGTTTGAGGGTGAAAACGAAATTGGTGGCACAATCACAGGTGTCAACAATGTCGGTGGATATTTTGGATATTTGGCAGCAGAACTCAAAATGGAGACAAAAGAAAAGACGTCTGAGAGTTCAGAAACTGATGAAGAAATTTCTATCTCAGTCAACGCAACAGTTGAAGGAAGAATAAATGTTGGCGGATATATTGGTCAGGTGGAAAACAAGAACGTTATAATATCCAATGTCAAGACAAATATTGGACAACTCACTGGTGTTGTCAATGTTGGTGGATATATTGGACTGGTTAATGAAACCAAAGCAGAGATTTATGTAACCAAGCCAAAGCCGGAAGAAGATTCGGCTACTCAGGAAGATATTCCTACCACACAAGCAATTGGTGGTGGAACAACAAACGAAAATGACGGTGCAAGCAGTTCGGGTGGCTCAGGTGATTCAGGCAACGAAACTGGCAATGAGTCTAGCACCACAACCAACACAACAATCAAAATTGCAGGCAACACCAATGTTGGTGGAATTGTGGGCAATGCTTTTGTTGGGGAGTCAGACCACAAAGTCCTTATCCAATATGTCGACAATGTAAAAATAGACATAGAAGCAACAGATTACAATTATGGAACAAAGAACCAAGAAGATATCTTCTATATGCCAACAAGCATAGGCGGACTTGTGGGTAGTGCCCAAAATGTGACTATCCAAGATGTCGCAATGACCAAAGACACAATCAGTATCACTAGGGGCGAAGATGTAGAGACAACTCCGTCAAGTGTGGGCAACTATATTCTATCAACTCCAAAGAGTGCAAAGTTTGCGTTTGATACAGACAAAGACTTCAAAGAGTTTGACGATATGGGAACAGGTATAGGTGGCCTTATTGGAACTCTTGACGACTATTATGCAGGTGACGAAGTTGAGTTTGGTGTAACACTTAAAGATATATCAATCGCAAGCAATGTTGTTGTGGAAAACGGCATCAACGTTGGCGGACTTGTGGGATATTTGAGTTATAGCCCTACATTGTTCAATACACTTAATACTATCTCAGTTGGTGGTAGTGAAGAAAATCCAGTCTATGTTGCAGGCGCACTTGGTGTCGGCGGTATGTTTGGGAAAATTCAAAGCGGCGCCAACAACGTCATTGCAAGTTATGATGATTTTAACTACGCAGAAACCATTAAGATTAAATTTGGATACTTGAATATCCAGGCCAAAGAAGAAAATTCAAGTGATTCAACAAACGAAAACACCACAACCACAACAATCACTCCTGTTCACGGTGAATATGTTGGTGCATTTGCAGGTGTGTCATCAAGTATTTATGAAATTCAACTAGACACAAAAGATTCAGCCAAAGTCACAATATACAATGACGAAGGCGGATATTATGGCGGAATTGTCGGCAAACTCAACGGTTCCCTTGGTCGAATTGCTAGCGACAACTCAGAGACATCCGCAGACAAGTCATCTGTCAGCGACAATATTACGTTTAATCAAACAAGCACATACAATTATGGCGGTCTTGTTGGACTTGCTGATGCAACAAATAGTGATGTTATTGTTTTGGGTGAACATACCAAAGCATTTACAGTAGACAGTGTCCGCGTGTCAGCAGGCACATCAGGTAACAATGCTCACGTTGACGAAACTCAAAGTCAAATCCTACTCTATGCCAACAAGACAATTAATCATAATGTCACAATTTCCAAGACTCGTATGTATGGCGATGATGGCGATAAGGATACATATTATTTAGATGGTAATTTTTATGGATTGTCTTGGGTTCAATATTGGGAACTCTGCACAAATCCTATAACTATTGATGAGAAATATAAGGATACGGTTGTTCCAACAAATGAGAATATCCCACAAACCGGTGGAGTGGTTGATCCTGACTGGACTGCATCTCGAACCGGTTGGGATGAAGAATACACAATGTTTAGAACAATGGAATTGACTGAAAAAACCAATAATTCATATAGTATGAACAATGGCAAGACAGTGACATCCACAATTTATGATGCAGCCAATATTGTGAAAGTTGTTCATTCATTAGGAGACACCAAGATTTTGTATACAATATACAACAACAACGACTATCCAATTCTTTATAGTAGACTTGGTGTAGCGACATTCTTCACATCAGATGAAGACTTGGCGTCATATCAAGCGTCTCAATATAGCCTCGCCAATTTTGACAATGTGGCTGATACAGTCAAGTGCAATGTGTTAAAGCCGGAAGATTTGAGATATATAAGTTCTGATGAAGCGAAAAATAACACAGAATTAAAGGAAACTGGTCAAAAGGGTGGTGCTTTCTACAATTTTGAGAGTGAAAAAGTTTTGCAGCAATTATTAAAAAATAAAGAAACCAATTGGGAAAAAGTGAAAAATAATTTCCAACTTGATTTCTATTACATTAATGTTGGTGGCGCTTATTATAAATTCAATATAATATTCGCAGATTCTACTCAAAATCAATATGTGATTGATGGTGGAAGTAAGAACGGGATAGCAACAGGTAGTTGGGATCCTCGATTGATGAGTGCGGATAGAACTTATTCATTGTTTGATATCGTAGACAAAACAAATCATCAGGTTGAATATGTCGTTAATGCAAAGAATTATACTTGGGTAGTTGTTGTGTCTTCGCTATTGGGCGGTTGGATAGGGGCAGCAATAAGTTTGATTATCATATATTCAACTGGCAATGGCGCATTCGGTATGTATGGTTGGAGTGCAAAGAGCATTTGGTTTACAGTATTGATGAGCACAGGTGGTTTGTTTGCGGCTGGTATCTTTGGAATAGTAGGTGCGATATTTGGCTGGTTTAACAATTTACAATCTGGACAAATTTCTGCCTTAAAATACATCACATCAGATTACACTGGTGAATATGGACTTGTATCTCCGGATATGGTTCAACCTTGGTATTTCAGCAATGGAGTTTTGGTTTGCGAAAGTGACGACTCTATTGTGGTAGATATTGACGTAACGAAAGGAGCCATTGCGGGAACTGATAGCACAAACATCAAGCAAATAATGTATCTATACACATCAACATCAAGACCAGCAAAATACGGAGAGATAATAACAATTCAAGAAGGTGCTATACCTGATGAAGAAACTGACACAACAGATTTGCCAGAAGCAAATGACAAAATGCCACAATATGTATACAAAAATGGCAAGTATTATATCTGTATGTATGGTTTATCTACCTCAAAGAGATATGTAACAACCAACAGCAATCTCCAACTTCCAGGCAATGTCAACTGGTGGTATCAAAACGAAGACGGCAGTTATTATGTTGCAAGTGATTTGGTCACCAAGTTTAGTGGTAGTGAAGATTCATTGAATTCATTGAAAAGCGAATTTGGAATCGATATTAAAAATGTGATAACAAATAATAAAAATGAGTATGCAATTATAGAATATAACAAATTGTTAACCAATGAGCCGGGTGATAGGCAGCTTTGGGGATGTGATTATATACAGACAACAATGTCTGGCGACTGGTCAAATTTGGCAACAGGCAAATATTGGAAATTGCAAGACAACAAACCTAACGGAGACCAAACATATATTATGGTATATGGACCTGCAATGCAACTATGGGATTCTTCTGGCTCATTGCACCCTAGCAATATTCCTTTAAGTTTGGGTGAATATTATTTAACTAATGAAGATGCTAGGTTGAGAGCATTACAAGTGAAACAAGAGAATCCTGGTGAATGGGCTACACAAGGCACTATTGGATATAACGCATATTATGTTACTAAGTATTTAGTATTCAATGCAAATGGAGGCGAGTATTCATTGGATGAAATTTTGAAAATGTATGACGAGAATGCTGGTGTGATAGATTGGAATGCAACTTTGTTAGGAAATACAAGGTCGGCGGCAGAGAATAAGAAAGAGACGATTTATTGGGGTGCAAGTTCAACAAAACGTGTTGAAAAAGTAGAATATGATGAATTTATCAATACCAATACTGACAATCATAAGAAAGGAATTGAATATTACTTCTACAATGGCGGCTTGGGTGAACAATTATTTACAAAAGGTGATTCAC